>JBAZCE010000075.1:0-10946 GCA_041671105.1 Gallionella sp.
GTAAAGCACAGAATTTCGCTTGAATCCTGAAAAATCTCACCCGAAAGTGAGACCTTCCCCGCTGAAACTATTGCATTCAGCTATTTTGCAAGAAGCTCACATGAAAAAAATTATTACCCTGTCCATACTGCTCGCCTTTAGCACTACGAGTGCCTGTGCCGATGAAATGAGTCAATACAAAGATGAAGCTCGCGCCGTTGCAATGCCATTCCTGAAACAGCTGGGTGAAGTCAACAAGAAGGCTGTCAGCGAAGGCGGGCCGGAATCAGCTATCCAGGTCTGCCGCGATGTCGCGCCCAAAATGACCAGCGACATTTCCCGTCAAACAGGTTGGAAAATGACCCGCGTCAGCCTGAAGGTGCGCAATCCCTTGCTGGGCACACCGGATGCATGGGAACAGAAACAACTGCAAACCTTTGCCGAGCGCGCAGCCAACGGCGAGAAACCCGAAGTTATGGAAGCATCCGAAATCGTTCAGGAGCCTGCGGGCAAGTCGTTCCGCTTCATGAAAGCTATCGCAGTGCAACCGGGCTGCTTATCCTGCCACGGCGAACAAATCCCTGATAATATAAAAGCAAAACTGGCCGCTGACTACCCGCATGATCAGGCGACCGGCTATAGCGCAGGACAAATACGCGGGGCGGTCAGCATTAAACGCCCGCTTTAAATTTGCAGCGCATCTCGACTTAACAAAGGGCTGCGTGTTGGCGCTACGCGCCCCTTTAAAGCATATAATCGGTCCATGAAAAATCCCATGCACACCGACCTGCAGGTTACCGGCATGCACTGCGCATCCTGCTCGGCGCGCCTTGAAAAAGTATTGAATCAACTGCCCGATGTTGAGGCATCGGTCAGCATCGCCACCGAAAAAGCGCACATCGTTTATAACCCGGACAAGACCGCCCTGCCCGACCTGATAAAAGCCATTCAAGGCGCCGGCTTTGACGCCCATCCGCTACGCGATTTCGCCGCCGAAAAACAGGCGCGTAGCGCTGCATACCAGTCACAGCTGCGGCAATTCATCATCTCGGTATTGCTCACCTCCCCCCTGATTGCCGGGATGCTGCTGATGTTCGCAGGCATACACTTCATGCTGCCCCTCTGGCTGCAATTTTTGCTCGCCACCCCCGTGCAATTCTGGATCGGTGCCAGATTCTATTCGGGTTCATGGCGCAGTCTGAAAGGCGGCGGTGCGAACATGGATGTGCTGGTCGCTTTGGGCACCAGTGCCGCCTATTTTATGAGCTGCGCGGTATGGCTGTTCGGTCTTGATCAGGCTGTCTATTTTGAAACGAGTGCGACGCTGATTACGCTGGTGCTGCTCGGAAAATTACTGGAGGCTACGGCACGCGGTAAGACTTCCAGCGCGCTGGAAGCGCTGATCAACCTGCAGCCCGTGTCTGCACACGTCGAGCGCGATGGTGTGATACAGGATTTGGCTGTCGAACAAGTGCGCGTGGATGACGTTTTTCTGGTACGGCCGGGCGAGAGCATGCCGGTCGACGGCATCGTCCTGACGGGTTCGTCCAGCGTAGATGAAGCCATGCTGACCGGCGAGAGCATCCCGCAAGGCAAGCAGGCGGGCGATAAGGTGTATGCCGCCACGCTGAATGGACAGGGGCTGTTGAAATGCCGCGCGCAGGCGACAGGCTCGCATACCCAGCTTGCCGCGATCATCAGGCTGGTCGAACAGGCACAAGGCTCGAAGGCTGCGATCCAGAAGCTGGCCGATAGAATCTCCGCCGTGTTCGTGCCCGCAGTGGTCGTCATCGCGCTGCTGACCTTCGCTACGTGGTATCTGACGGGCAGCAGCTTCAGTACGGCGCTGATCAATGCGGTGGCCGTACTGGTCATCTCCTGCCCCTGCGCACTGGGTCTTGCCACACCGACCGCGCTGGTCGTCGCAACCGGACGTGCCGCACAGGCGGGCATACTGGTCAAGGATGCGCAAGCTCTGGAGCGCGCACAAAAACTTTCCATCCTGCTGGTGGACAAGACCGGCACGCTCACGACGGGAAAACCTGCCATCACCGATGTCTTGCCTGAGGCGGGCATGAACGCAGATGAACTGAAAAAAACAGCCGCAAGCATGGCGCAAGGCTCATCCCATCCGCTGTCGCGCGCCCTGACGAGCGGATCTGCCCCGCCCGCCGAAAACATCGTAGAATATCCGGGCCAGGGTCTGCGTGCGGAAATTGCAGGAAAAAGTTATCTGTTGGGTTCCCCTGCCTTCGCAAAACAACAGGGTATCGGCATCGACGAGCCTCGTATCCTTGCGTTGCAACAACAAGGCAAGACCGTGATTGTGATCGGCAACGATGCGACACTGCTGGGCTACATCGCGGTTGCAGACCAGATGCGCGCTAGCAGCTATGATGCGGTTGCGAAACTCACCGGCATGGGCATCCGCGTGGTGATGTTGAGCGGCGACAATCAGGCCACGGCTCAGGCGATAGCACGACAGGTTGGGATAGCCGAATTTCGTGCCGAAGTACTGCCGCAGGACAAAGCCGCACAACTGGAAACATTCAAAACCGAAAACCAGGTGGTCGGTATGGTGGGCGACGGCATCAACGATGCGCCTGCCTTAGCCGCCGCCGATGTCAGCTTTGCGATGCGCAGCGGCAGCGACATTGCGATCGAAGCTGCCGACATCACGCTGATGCACAACGACCTGATGAGCGTGGTGGATGCGATCTCGCTGTCGCGCGCGACGCTTAATAAAATCCGTCAGAATCTTTTCTTCGCCTTTGCCTACAACGTGCTGGGCATACCGCTCGCAGCAGCAGGACTGCTCAATCCGGTGATTGCAGGTGCCGCGATGGCGATGAGTTCCGTGTCGGTGGTGAGCAATGCCCTGCTGCTGAAACGCTGGAAACAGAATACAAACAAATTATATTAATCAGTATGTTGCAATATAAACCTGAGACAACTTATGCGTCGCATCTTTCAGATTTATTGATATGATACCGCTCCGGCTTCGCCTGCCGCTGCGCCTCCCCTGATTTGTCATCCCGGCTTTTTTATCCAGCCGAATCTGGTTGAGCATGCTCAAAGGTGGGAATGTTAAAAGCAAACTCTTTATTCCTGAACAGGCTCAGGCAGGCGTCTACCACGACAGGGTCATATAATATATCGCGATTTTTCTCGATTTCTTCCAGAGCACTGTCAATACCCCGCCCCGTGCGGTAGGGGCGACTCGCCGCCATCGCTTCAACGACGTCCGCGACGCACAGAATGCGTGCTTCAATGATGATTTCGTCGCCCTTAAGCCCCTGAGGATAGCCCGATCCGTTCATGCGTTCGTGGTGTTGATGTACCGCATCGGCTACTGGCCAGGGAAAATGGATTCCTTTCATAATTTCATAACCGAACTCGGTATGAATTTTGATCAGGTTAAATTCCATTTCCAACAGATGCCCGGGCTTGGTCAGAAATTCTGCGGGTACGTAGATTTTTCCGATATCGTGAATCAGACCACTGAAATTAATGCCATCGAGAACATTTTTGGAAAGGTTCATTTTCCGTCCAATGGCTACCGCCAATTCCGCTACCCGGCGTTGGTGGCCTGCGGTGTAAGGGTCGCGTTTTTCCAGCGTGAGCGCGATGGCGGTAATAGTCTCCTCCAATACCTGATGCAATTCGGCGGTGCGTTCACGCACTTTCAGATCCAGGCTCTCGTTGAGCAGATGGAGTTGGTTCTGGATGAGCAGCAGATCGCGGTTCTGGATCAGGCTGTTCTCATACACCGAGAGCAGCAGATTCAACATCTGTTGGCTACCTGCGGTGATAGTGTGCCGCTTGCCGCCATATTCTACTTCCAACGGCTCCTCCACCCGCCTCTGTCTGATCGGGGTGGCAAGCAAAGAGCTGACGCGTTCCAGCAGATTGCTTTCAACGTAAGGTTTGGTGATGTAGCTGTCCGCACCGACATTGACGGCTTCGAGGATGTCTTCGGGTTCGGATAGTGCTGACACAAGTATCACTGGAATATTACATAGCGCTTCGTCGCGTTTGATTTCGCGGCACAACTCATAGCCATTCATCAGCGGCATCTGAATGTCGCTCATCACCAGGGCTGGACGATCTTCGCGGGCGAAGATCAGCCCCTCCTCGCCGTTCTTCGCCAGTCTCACCTGATAGTTCGCTCTAAAAAGGATTCTGCGCAACAACTCGGCCTCCACCGGGCTATCTTCGACCACCAGAATTTTCACAATAGAATGCAAATTGTGGATGGCGAATTGCGGAATTTCAACCCCGCTCTCCGAATTCAGAACCCATGATTCAGTATTCAATTCGTTTATATTTTCCATTCCACACCCCCTATTTAATTGCTGATTGCCTGTCTGCGTGCAACGCACAGGCAGGCGGAATCACTCCGCATTCATCATTGCGCTTTTGAACTATTTCTCATTTGTCCCGCAACCATCCCCAGCATGGGTGCGATTTGTTCCAGCGGCAATATGTGCTGTACCGCACCGCATGCCACAGCCTCCCCGGGCATACCGAAGACAATGCTGCTTTCTTCATCCTGGGCAATCGTCGCGCCTCCGGCCCGTGCAATGGCCAGCATACCTTCCACGCCGTCGCGCCCCATGCCGGTGAGCAAAACGCCTGCAGTCTCACTGCCGTAATGCTGCGCCAATGAGTTGAAAGTAACGCTGACGGAGGGACGATGACCGTCGTAGATTGGCGATTTGGTACATTCCAGCCTGCCCTGGCTGTCGACGATCAGATGTGAACCGCCACGGGGGAAATAGACGGTGCCCGGCTGTGGCACGATACCTGTCTCGGCCGTCATTATTTTCAACTGGCATTGGGGCGCCAACCAATCGACCAGTCCCTGCATGAAGTCTTCGTTGATGTGCTGGACGCAGATCACCGGGACAGGGAAGTTACCCGGTAAATGTGTCAAAATTTCCTGGAATGCCTGCGGCCCGCCGGTCGAAGCGCCGATACCTATGATGCGCAGTGGCACAGCCACAATCAGGGGCAGATTACTCGCATGTTCTTTATGGTGCCGGCGGATGACCACCACCCCGGCAAGAATTTTGATCTTGCCGATTAATTCCCGTGCATCCAGCCCGTAATCCATTGCTACGTCTCCTAGCGGCTTGGCCATGACGTCGATGGCCCCGGCCTCCAACAACTGAAAAATATTGGAGACCTGTTCTTTCTGCACCGATACGCTCAGCACCAGGATAGGACACGGAAATTTTTTTATCACCGCCCTGGTCAATTCAAGGCCGTCCATCACCGGCATGTGCAAGTCGGTGCAAATAACATCGGGTTGTAATATGGGAATAATATCCAGCGCCTCCTGGCCATTGGTGGCCGTGCCCACCACCTGAATTTCCGGAGTGCTGGCGAGCATTCGTTTAAGAATAGTCAGGGTAAGGAGCGAGTCGTCCACCAGCAGTACGCGGATAGGAGACTTTGTATTTTGGTTAGTTAGATTCATAAGAATTGCATTCAGATGAATCGCGCCAGACAATCCAGCAGCACCCGCTGATCAAACGATGGCTTGGAGATATAGGCGTTTGCGCCGGCCTCCAAGCCGTGCCGCTGGTCTTCCTCCGAGGCCATCGAGGTCACCAGGATGATCGGTAATTCGATGTACTTCTTGTTGGCTCGAATTTTTTCGGTAAGCTCCAGGCCATTCATGTTCGGCATCATGATGTCGGATACCACCGCATCGAATGAACGTGTGCCGAGTTTGTTGTAGGCATCTGCCCCGTCTACGGCGGTAACCACTTCGTAGCCTGCGCCTTCCAGTATGCGTTTTTCCTGGGTGCGCGTAGTGATACTGTCCTCGGCCAGCAACAGAACTTTTTTCGCCGGCGCCGTGTCTGCTGCAAGTACAGAGACAGCCACATCAAATACCTTGCGCAGGGTCTTGAGCAGATCACTCGGGTTCAGCACCATGCATACTTCTCCGGTTTCCAGGATGGTCGCCCCGGACACGTTGCGCACCCGTTTGAGCAGGCGGCTCTGCGGCTTCAACACGACCTCCAGTTCATCGATGACTTCATCCACCATCAAGCAGAAACGCTCTTCGCCTACACTCAGGATCACGCAAACCACTGTGGATTGCAGCGTGAGAAGTGCAGGGGGCGCAATTGGCACCACGTCAGAAATCCCAAGCAGTTTTTCGAGCCTGGCCACGGAAACAGCCTGACCATCCAGCGAAATTGTCTGCCGACCTTCCATCGTATACATCTCATGCAACGGCACCTTGCGCGAGAATTGCACCTGTTCAACAGGCAGCGCATAACGATGACCACTCGCCACGACAATCAACACCCGCACAGTCGCCAACGAGATCGGCAACTGCGCCCGCAGGGTTAAACCACGTCCGGGAGTGGACTCGATTTGAAGCGTCCCTTTGAGATGTTCTATATTGTTGCGCACGACATCGAGACCGACGCCGCGACCGGAAACATCGGTGATTAAGATGCTGGTGGAGAAACCCGGAACCAAAATAAATGACTGTATCTGTGCCACACTCATGCCTGCCAGTTCTTCCTTACTGTGCATGCCGCGCTTCAATGCAGTGCGTTTTATTTCCTCAAGATCTAAACCACGACCATCATCGCTGACCTCGATGATGATACTGGCGGAAGTCTGGCTGGCCTTGATGCGAACCGTACCTGCACCCGGTTTTCCTGCCTGCTCGCGCAGCCCCGGCGCTTCGATGCCGTGGTCGATACAATTGCGCAACATGTGCATCAGAGGATCTTTCATTTCCTCCAGGACATGCTTGTCCGCCACTGCGTCCTCACCCTCGACAACCAATTTGACCTCCTTGTGCTGATCCCGTGCCAGATCGTGCACCATGCGCGGAAACAGCCCGAACAAGGTGGACATCGGCAACAGACGCAAGGTGCGTATACCGCTTTCGAGCTGATCGGCAACAAAATCCAGCCGGGCGCCGTCTTCGTAAGCCTCGCCGCGCATGTGGTTCAACCTGCCTTGCAGAGACTCCAACTTCTGCGCAAGCGCATTGGCCTGTTCCGTATGCACTGTTCTTCCCCATTCATCACAATAATCGAGCAGCTCGTCGATTTCGGTCATGCGGCGCGCAATGCGAATTTTCGTTACCTTCAACTCGCCAGCCTGTGTCAGCAGCGCATCCAGCTTCTTCGGATCGACGCGTATCGTCTCAATGTGAAAGGCAGACGATTGCGGAACATTCGATTGCGGGGTTCGGACTGCGGATTGCGGGGTTTGGAGTTCGGAGTGCTGAATGGATTCTGCGCTTTCCGGTATTAATTCCGCAATCTGAATTCCGAAATCCGCAACAGGTTGTGGTTCTTCGACCTCTACTTTCACCAGCCTGCGGATCGTCTCCAGCTTCTGATACATTTCTGCCACGGCATCCGGTCGAAATACCGCCTCACCGTTTCTGGCCGCCCCAAGCGCGTCCTCAAGCTGGTGCGCCTTGGTTTGAATTTCTGCCAGTCCCAACATCCGTGATGCACCTTTAAGGCTATGAGCTTCCCGAAACAGGTCTTCCAGCAATGACGGATCGACTGGCGATTTTTCCAGTCGCAGCAACCCGTCGTCGAGGTGCTGCAAGC
Organism: Gallionella sp.; assembly: GCA_041671105.1. Classification (GTDB taxonomy): domain Bacteria; phylum Pseudomonadota; class Gammaproteobacteria; order Burkholderiales; family Gallionellaceae; genus Gallionella. Next base: position 7,581 of record JBAZCE010000075.1, read on the forward strand.
GTTCACAGCTCTCGATTTTAAACAGACTGCGCAGTTCCTTGTCTTCAATCATGTTGACTCCGCCACCGATCAGACCAGCGCCTTGAGGGACTGGGCCACCTCGTTCAGCTGCACCACGCCGATTTTTACCTGCACCGTACCTGCGGCAATTTCCTTCGAGCCGTTGCTCAGGTTTTTCATCGCTACCGACACCTGGGTCAGCGCGCCCGATTGCTGTTTGCTGTTCAGCATCACCTGCTGCGCGCCCTCATAGACTTTATTGGCCACATCGGCTAAGGAGGCAAAAGATATGCCGGACTGTTTGGCGATGTTCGCCACCTCCTCTGCGGTTTTAGTACCCTCTTCGGTCGCCATCACCGCAGAATTGGTCGCTTTCTGCACTTCCTCGACCAGTGCGTTGGTGCGCTCAGCCGATTTCTTGCTCTGATCGGCAAGCTTGCGTATCTCGGATGCCACGACGGCGAAACCTTTGCCATGTTCGCCGGCACGTGCGGCCTCCACCGCCGCATTTAGCGCAAGCATGTTGGTCTCAGAGGCGAGTTCGCCGACCACACGGGCGATGGAACCGATCTGCTCTGCCTGTTCGGACAGGCGCAGAATTTGCTCGGCAACGGCCCCGACCCGGGCTTTCATCTCAGTAATGCTGCTATAGGAACGATTAGCCAGCTTAATGCCTTCCTCGGTAAGCTCAAGCGAGCGGTTGGCAAGTGAGGCCGTATTTTCCGACTGCTGGGCGGAGGTCTGGGCAGAAACCCCCAGTTCTTCGGCGGTGGCCGAGACTTCAGAAACAGCTGCGGACTGCTCGCCCACTGTACGTTCGTGCTCGGTCATGGTGGCCGCGATCTCGGTGGAGGATGCGCTAAGCGCACCGATTTGTTCCTTGATTGAGCTGCTGATGCGTCCGGAAACCCACAGCCCGAACAGGATGGTTGAGAGCGTCACCAGGATAATTCCAACCGTTATTGTCATGACAATATTATTTATCATGGTTATTCGCTGTTTTTCTCGCTCTTCCAATAATATATTTTCCCGATCCACGAATTTATCAATAGCTGTTTTTATTTCATCAAATGCGGGGTTGTCTGACAATACCAATGCCGCTGCCGTAGTCACTTTTCCTTCGTTCATCAGCGCAACAGACTTTTGCTCAATGCCTGAAACGACATCATGCAATTTTTCCACCTTATCGAGTATCGCTTTCTGCTCGGCATCAGTCACCAATGGCTTCAAAGTATTTATTACTTCAGTGAAATTCTTTTTTTCATCCTCAATAACTTTAAGTGACTTCTCGTCCCTGGCGAGGAGGTAACCTCGAGTAGCGCGCATGGCGTTGCTGACGCCAAGCTCGGTATCTTTTGCCATTATCACGATTTTGTATGTTTTTTGAGTTAAACCGGAACTGTCAGCCAAGCTCCAGACAGTGACCAGTATGAAGATAGCCGCTGCCATGGTTATCGTAAACGGAACGGCGTATCCCAGCAGAATGCGATAACGCAGTTTTATGTTTTTGAACATTTCTGTATCCCCCATTAAAAAATTTCGGATTTCGGATTTCTGGATTAAAACCGCAAAACCCGGAGTGGGTACTGTCTATTCCGCAATGGTCATACTTCTTCCTCAACCTCAAGGCCACCTTTAGTCAGGATTTTCTGCATGTCCAGTATGCTGACCATGCCTTCACCGTAGCGCACCACACCCTTGCAATATTCGTTTTTCTCATCATGCGCCGCCGCTGTCATGTGAGCAATCTCGGCAGGCCGCAGGTAAATCACTTCAAGCACCTTGTCCACCGGCACGCCGATGGACAGCTCGCCCGACTCGATCACTATGACTTCTGCAGCAGTACTGCCTGCGGGGATGTTCAGCAGCCCTCTGATATCCACGAGGGTCAGGATGTCGCCACGCAGATTCATATTGCCGGCAATGTGCGGCGGGCAGCAGGGAATGGCGGTGACGCGGCGCAGATGAGAAAACTCGCGCACCACTTCAAGCCCCACGCCGAAACGTTCCTCGCCCAGCTCGATGATGGATAGCGGAATCCGTTCATCTTCTTCCAGGTTTTCCACCACCTGCATCAAGTTACGGGCGCGGCTGCGGAATACCGCGCGTTCTTCATTGCTAGCGTCCGGACAAAAAACAGTCCGGGGATAGTCCGGAACGCCGGATGCGGGTATAGCCTGTGCATGGATCAGGCGCGGTACATCCAGCAGCATGATGATCGCTTCGCCCACTTTGGCGTTTCCCTCAAGAAAATGCACCGCTGCGGGGGGGGCGTCATCGTAGTGCAGCGGCGGTTCGATTTGCGATGCAGAAATTTCGACGACGTCGCTAACATCGCTCACGATCATGCCCATAGTCATGCCGTCTGCCTGCAGCATCACGATGCTGTCGCTCAGTTGGTAATGCGTGTGAGGATGGCCCAGGCGCTGCCCGAGATTCATCACGGGTTCAATTTTGCCGCGCAGATTGACCATGCCGGCGATATAGGGAGGCGCATCCTCGGCGTGAGTGAGTTCCGGCAGCCAGGTAATTTCCAGTACCGACCGGGCCTCCACGCCATAGCGCGCGCCATTCAGGCTAAACAGCAAATAAGGGATCATCAAATGAATTCCCATAAAGTTCAGGCAACAATGCACCTTCCGGCATGACCATGATCCGGTGCGCTACCTCTTCGAGGAGCACGGATGCAGTTCGGGAGTCCATGTGCGAATTCTCCATTACCGTCCTGTTAATAGATCTTCGGGTTACTCGCCGTGAAGAACATCAACGAACAACTCAAATGAGGTTATCCATGAGACGCGTAAGCTTGGCATGCATATCAGGTTATGCATATCAGGGAATTCTGATTTTTATATTATCAAAATACCTTGCTGTAGCAGGAATTCCCCTATTTCAACAGCAATTCAAGCATCCGTTCGCCCTGAACCGCCAAAACATCGGGCAATGGATGCTGCGCGCCTTGCGCAAATCGTTAAGCGCTAAGCTGATTCTCGACGTATTGCAATAGAGCACTCACAGTAGCGGCGCCGTAGAAATTGACATGACTATCACCGGGCAGCGCTTTTAACAGATCGCGCGCGGTCGTGCGCATCTTGCATACGCGCGCATCCTCACCGTCCCGCTCGTACAAGTCGCCCAGATCAAGGTAGGCGGCGATAAACAAGGAATCGAGATAAATCACTTTTTTCAGCAGTTTTTTGGCCTCAGCAAAGCTCCCGCGTTCCTGTGCCAGCAAAGCCATCAGATAATGCGGTTCTGCATCCAGTGGATTTTTACTAATCATCTCGCGACATATCTGTGCGGCCCTCTCCCGCCTGCCCTGATTCGCATACTGCCAAGCATGCTGCATGTCCGTATCGCTTGTCT
>JBAZCE010000076.1:0-10941 GCA_041671105.1 Gallionella sp.
CTCACCGGCCAGCTGAAACAAGCACTGGGGGTCGATGAACTGTCCTTGCAACAAGACAGCACCTCAAGCATCAGCGACAATCCGCTGAGCAGCCAGATCGTCACGGTCGGCAAGCGACTCTCATCGCGCGCCTTCATCAGCTACGCACAAGGGGTCACCGCCGTGGCGGGTGTGACGAAACTTACCTACATCCTGACCCCCAGGGTCAATATCGTCACCCAGGCGGGTGTTGATAACGCTATCGACGTGTTCTACACCTTCAGCTTCGACTGAATCTTCTGCAGCAGAAAATCAGGCAGCCCCTGACTTACAGCCATCCCTCGGAAATTCGATGTCCATTCGTGCGTTTGCGCACAGATTAGCGGGTGCCAAAGGCTGTAAATTCAAAACAGATTCCGCTCTGCCGCTACGCGCAACAGCCGCTTTTCACGCAGCCAACAACCCGGTATAACAGCATGATTCATATGATAAAAAGACTGATACTGCTATCAGCGTTTATTAGCGGAGCCGCCTTTACATCGCCGGATAATTTCTCGATTGTGGTTGGTTCCGCCCTGGTCTGTCATGATCAGGTGAGTTCAAATTATTTTGACGACTATATGCGACGATTTTTCGGCAAGCCGGTGTTCTCGTCGGGGGGGGCAAACTGGTGGAAAGTGAACGAAAAATTATTCGATGCCAACGTTCAATACATCATCGTAGGTTTGAGTCAGGATTTTATTGGTGCCACTTTCAAAGAGCAGCCTGAAAAACTCATCGAGAAATTAAGAGACAACATGGGAATGAATTTCACGCTGACGAAGGATGGAATGTGGGTCGCCCCTTCTGCCGGGGTTATCATTCGATATCACGACAAAAACACGCCCAGCAAGATGTACTGCATGGGTTCGCCACACAGCTCCGCCAGCTATTAATCACTGGATTGGCGTCTGCAGCACTGTTTCGTCAGCAGAGGTCTTGGCAGCCAGACGCGCACTTTCCTCGAAATCCAGCCGTTCATGCTGCAAGCTACCGAACCATAGCGCGTAATACCGCGTGAACTCCGCCCCCAGAAAAAAAATCTGGGCGGAGTAATATACCCACAACAGCAAGGCGATCAGCGACCCTGCGGCACCGAAACTCGATGCGACCCCGCTGTTGCCCAGATACAAACCAATCGCATATTTTCCCAGACTGAACAAGGCTGCCGTGAAGGCAGCGCCTATCCAGACATCGCGCCACGATAGCGGGGCATCCGGCAAGGTCTTGTAAATGACGGCGAACATGCTGGCGATGACGCAAAATGAGATAAGCGAGGACAGCGTCTCAAGCATTGCCACCGAACTGCCCGACATTCCGCTCGCATAGTGCCCCAACATGGACAGCATGGCGCTCACTACGAGGGAGACCAGCATCAGAAAAGCCAGCACAATCACCATACCGAAGGACAGTAGCCGCGTCTTCAACAGCACACTGAAAACCGACTGCGGGTTTCTGTCGATTCCCCACAGTTCATCCAGACTCCCCTTCAACTCAACGAACACGCTCGTGGTCCCCAGCAACAGCAGCACACTCGCTACCAGTGTTGCCAGCAATCCGGAAGCGGGATTTTGCGCAGCGGCCAGCAGGGCCTGAATTGCCTGCGCACCATTGGGCCCGACCAGCCCCTGTACCTGAGCCACAATTTCACCTTGCGCCGCTTTTTCACCAAACACGTAACCTGCCGCCGCGATTGCCAGCACCAGAATCGGCGTCATCGAAAACAAGGTGTAGAAAGCCAATGCAGCACCTTTGCTGGATGCACGGTGATCGACCCAGGATGTCATCGATTCGACCAGGACAATTTTAAGACGCACCAGCCAGTGCAGCGTGACCGGCACAATTTTGGCGACGAGTTTGGTCGGGTGCAGTTGTTGCATGATGGACTCTCCAGACAGGTCGACACGACTAAATCAAATCCGGCAACACGCTGACTCACTGCTGCTCGAAGAAGCGAATGGCGTTGAGCAGTTCAGGGAAACTGTAAATAATATAATCAGGCTTGACGCCCTCTTTTTCCTGGGTGCCCTGGTTTGATTTGAAAAAAACAGTTTTGATACCCAGGCTCTGCGCGCCACAGACATCGCGGTACATATCGTTACCCACGAACAGAACCTCTGACACATCCATTTGCATTTCGGCTAACGCGGCAATGAACAGCCGTGGATCGGGCTTACGGTAGCCAAACTGGCCCGAGATGAAAATCGGATCAAAATAACCGGATAAACCGACGGCATTCAGCTCCGGAATCGCGTAAGTCGCCTGACCGTCTGATACGATCGCCAGGTGATATTTCAGGTGCAGTTGGGCGACGGTATATGCCACGCCGGAATAGGGCTGCAACTTGAAGCGTGATGCGGCGCGGTAAGTCTGAGCGAGCAGCACAGGGAGCTGTTCCAGCCTTTCTTTCGGCAGGCTGCGTGTGAAGTCCGTCGCGTGTTGCGTCATAATCTTGCGAAAAATATCAATCGCGTCGAACTCCGGGTGAGGCTCGCTCTTTGCCTCTCGTTGTTCTTTCATTAACTGAAAATACAAAGCCTTGACGACATCGGCCTCGAGCAAGACCCCCTGATAGGACAGCAAGTTGCCGATGACGCGATACACCTCGTCCAGCCATTCATTTGTCCTGACATCGACAAGCGTTCCATTGATATCGAAAATAATGCCTTTGACGATCATTCAATTTCTCCTCAGACATTTTTTTGCCTCATTGATCAGACGGCAGCTTCAATCCAGTCTTAACGCGCAATACGCAGCAATTGCCATAGGAAGCATGCCGGTGGTGGCGTGATGCGCACCGTCGCGATTCAGGCACTGGCAGACATACTCCAGGAGGAAGTAACCGGTGAATAAATGGTCGGCATCCCGAAAAATCTGTTCTCTGCCCATTGCACGATCCGTGCCGCCTTTAGCACAAAACGCTAAACCTTCTCAGGTTAGCTGCCCTGTGGATTCAAACGAAACACGATCCGGCAGATTCAGCCTTATCGCCATTGTTTCAATTCTGTATACGGATATCTGTTCGCCAGAACACATAGACACAGCGGCCATCAGCCATAAAGATTCAAGACTCACGGTACGTACGCAAGCGCACAGAGTCTCCGGTTACAAAAGTGGAACATAGCCTGCAGTATGCGACGACGCCGGCGCGAGATCGCAGTAGCGGTCGCAAACCTGCTGATTTGAATAACGGTCGCATATGGAAAAACAGAACAAGGAAAATCACATCATGAATACAAAAACAGCCATTAGTTGTTTTGTAGCAGGTTCACTGATGCTGACAGCTTATGTAACGGAGTCCAACTTCAGCCCGGACAACAGTTCGCCAAAAATAAGGAAGCCCCCGTTAACAGCTAAAACCAGTCTGCAACGATCCGATGCGCAATCCCGATACATGAACAACAATAACCCGCCGTTGACGACGGATCCGATAATACTATTAATCTTACTTATCAACACACGCAGGTAATATTTTGAATTTAAACTACATAATGTTACTATTTTTTTCACTTTACGCAGATAACCGCCGGGGTGCTAGAACCTCACAGCACGAATCTGTTTACGGGAGAACTTGATGAGTCAATACCAAATTGCGGTGGTTGTCGGCAGCCTGCGCCACGCCTCCTTTAACCGCCAACTGGCTCATGCCATCGAAAAACTGGCCCCCGCCGACTTTCAGTTCAATCAGGTAAATATCGGTAATTTGCCGCTCTACAATCAGGACGATGATGCGAATCAGGCTGATTCAGTCAAACAACTGAAGACTGACATTGCGGCAGCCCAGGGCCTGTTGTTTGTCACCCCCGAATACAACCGTTCTATCCCAGGCGTACTCAAGAATGCGATCGACCATGCCTCGCGCCCCTACGGTCTGAGCGCCTGGACCGGCAAACCCGCCGGCGTGCTGGGCGTTTCAGTCGGCGTCATCGGTACCGCACTGGCTCAACAGCATTTACGCAATATTTTAGCCAGCCTGGACGTGCCGACGATGGGTCAACCCGAGGCATTTATTCAGGCAAAGGAAGGACTGGTCGATCAGACCGGCAATATTGGCGCTGATAGCCGGGAGTTCCTGCAAAACTGGATGGATCACTATGTGGCGTGGGTAAAAAAACACGCAGCCTGATGCAACAATACTGAGAGGAAATAACAACGATGTGTTTTTCAGCAACAGCCAGTTTTACTGCGGGCGTGTCTTTGACCGCAATGGGTTTGATCATCGTAAAAATGGCGCGCCGCAGGGCTGAAATTCCTTTTGCGGCGATTCCGCTTTTGTTCGGGATTCAGCAACTCATTGAAGGCATACTGTGGCTGTCGTTCCGCTTTGAGGCACATCTGCTCAATACAATCATGACCTACCTGTTTACGTTGTTCTCGCACGTACTGTGGCCGATACTTTTACCGCTTTCAATTGGCCTGCTGGAAACCGATCCGCTGCGCAAAAAAATTATTTACACATTTCAAATCACGGGCGCTGCAGTCGGCGCATATCTGCTCTATTTTATTGTCAGATTCCCGATCACCTCCGAGATAAATGTACATGTGATGTACATTTTTCCACATTTTCATAAACCGCTGGTATTGCTGCTTTACATTGTGGCCACCTGTGTCAGCGCCCTGTTTTCAAGTCACAGGATAGTCAATCTGTTTGGCGTTATCGCGTTGCTGCTATTTGTCGTGTCCTACTGGTTTTACACGGTCGCATTTTTCTCTGTGTGGTGTTTTTTCTGTGCGATCCTGAGTGCTGTCATTTACCTGCACTTCAAATTTGGACAGGTGCGCAGGCCGGAGTTGACGGCTCAACAGGCATGAGTGAATTGGCGTCCCGGGTTTGCAGGTTTTTCAAGGTGTGCAGTCATGCCTGATAAAACTACTGATAAGACTACTCAATTCAGGCTAATGGCTAAAGCCCAAGCCATCATTGATAGCCATTCGATAAGTCATCACAAAACAATGGCAAGTCGCAGGTTATGCAGACTCCAAAAATTCTCATGGAACCACATTCCGTCTTTTGGTTTTATAAGCACTATCGATCAAATCACATCGACGATCTGTCAGCGGCTATGTGATCTGCCGCACTGAATTTGAGATGAAGCCGGCATAAGGTAGCGCAACGTCACCATCGGATCTGATGCGAGTGACGAATGACTTTCGAGGAGATTTTCATGGCACAAAAACCAAAAAAGCAGTTCCAAAAACCGCTGCAACCCCAGCCTTACAATCTGGAAGAAGAACTGAACAAGCAAAAATCGGAAACCCGCGAGGTCGCCGGCAGGCATAAAAATGACGGGCAAAAAGATCACAAGGGGGCACGTTAAGTCGCTTTAGCCCCATCGGTCGCCTCACTTCACAACATCGACAGACAGCGGCCAACAGTCTGACAGAGCGCGTCCGTTTGCCGATACAATGGCGACGTGCGTCCTCTGCGCAGGACCTTCAAAAGGATCATCATGCAGAACCTTTGGCTGATACTGCACAGCCTGATCGTCATGTCAGGTTTGGCCATTTATGTCGTCACAACACACACCCTGCATCTGCGACGACATCCGTCAGCGGCGATCTCCTGGGTCGCATCGCTGATTTTATTGCCTTATATCGCCCTCCCCTTATACCTGATGTTTGGCATTCGCAAGGTAGGCTACTGCCGGAAAACCGTCAAAGGCCGTGAATTACCGGCTTCCGATACGAACACGCTCTCGCATCGGACCCGACAACTCGCAGCCGTCATGGCGCTGCCCGAAGCATCCTCCTACCAACAACTGAGCATTCACGAAAACGGGGATGAGGCATTGCAAGCATTGAGATACATGATCGCGAATGCTGCGCGGACAATCGATTTATGCACCTTCATATTTGCGCATGACAGTGTGGGTCGCGAAATATCCAGAAGCCTCATGCTGCGGGTGCAGCAGGGAATCCGGGTAAGACTGCTGGTTGATGGTGTAGGTGCCTATCTGGGTGGACATACCGACTTCAAAAGTCTGTCGGATGCAGGCGTTCAGGTGACGTTTTTCGTACCGCCCTTGCGCTCATCGACGCGGGGGCGTATCAACCTGCGCAATCACCGCAAGATGGTCATCATCGACAACACATGGCTGTGGTGCGGTGGCCGGAATCTTGCGACTGAATATTTCGAATCCGACACGCCCTGGATTGATCTAAGCTTCGATCTGAGAGGCGCGCTGGCACTGCAGGCACAACAGCAGTTTGAACAGGACTGGGCGTTCGCGATCGGGGCGGGCAAGCCCGTGCTCAGTCAGAGTACCGCTGCCGGCCCCGTCATCGGGCAACTGATCGCCAGCGGCCCTGACCAGATGGACGACACTTACTACACCTTGCTGATTTCCGGCTTCTTCAATGCGCGCAAACGCGTCATGGCGGTCACCCCCTATTTCGTCCCCGACCCCACACTGCTGATGTCGCTCACGCTTGCAGCTCGCCGCGGCGTCGTAGTCGATCTGCTTCTGCCAAAAAAATCGAACCATCGTCTGGCCGACTTTGCCCGCCATCGTGCACTGCGCGAACTCACCGCTGCGGGTGCGCACGTGTGGTTTTTGCCTGACATGATCCATGCCAAGACGGTGGTGATCGATGACGAGATCGCCTTTGCCGGCTCAGCCAATCTGGATCAACGCAGCCTGTTCCTGAACTATGAAATGATGATTGCATTCTATGAGGCGACCGACGTTAAGCGTTTTTCAAAATGGATAGAACATCACATGAATGCGGCAGCTCCTTACCACGCCCGGCCACCCGGAATCGGACTGGAGGTCGCTGAAGGTCTGCTGTTATGGCTGGCATTTCAACTATGAAGCTGTCGAAAATTGGCTTGCTTTGCAACGAACACCGTTTCGTTTCAGTTGCGCGCGCAAGCGTGCAATTTCATCGAGCAGATCCGTTCAGATCAGAGATAGCGCAACGTGCATAAATTCCTTGCGACATCGCAGACAACGGCAGGCTACGGCAAACAATCCTGCACGTATGTACGCAAGCGTACAGAGCATGCAAGTTGAAAAGAGTAGATTTAATACAAATGAAAAAACCGCTCCGCATAGCGGCAGCCTTCTTTTCGGTGCTGATACTCATCACTGCGGTCACACTGGTCGTGCTGCTCAATTTCAACTGGAACCTGGCCCGCCCGTGGCTCAACGCGCGCACCAGCGAGGCGCTCGGTCGTCCGTTCGCAATTTCAGGCGATCTGTCGCTGACCTGGGAAAAACAGGGCATTCCTGATCGTGATCCGGGTTGGCGCGGCGGCATCCCGTGGCCACATTTAATCGCGCAGGACATCCACCTCGGCAATCCGCCGGAGATGACTTCCGCCCCCCGCAAAACAGCGCCGGTTGAAATGGTTGTCATCAGACAGATCGAGTTTTCGCTGAATCCTTTCGCATTGCTGCTAAAAAATATCGATATCCCGATCCTGAGCTTCGATACTCCCGTTGTCAGTTTGCAACGCGATGCCGATGGCATGAACAACTGGATCTTCAGGAACGACAACAAACCTTCGTCCTGGCAGCTGCAATTGCACAAGATTATCCTTGCAAAAGGCCATGTCCATCTGAATGATGCCATCAGGCATGCCGATGTAACGGCCGATATCGATACGCCGGCTGCAGATCCGATCTATGGCATCGAATGGCAATTACACGGCAAAATAGGCGGCGAAACAGTCAACGGCTATGGCCGCGCCGGTGCCGTGTTATCGCTGCAACAGCAAACGATCCCCTACCCGATCACGCTCAGGCTGCATATCGGACAAACCGTCATCAACGCTGAGGGCACGCTGACCCGCCCGACAGATCTGGCGGCGATCGACATGCACCTTGCCGTATCCGGCGTAAGCATGAGCAGACTGTATGCGCTGAGCGGCATCTACCTGCCTGAGACACCGCCGTTTACCACGCAGGGGCATCTGATCGGCACGTTCAGACCGCATGCCGGCCACTGGGTCTACGATGCATTCAGCGGCACGGTAGGCAAAAGCGATATCGCAGGCCGGATCGACTATCGAGGGACGCAACCGCGCCCCCTGTTATCAGGGGCGGTCGTGTCGCACGTGCTGCACTTTTCCGATCTGGCACCGCTGATCGGTGCCGACTCGAACGCCAGCAAAAGAAAACGCGGTTCCGCCGCGATCCAGCCTGACAATAAAACACTGCCCGTCGAACCGTTCAAGACTGAACGCTGGCGCAGCATCGATGCGGATATCAAATTCAGCGCTGAAAAGATTATCCGCGACAAGGAATTGCCCATCAATAAACTGATGACGAATGTGCATTTGCAAGACGGCGTGTTGTCCTTGCTGCCGCTGGATTTTGACATGGCGGGTGGAAATGTGAGTTCGAACATTACGCTCGACGCTCGCGGAAAATCCGGCAAGAATGCGATCAGAGCCAAAATGAAAGTGACAGCCCGCCATCTAAAGTTGAAACAGTTATTTCCCACCTTACCTCCGCTGCAAGCGAGTATCGGTGAAATCAATGGCGATGCCGACCTTTCGGCGCTCGGCAACTCGGTCGCCAGCTTGCTGGGCGCCGCCAATGGCGAAATCAAGACCCTGATCAATCAAGGCTCGGTCAGCCGTCTGTTGCTCGAAGAAATGGGCCTGAATATCGGCAATGTGATCCTCACCCGCATCAATGGCGACAAACAGGTCAAGCTCAATTGCATGGCAACCGATTTTGGCGTAACCAATGGAATGATGCAAACGCGCAGTTTTATCATCGATACGGATGTTGCCTTGATCGATGTCAGGGGCAACATCAACTTGGCGCAGGAACAACTGAATCTGACCGTCAACACCAATAGCAAACGGATGCGCGTGTTATCGCTCAGGGCCCCGATTTATGTGCGCGGCAGTTTCAAGCAACCGCGAGTGAGTGTCGACAAGGGGGTGCTGGCAATGAGAGCCGGGAGTGCCGCAGCGCTGGTCATTCTGGCACCGATCGCAGCCCTGATGCCCCTGATCAAAACCGGGCCGGGAGAAAACAGCGAATGCGCAAAGCTGTTGGCAGATGCGCGAATCAAACCGGTGTCACCGCCGCCGGGCAGGACTTATCACAGCCGCAGATAAAGAACAAAAGATTGCAAAAAGTCAGGTATAAATTGAGCGCCGGCTTCGTCATAAATGTGACCGCTGGCTATTACACACGCTTGACAGACTGCCCTCGAATGAACTGACCATGACCCGGGAATTGATTGCAGGCATGCTGGGCGTTCGCCGCGAAGGCATCACGAAAACGGCCGGCAATTTGCAGCGAGCAGGTCTCATCTGTTACCGCCGCGGGCATATCACCGTCCTGGACAGATCGGGACTGGAATCCCACGCATGTGAGTGCTACCACGTCGTCAGGAATGAATTCCATCGCCTGCTTGGCAATATAAATCACCATCAGGAACTTCCCCTGGCCCGCCACGGTTAAAACCGGTTTTGTCTCGAAGCATATCAAACTGATCATTTTTAAACCGTTGCCACTTGAGATCGGCGTGTTCGCTGCCATTAACCTAAAAACCTTTTTTCATCCACGAAAAGCACGAAAGCCACGAAAGTCACCAAACGAATCAATAAGTTAAATAGAATCAGCAAATCACCCATCGTGTGACAGTATCAATAATGATATGCATTTGAATCTGTTCGTGTTTTTTGCGAGCATCCGCTTTGCGGATTGCCTGCTAAAAGCGTTTCGTGTGGTTCGTGGACCACAGCTTTTTTAAACTTAAAGGTTTTTCAACCTTGCCACAAACTCATCAACCGGCACCGGTTTGCCAAACAGATAACCCTGACAGAGATGGCAGCCGTGTTGTTCCAGAAAGGCACGCTGCGCCTCTGTCTCAACGCCTTCGGCAATCACCTCCAACCCCAGGTTTTTGGCCATGCCGATAATGGTCTGCACGATGATCGCATCGCTGTGTTGCACACCGATGTTATGCACAAAGGACTGGTCTATTTTCAGCTGGTCGAGCGGCAACCGGGTCAGGTAAGCTAACGATGAATAGCCAGTACCGAAGTCATCCATGGAAAAACGCACCCCGATCTGCCTGAGTGCCTGCATCTTGACGATGCTGCCCTCTATGTTGTCCAGCACCAGACTCTCGGTGAGTTCGAGTTTGAGTCGCGCGGGTTTGAGCGCATGGCGGCTCAGTGTTTGAGACACTTGCAGGGCGAAATCCGGCTGACGAAACTGGCGGGCACTGACATTAACGGCAAGCTGCAAATCGCGCGTGAGCGGGTCGGACTCCCATGCCTTGAGCTGGCTGCAGGCAGCTTCCAGCACCCACTGACCGATAACCAGTATCAGGTCGGATTCCTCGGCCAACGGGATGAATTGATGGGGCAAAATCAGTCCGCGTTGCGGATGCTGCCAGCGTATCAGCGCCTCGGCACCCATAATATGACCGGCATGGTCGGTCTGCATCTGATAGTAAATTTGCAGCTGATTTTCCGCCTGGGCCCGGCGCAGATCGTGTTCCATTTGAGCACGGGCTTCCAGCACAGCCTGCATGGCCGGATCATAAAAACGCATGGTATTACGCCCGGCGTTCTTGGCCTGATACATGGCCGTATCCGCGCGTTTTAACAGTTCGTCTTCGCTATTATCCTGATTGCGAAACAGGCTTGCGCCGATGCTGGTTGAACAATGATATTCGTAATTCTTCAGGGTATAAGGCCGGCTGATGGCGACAAGAATCTTGTCACTGACCACTTCCGTCTGGGCTGCGGCTTGTGCCGGCTCAGCACTTAGCTCATCCAGTAAAACAACGAATTCATCGCCGCCCAGCCTTGCCACCGTGTCCTTTTCGCGCACACACCCCAACAACCGGTGTGCCACCTCAAGGAGCAACAAGTCACCGACGTTATGCCCCTGAGTATCGTTAAGTGTCTTGAAATCATCCAGATCGATGAACAAGACCGCACCGTAT
>JBAZCE010000077.1:0-3801 GCA_041671105.1 Gallionella sp.
TTGCCCGATCGCCGCCACAATATTCCCTTGCCATGCAAAGCTGTATGCCTGTGCCTGGTGCTGCTCCAGCGGCCTGTTCAGCTGATTGTAGCTGCGCGCTTGCAGGTCGTAGAGGGTGGTGTCGGTTGGATGGCGCGTGATTTGTTCGATGAGCAGTTTTACGGCGATTTCGGCCTGACTGTTTTGCAGCAGCAAGTCGACATAATCGTAAATAAGTGCAAGATGTTGGGGGAAGTTTTGTACTGCGGTGCGGTAAAAGGACAGCGTATCCGGATCTTTGTCGGCACGCTTAACCTGTCCTGCAAGGGTGGTCAGCATTGCATCGTTTTGTATCTGCAGTTCGGCCAGTTCATGTTTAGCCTGTGTAAACTCCTTGTTGCGCAGCAGAGCAGAAATCAGCCCGTATCGCTGTGCAACAGGGTTGCCGTGCTTATGCGTAGTAAGCGCATCCCTGAAATAGTTAATCGCGTCAGTGGTTGTTTTCTGTGAGCCTATGAGTTTTGTGCGCACCAGCTGAAAATCGAGACTGTCGGGAAGCAGTCGGTAGGGCTGTTTGTTTGCGCGGTTTTCGATGTCTGCAATGCGGTCGCTGGTAACCGGATGCGTGCGCAGATAGTTGGGTGCATTGCCATCGAGCAGACGGGTCGCTCGTTGCAGACGTTCCAGAAATTCCGGCATGGCATGAGTGTTGAATCCCGCTTTTTGCAACGTATCAAAACCGATGCGATCGGCTTCCTGTTCATGAGTTCGCGTAAAATCGAGCTGCTTTTGCATTGCGTGCGCCTGCACGCCGGCGATGGTGGCCTGGGATGCTTGTGCGTTGTTGCGCGCGGCGAGTATCGCGACGGCGATTGCGGCCATCGAGGCGAGCGAGTCACCTTGCTGGGCGGCAACCATGCGTGCCAGATGGTGTTGGGTGACGTGGGCTATTTCATGGCTTAACACCGAGGCTAATTCCGATTCGCTTTCCGCGATCAGCAACAGTCCCGCATTGACCCCGATAAAGCCACCCGGCAGCGCAAAGGCGTTGACGCTGTAATCATTCACGCCGAAAAACTCAAATCCCAGCGAGGGTTCATTGCTGGACTCGACCAGCTTGTTGCCCAGTTGATTGAGATAATCACTTATTTCCGCGTCGTTTAAGAACTGACGGCTGGCACGAATCTGCATCATGCTCTGTTGGCCGATTTGACGTTCCTGTATCGGGTTGATCGCACCTTGCGATACATCACCCAGATCTGGCAACCCGTCGCCAAAGGCGCGGGTCGTGAAAATCAGCAATAGCATCAAGGTTAGTTTGCTCATATGCGATATTTTATCAGGATCGGTGAGCAAGGATTGAGGATTGAGGAGCGAGGAATGAGAATTGAGTGAAAAGCGCAGTACTGGGTTTCGCTCAATCCCCGATCCTCGATGCTGCTTGGGCTGGACTTTAGGCTGAAAAATGCGCAGAATTCGCTCCCTGCAATATAAACATCAGGATTAATCACGTGGCAGATTTCAAAAACATAACCGTCGCCGAGTTGGAGGCGATGTTGCAGCAGGGTGCTTTAAAATTAATCGACGTACGCACGGACGCGGAAATTTCGCGCGGCAAAATCCCGCAGGGCGATGTGTTGCCGCTGCATTTGTTGCCGTTGCGCATGAGCGAACTTGATAAGAATACCAGGACGGTGTTTTATTGTCAGATGGGGGGGCGCTCGGCTCAGGCCGCGGCCTTTGCGGCAGGAAACGGATTCGTCGATGTGTATAACCTGCAAGGCGGCATCACTGCCTGGGCGCATGCGGGTTTGCCAATTTCATGACGAAATTTGATGTTGAGCTGGATGTTCGTCAGTTAAGTTGTCCGTTGCCGATATTGCGTGCCAAGAAATCGCTGTCGGCCATGAGCAGCGGGCAGGTGTTGAAAATTCTGGCGACAGACAAAAAATCGCCGGATGATTTCGTCGATTTTTGCAGCAAGACCGGCAATGAACTGATTTTTTCAGCAGAGCAGGACGGCGAATTCATTTTTTTGATTCGCCGCCGCTAACCGAAAACGGTAAACGGTAAACTGTCTACCGTTAACCCAGTTTTGCGCGCTGGGCTTGAAGTTGGATCAGCGTCGCCCCAAAGTCTGTCATGCGTTTTTTCTCCTGTTCCACCACTGCTGCCGGCGCCCTTGCGACAAAGCTTTCGTTGCCGAGTTTAGCCTGGGTCTTGGCGACTTCCCCCTGCAGGCGGGTAATTTCCTTATCCAGGCTTTCACGCTCGGCGGCAACATCGATTTCGACCTTGAGCATCAGCTTGTAGGTGCCGACGATCGCGATGGCCGCATCGTCGTCCGGCAGTTCGGCGACGATCTGCACGCAACTGAGCTTGCCCAGACTGCTGATGTAGGGTGCCAGGGCGGTGAGCGTTGCTGTATCGCCTGCTGCGATGAGCGGCACGCGCGCAGCGGGGGAAAGATTCATTTCGCTGCGCAGACGACGGCAGGCGTTGACCATTTCCTGCAGCAGCGAGATCTGCTCGATTGCCGTCTGATCAATTTTTGATTCATCGGCTTTAGGGTAAGGCTGCAGCATGATTGAAACCTCTCCCACCTCCCTCTCCTTGTCAAGAGCGGGAACCTTGCCAGCCAGCGGTGCTACCGCTTGCCACAGCTCTTCCGTGATGAACGGGATGATAGGGTGCGCCATGCGCAGGATTGTTTCCAGTACGCGTACCAGCGTGCGCCGCGTCGCGCGTTGACTTGCCCCTGAATCCTGAATCCCGCTTTCCGAATCCTGAATCCCGAATCCTGTATCCTGAAGTTGCACTTTCGCCAGCTCTACATACCAGTCGCAGTAGGTGTTCCAAACCAGTTCATATACCGTGCGTGCGGCCATGTCGAAACGGTAATCGGCAAAATGCTGTGCCATTTCCGCTTCTGCCTGTTGCAGCAGGCTGATCATCCACCTGTCTGCCGCCGAATATTCAAGCGGCAGCGATTCGTCCAGTCCTGTGTCTCGGCCGTCGCAGTTCATCAGTACGAAGCGCGTCGCGTTCCACAGCTTGTTGCAGAAGTTGCGATAGCCTTCGCAGCGCTGCATGTCGAACTTGATGTCGCGGCCGGGGGATGCTAAAGAGGCGAAGGTGAAACGCAAGGCATCGGTACCGAATGCGGTAATCCCGGCGGGGAATTCCTTGCGGGTGCGCTTTTCGATCTGCTCCGCCTGTTTCGGATTCATCAAGCCGGTGGTGCGCTTTTTCACCAGATCTTCCAGCGTGATGCCGTCGATCAGATCGATCGGGTCGAGCACATTGCCCTTGGATTTTGACATCTTTTGACCTTCCGCATCGCGGATCAGACCGTGTACGTACACATCCTTGAATGGAATACGGCCGGTGATGTGTCTGGTCATCATCACCATGCGCGCAACCCAGAAGAAGATGATGTCGAAGCCTGTTACCAGCACGCTTGACGGCAGATAGCGTTTGACGAATTCATTCTGGGCGTCGAACGGCTTGCCTTCATCCCAGTCCAGTGTGGAGAACGGCCACAGCGCGGAAGAAAACCAGGTGTCCAGCACATCGTTGTCGCGATCGAGTTGCCCGGCGTAACCTGCCTTGTCGGCAAGCAACCTGGCTTCTGCTTCGCTGTGTGCGACGAACACTTCGCCGTTCACGCCGTACCAGGCGGGAATCTGATGCCCCCACCAAAGTTGGCGCGAGATGCACCAGTCCTGAATGTTGTTCAGCCACTGGTTGTAGGTGTTCACCCAGTTTTCAGGATGGAACCTGATCTCGCCCGAGGATACGCATTCGAGCGCCTGCTCGGTG
>JBAZCE010000077.1:3811-10930 GCA_041671105.1 Gallionella sp.
CAGGCCCGGTCTTGCTCATCGCGACGAACCACTGGTCGGTGAGCATCGGTTCGATCACCACGCCGGTGCGGTCGCCTCTGGGCACCTTGAGTTTGTGCTTCTCGGCTTTTTCGAATAATCCGGCGGCTCCAAGATCGGACACAATGAGTTTGCGCGCATCGAAACGATCCAGCCCCTGATATTTTTCAGGTGCCTGATCGTTGATTTTTGCATCCAGCGTGAGTATGCAGATCAATGGCAGTTTATGGCGCTGTCCAACCGCGTAATCGTTGAAGTCGTGCGCGGGCGTCACTTTTACAACCCCGGTGCCGAATTCTTTATCCACGTAATCATCCGCGATGATCGGAATCTCACGATCGCACAAGGGAAGTTTAACGGTTTTGCCGATCAGGTGTTGATAGCGTTCGTCTTCAGGATGCACCATCACAGCGACGTCGCCCAGCAGGGTCTCGGGACGAGTGGTGGCGACGGTCAAATGCGTCAGACCGTGCAAGGTGTCCGTCTGGCTTAACGGGTAACGGATATGCCACATGAAGCCGTCTTCTTCTTCCTGTACCACTTCCAGGTCGGAGACTGCGGTGTGCAGTTTCGGGTCCCAGTTCACCAGACGTTTGCCGCGATAGATCAGTCCTTCGTTGAACAGACGTACGAACGAAGAAGTAACCGATTTCGACAAGCCTTCATCCATCGTGAAGCGCTCGCGCGACCAGTCAGGTGAGGTGCCCAGGCGGCGCATCTGGCGTGTGATGGTGGAGCCGGATTCTTCTTTCCATTCCCACACCTTCTCCAGAAATTTCTCGCGGCCCAAATCATGGCGCGTGATGTTCTTTGCATTCAGTTGGCGTTCGACGACGATCTGCGTGGCGATGCCGGCGTGTTCGGTACCCGGTTGCCACAGGGTGTTGTCGCCCTTCATGCGGTGGTAGCGCGTGAGTGCATCCATCAGTGTCTGGTTGAAGCCATGGCCCATGTGCAGCGTGCCGGTTACGTTCGGCGGCGGCAGTTGAATGCAGAAGGATTCTGCCTGATCAGGGTTCAGGCCGGCCTTGAAGTAACCGGATTCCTCCCATTTGGGATACCAGCGTGCTTCGATGTTTTTGGGTTCAAAACTTTTAGTGAGTTCCATGGCAATACCTTGTGGCTGATAGCTAGCTTTGAGCTCTTCGATTGAGTCCGGGGCAGGCTTGTCTAAAAAAAGGGATTATACAGCGAGGGGACAGTTTTCAGTTTCCTGTTCTAAGTTTCAACCGTAAACCGTTGGGGACTGTTTTTAGTTTTCAGTTTCCTGTTTTGAGTTGTAAACCGTTATCGACTAACGTCTGTTTTTTTGATTTCGATGAGTGCGTTGTGCAGCAGTTGGGGAAGTTCGGCCTTGAATTCGCTGACTGCCAGATCAACTGCCAGGCGTTGCAGATGTTCAAGCTGATTGTTGAGTTTGCGGGCGAATACGGTTTCGAGATGCACTTCGAGTTGCAGCAGCAGCTGCACCATCTCGTCGCCGCTCAGCGTCGGTGAGGGCTTGTCAGTGCGCATAACGTGCTGAATTTCCACAGCGGGTGGCGGGATGACTTCGGTGAGCACCGGTAATTCATCGGTGTCGCCGACCACTTCGGTCAGTACAGGCAACTCATCATGAGTATCAACTAATTGGAATGTCACGGCTAATTCGCCCTGGAAAGATCGAAATGGCGCATCTCATAACCGCGATCGCGATAAAACTTGTAGCGTTCCCGGCCACGCCGGCTTTCTTCCTCGTCAGAACCTACGATTTCAACGACCCGTTCAAAGCGGCTGAAATAGGGCAGGCATTCGTCATGCAGGCTGATGAGCATGTCGTGGTGCGGGAACTTGTCATTGTCGACGCTTAATACGACCGGCCATTTAGACAAGCCTGTTCTGAGCTCGGTCGAAGGGTCGGGCGCGTCAACGCGGGTGTGCGGAATGAAGGCCGTGTCAGGATAATGCCACAGCAGCTTGTCCAGTGCATCAAGGCTTGCCGCATCGGGCAGGCTGATGACCGTATGCAAGCCATGTTGCATGGCTTTATGGCTCAACTGACAGGCGGTGCGCAGTTTGTCGGTTGAACCTGTATAGAAATCGACTTTGGTCATCGTGTAAAACCCGTTAGCCACAGAGAGCACAGAGTGTACGGGAGTTTCATCTCAGTGGTTTCTGTGGCCAGTTTATTTTGTTGCGGCCCGGTTGATCAGGTACTGCGTGAGCAGAGGTACCGGGCGACCGGTTGAACCCTTTTCCTTGCCTGATTTCCAGGCGGTTCCTGCGATATCCAGATGCGCCCAGCGGTAGTCCTTGGTGAAGCGTGACAGGAAACAGGCGGCAGTCACGCTGCCGGCAGCCCTGCCGCCGATGTTCTGCATGTCGGCAAAATTGCTGTCCAGTTGCGTCTGGTATTCATCCCACAGCGGCATTTGCCAGACTTTGTCGTTCGAGTATTCGCCCGCGTCAAACAGCTCCCGTGCCAGTTCGTCCTGATTGCTGAACAGGCCGCTGGCGACACTGCCTAACGCGATGACGCAGGCGCCGGTCAGGGTGGCGATGTCCACCACGGTGTCAGGTTCAAAACGCGCCGCATAGGTCAGTGCGTCGCACAGAATCAGGCGGCCTTCGGCGTCGGTGTTGAGGATTTCGATGGTCAGACCCGCCATGCTCTTGACGATATCGCCGGGTTTGCTGGCCGCCCCGTCCGGCATGTTTTCGCTGCTCGGAATTACCGCCACCACATTCAGTTTCAGGGACATTTCGGCAATTGCCTGCATGGTGCCCAAGACGCTGGCTGCACCGCACATGTCGTATTTCATCTCGTCCATATCGGCGCCGGGCTTGAGCGACATGCCGCCTGAGTCAAAGGTCAGCCCCTTGCCGACCAGCACGACAGGTTTTTGTTTCTTGTCGCCGCCGCGATATTCCAGCGTAATCAGCTTGGCGGGCTGGCGGCTGCCGCGCGTGACCGACAGCAAGGAGTGCATGCCCAGTTTCTCCATGTCCTTTTCTTCCAGGACGGTTACTTTGAGCTTGTGTTCTTCAGAGAGTTTTTTTGCCTGGTCTGCCAGGTAAGTCGGGGTGCAGATATTGCCCGGCAGATTGCCCAGATCCTTGGCAAGCTTCATGCCGTGTGCGATGGCGCTGGCCTGAACGACTGCAGATTGTGCGGCGTTGCCCGGTTTTTTCGCGCAGCCTATCAGGATTTTGCGTAAGGCAGGTTTATCGGCAGGTCGGCTCTTGAGCCCGTCGCAGCGGTACGCGGATTCGGCTGCCGCCAGGATGATCTGGTTGATCTTCCATGCCTCATCGCGATTCTGTACGGCAAGGTCGGTGAAATACAGCGTCGCATCCTTGCAGATGGTCTTTTGCAGCACTGCAAAGGTGGTGCGCAACATGTCGAGAAACTGTTTTGCATTGAATTCATCCTGCTTGCCCAGGCCTGCCAGCAAGACGCGCTCAGTAGCCACGCCCGGGAGCGTGTGTAGCATCACGGTGCTGCCGACCTTGCCGGTCATGTCGCCGCGAGCGATCAGGTCGCTTAACTGATGATTGACGGCCTGATCGAGAAGGTGTGCGGCAGGGGATAATTGGCCGCCTTCAAAAACGCCTAACACCAGGCACGCGCTACGCTGATTTTCCGGACTGCTTTGTTTTATGCTAAATTCCACGGGTTGCTCCAATATTTTACGTTCCGATGCCTGATTATCCGCAAACTTACCGCATAAAGTCAAAGTTGTTTCAACCGACCCTGTTTCAGCGTGTGCTGATACTCGAAATGGCGGGCAATGGCGCGCTGATATTCGCAATTCTGTTCGGTATCGTGGTGATCTCCCAGTTGATCCGTTTTCTGGGTGAGGCGGTCAGCGGCAAGTTGGCGGTGGATGGCGTGCTGGCACTGCTCGGCTTCAGCGCGCTGAATTATTTGCCAGTTCTGCTTTCGATGAGCCTGTTTATTTCCATTTTGCTGACTTTGTCGCGCTGCTATCGCGACAGCGAAATGGTGGTGTGGTTTTGTGCCGGTATCGGTTTGACGCGCTGGATACGCCCGGTGTTATGGTATGCCACGCCGGTGGTGGTGCTGATCGCTTTGCTGAGTCTGGTACTCTCGCCCTGGGCATTGCTAAAGTCCAATGAATTCAAGAGTAAGCTGGAAAGCCGCGATGAAATCATGACGCTGACGCCGGGCGCGTTTCGCGAGTCGAATCAGCTGGATCGGGTGTATTTCGTCGAGACGATGGATGAAAAAACCAACATGGTCGGTAATGTGTTTGTGCGTTCGGTGCAAAACGGCAAGCTTGGAACAATGGTCGCGCGCCGGGGTTTTCAGGAAACGGCAGCCAATGGCGACCGCTTTCTGGTGTTGTTGAACGGCACGCGTTACGAGGGGGTGCCTGGGCAACGCGATTACCGTATCGTGGAATTCGAGCGTTATGCGATGCGCATCGACAGCCCTGCTGCAAAACAGGCGGAGCTCACCTTCCATACGATGCCGACCATGGCGTTGTGGCAGAACCCCACTACCTGGAATCTGTCCGAGCTTGAATGGCGTTTGGGTTTGCCCGTCAGCGCGATTGTGCTGTCGCTGCTGGCGATCGCGATGAGCTATGTCAATCCGCGTGCCGGGCGCTCGCTGAATCTGATTCTGGCGATCGTGTTATACATGCTGTACAGCAACATGATCAGCGTGAGCAATGCATGGGTCGGGCAGGGCAAGTTGTCTCCGGGGATTGGTATGGTGGGGATTCATACGTTGATGCTGACGGTGACCGCGCTGCTGTTCTACTGGCGCATGACGCTGTTTTCACTGCACAGGGTATTTGCTAAATGAAGTTGCTGACTCGTTACCTGGCCCGGGAAATATATGCCAGCATCGCGCTGGTTTTCGCGACGCTGCTGATGCTGTTTGCGTTCCTCGATTTCATCCACGAACTCAATGTGATGGGCTACGGTCAGTACAGTCTGGGCTATGTGGTGCTGTTTGTGGTGCTGACGATGCCGGGCCATATCTACGAGCTTTTCCCGGTCGCGGTGCTGGTCGGCACCATCGTCGCGCTGGTGCAGATGGCATCCCGTTCGGAGTTGACGATATTTCGCGCTTCCGGTGCATCGACAGTTCAGATGTTGGGTGCGCTGTTTAAAATCGCACTGCCTATGGTGATCGCCAGTTTTATCTGCGGCGAATTGTTGGCTCCGCCTTCCGAGCGCATGGCGCAGAAGCTGCGTCTCAAGGCGACCAATTCACAGATTTCCGTGCAGGCATTCCGTTCCGGCGTCTGGGTTAAGGACGGTAAAAATTTCGTGAATGTCAAAAGCGTATTGCCCGACACCAGTTTGCTGGATATCGAGATTTACCGCTTTGATGAAACTTTTCATCTGGAGACGATCATCAGCGCCAAACACGCAAGCTATGTCGATCCGGGCGGCTGGATGTTGAGTAATGTGGTGCAGACGAAATTTGATAAGCGTGGGGTGGCGACCGAAGCCTTGGCGAGTCAGGAATGGCAGTCCGCCCTGACGCCGGACATCATGAGCGTGATGCTGGTGGTGCCCGAGCAAATGTCCGCCTACGATTTATATACCTACGCCGCGCATCTGAAAGAGAACAGGCAGCAGAGTACACGCTATGAAATCGCGATGTGGAACAAGCTGGTGTATCCGTTTGCGTTGTTTGTGATGATGGTGCTGGCCTTGCCGTTCGCATCCTATCAGCGCCGTACCGGCGGCATCAGCGTGATGATCTTTTTGGGGATCGTGATGGGCCTGGTGTTCCACTTTGTCGGGCGTCTGTTTGCAAGCCTGGGCGCACTAAATGACTGGCAGCCGCTGGTCAGTGCCACTGCGATGACAGGGCTTTTTCTGCTGTTGGGTATGGCGATGATATGGCATGTGGAGCGGCGATAACGGCATAGTTTGTTGTTATACATTTGTTTAACATGCGTTATACTGCCATGCATATAAAAGCCTATCGGGGGAATCATGCACACTGCAAAACTCTATTCACAAGGCGGCTCCATCGCCTTGACGATACCGCGCCTCTTGCTCAATTCCATAGGTCTGGCTAGCGGTGCTCAAGTAACCATCGAAAGCGACGGCAAGCATCTGGTGATCAGTCCCGCTCGTCCTAAATACACTTTGAAAGAGTTACTGGCCGGCATGGAAGAGGGTGATTTGCCAATGGACAAAGAGTGGGAAAACAGCGCAGCGGTAGGGCGTGAGCTGATATGAGGGGCGCGCCTAAACGCGGCGATATTGTGCGGCTGTGTTTTGACCCCGCATTAGGTACAGAGCAACGCGGAATGCGTCCTGCGCTGGTTATATCAGCCGACGCTTTCAATAAATTGGGTATGGCGATGTTATGCCCGATTACGCAAGGCGGCGATTATGCGCGAGGCTTGCAGTGGACTGTTTCGCTATCCAATACAGGCACGGAAACACAAGGCGTTGTGCTGTGCAATCAAGCGCGCATCATGGACTGGAAAGCTCGTAAAGCAGAGCGCGTGGAATTTGCACCCGATTACATTACCGAGGACGTAATCGCACGGCTTTCCACGCTGCTGGAGTAAGTACGAGTTTGCTGTGCCTGTGGCCTTCGCTTTTCTGGCCATACTTGCGCGTACTGCAGCAAAGAATGCCGGGGAACCAGCCACCGGCACAGCGTTACGGTTGTGTCGCAATCGGCGCTGTAACCGGCGCGATCACCTGTGCCGGGGCGACACCGCTGGCAGGTTGTTGAGCCTTGATTGCCTGGTTTTGCCTGACCATCTGTTTAACCTGTTCGCGTTTTTCCGGCGGTAACTGACTAAATGCGCGGTATTTTTCGCGTGCAGCCTGACGTTGTTCCGGTGTGAGTTTTGCCCAGGTTGCCAGGCGACTCAGGAAGCGTTGTTTTTCTTCCGCGTTAAGCTTTGGATAATGCTGCGCCAGACGCCGCAAGTTGTTTTGCTGTTTTTCAGGTAGGCTGTTCCATTGCTGGTACACGGGCCACAGAGAGGCTTGTTCGGATGGCGGCAGCTTTTGCCACGGTTGCGGGGAAGCCGTGGCTGATGAGGTATTGAATGCGCAACAGAGTGCAACGGCAATGAGCAGGCTCTTCATGCGCTTACTGATCTACAAATA
>JBAZCE010000078.1:0-2315 GCA_041671105.1 Gallionella sp.
TTGTCTGTGCTGTCGAGGCGAGGAGACTAATCTCGCCACCTTTTGTCTGTGCTGTCGAGGCGAGGAAGTTAATCTCGCCACTATTTGTCTGTGCTGTCGAGGCGAGGAAATTAATCTCGCCACTATTTGTTTGTGTTGTCGAGGCGAGGAGACTAATCACGTCGGCAGGCAATCATGTAATTCACGCTGGTGTCCGTGCCCAGAGAATAGACTTTGGAGAGCGGGTTGTAGCTCATGCCGGTCAGATCGGTTACGTTAAGGTCTGCATTGCGGCATGACTGCGCAAGTTCGGAAGGCTTCAAAAATTTTGCGTAGTCATGCGTGCCGCGCGGCAGCATGTTCAGTATATATTCGGCGCCGATCACGGCGAACAGATAGGATTTCGGATTGCGATTGAGCGTCGAGAAGAAAACCCGGCCACCCGGTTTGACCAGCTTTGCGCAGGAAGCGATCACGCTGTCAGGGTCGGGTACATGTTCGAGCATTTCCAGGCAGGTGACGATGTCGAAGGATTCCGGACATTCGGCGGCCATGTCTTCAACGGCGATCTTGCGGTAGCTGACCTGTTTGCCGCTTTCCAGCAGATGCAGCTTTGCGACTTGCAATGCCTTGTCGGATAAGTCGATACCGGTGACGTTGGCATTCAAGCCCGCCATGCTTTCGGACAGGATGCCGCCGCCGCAGCCGACATCGAGCACGGTCTTGCCGGCAAGACCGGCCAGCCTGTCGATATAGTTCAGCCGCAACGGGTTGATCTCATGCAAGGGCTTGAATTCGCTCTGCGGATCCCACCATTTGTGGGCCAGTTGGGAGAATTTTTCGATTTCGATGGGGTCTGCGTTGCTCATGGCGGGTGTATGATTTGTTTTTCTAAGGCAGGACTTTAGCAAAACTTGCTGTCTGAGCCAAATTATCCTGTGGTCAGCCTTGTTTTTCGTCGCCGGCGGGTATGCCGCAGCTGACCATCTGTACAATGTCAGCCAGTTCGATTGCATGTTTGAGGGCAGGTACTGCGACGAAAAAACACCTGTCCATGTGTCGATTTTACCCTGGGATGATTTGAATTTTGCGGATATCATCCCTTTAAGAATTGCGGATTAACGTCATGGCGGCTACATTACGCACCCTGAGTCGAGGGTCGTGTGGTTTTAAATAGAGTGATATGAACAATCTTCAAATGCTGGGCAAGTACAAGATTATCGGAGAATTGGGCCGAGGCGCGATGGGGGTCGTCTATGAGGCATTCGATACGGCCATCGAGCGTAAGGTTGCCATCAAGACCATCCTGAAATCGGCCGTTCACGGTAATGAAGAAGAAGAGGTATTTAACCGGTTTCGCCGTGAGGCGCGCGCGGCCGGCCGGCTTACGCATCCGAAAATAATCTCCATCTATGAATACGGCGAGAACGATGAGATGGCCTACATCGTGATGGAGCTGGTGCGCGGCAAGGAATTGTCCGAATATTTTGATCACGGCCGCCGCATGTCGCTCAGCGAAGGCTTGCTCATTGTGACGCAACTTCTCGATGCACTCGATTATTTGCACCGGCATGGCGTGGTGCACCGCGATATCAAGCCTGCCAACATCATGATTACCGATGATGCCCAGATTAAAATTGCCGATTTTGGCATTGCCAAGATCGACTCGTCAGCCCACACCCAGGTGGGGGTTGTGCTGGGAACGCCCACTTACATGGCGCCTGAGCAATTTATGGGACACGAGGTCGATAAACGCGCCGATCTGTATGCAGCCGGCGTTATTCTGTATCTGTTTCTGACCGGTGAACGCCCTTTTGTCGGCAGTGTGATTGCGATCATGCATCAGGCCGTTCACCGGGAAGCGACGCCGCCTTCCCAGCTCAATCCGGATGTGTCCAAGCAACTCGATGCCGTGGTTAAAAAGGCGATGGCCAAACGGCCGGAAGATCGTTATCAGAGTGCGGCAAAATTTTTCAAGGCTTTAAAGGCCGCAGCCCTGACCTTGCCTTCGGTTGAAAAACTGGCAGGTGTTGCCGTGCATGAAACGTTCAGTTCCGATGAAACGCTGGAGTTGCCAAGCCGGGTAAATGGTCACTGGCACGAGACAGATATCGCGGCCTGGCAGAGCATCTCGCACAGCGCTGATCCGGCAGATTTTGCTCGTTATTTGCAGGACTTTCCGGATGGCGGGTTTGCCGAGTCGGCGCGATTGCGTATTTTGGCGCTGGAAAAAACAGCCGCGTTGGCAGCGGAAGAAGAGGCCCGTGTCAAACAGGAGCTGTTGGCGCTTGAAAAGAAGGCCGCGCAGCTGGCGGCGCAGGAGAAGGCTCAGGCAG
>JBAZCE010000078.1:2325-10119 GCA_041671105.1 Gallionella sp.
GCGTGCGCAGGCTGCGGCCAGGGCTGCCGCCCAGGCGCGTGCAGAGGCTGAGGCGCGCGCACAAGCGGAGGCTCGTGCCCGTGCGGAGGCTGAGGCGCGGGTCAGGTTGCAACAGGAGGCCGAGACCAAAGCGCTGTTGGCGCAGAAGATTGCCGTCATTAAAAGCGAGGCTGAAGAGGCGCGGGCGCAGGATGCGATCAGGCGCGAAAAGGAAGCGATCGAGCAGGCGGAGCGGGCCCGCCAGTTGTCCGCTTCCATCGCCGAGCGCGCCAATAAAATTTCGGAAGTCGTCGCGGTAAGAGAGGCGGCAAGCGACGCCGAGCGAAGAATGAAGATGGAAGCGCGGCGCAAGCTTGAAGAGGAAGTGCAACGCAAAAAGCAGGCAAAGATGCAGTTGCTGTCGATGAAAGAGTCTGCCGAGAATAAGGCGGAAGCGGAGGCGGCGGAAAAACGTCAACGTGAAGCTGCCGAGATCGCAGCACGAGAGCAACAAATTGCCGAGGCAAACGAACAGGCCGAGCGGGCCGAACGTCTCAGACGGGAAGTGGAGGCGCAGGCTTTGAGAGAGCAAAAGCGCAGCCGCGCCCTGTTGCTGGTTGTCGGCGTGTTTCTGGTGCTGATGCTGATTGCAATTGTGTTCGGCCTGCTTCCGTCGTCCAGATAGCGGCCTGTCGTCTGCCGGCTAGCTTCTGTTGCAAAAAGAGATGATTCCAGTGGGATCTTTTTTGCAGGGATGGCCCAAGCTGATTGTGCCGCTTTCACGCAATACCATTTCTTCGCGTCTTAGCGGAATTTCGGGCTCGCTCCCGATGATCACATAGCTGCCATTGGAGCTCAGGTCAATCAGGACGAATTTGTCGCGTCGCCGCTCGATTTTGGCATGCATGCGCGATGCACTGCGATCCACAATCACAATATCCGCCTGTTCGTCGCGCCCGATCGTGATGGAAGAGCGGGTCGCATCCACGATGAACTCCTTCCCCTGATAGTTCAACTGCAACACGGGCTCGGTATTCACGGGCGTATAAGTGTTGCTGACCATCATGGTCATCTCGGCAGTTTCCTGCCAGATGACTTCACGCACCTCGATGTCGTCCGCTTTTCCCTTGATTGACAGGCTGTTGAGCGTACGCGTGCTCGAACGCATGATGGGCGGGAGCTTCGCAACGGCTAAGCTGGTTGTAATGATTTGTTGAGCCTGAGCAATTTCTGTCATACGCGAGGCAATGTTGACCGTGTCGCCGAACACATCTCCATCACAGGGATTTTCAAGCACCGGGCCGAAGTGAAAACCGATGCGAATACCGACGCGTATGTCGTCGACAGGGGGCTTTGCGCTCACTACCAACTGCATTTCACAGGCAGCCTGCACCGCAGTAACTGCGTCCGGAAATACGGACATGATCTCATCGCCTATGGTTTTTACGACCCGACCAGAGTGCGCCGCCGTCAGATCCCGCAGAATGTCGAGACAGCCGTTGATCGTGGCGAATGCGCGCGCATCTCCCAGCGTTTCATACAGGCGTGTACTGCCGCTGACATCTGCAAACAGCACTGCCTTGTCTTGTCGCGTATAGTCTAAAGCCGGGTCGTTCACGATTGCAATTCCGATTGAACTGAGGCGTGCATTATAAGGGTAGTTTTGTTTGTGAACAGGGGGACGCAAATTGCCTACTTCGATGATTCAACTTGAGTCATAATTCCCTGCCCGATAAACGGGCCTATCGTTTACAGCCGTACAAATTTTCAGCCAGACAAAATGACGACTAACCTGCCTCCGCATATTTTTATCTTTGCAGCCATACTCGGCGTACTGCTGCTCTCCTTCGTGTTTTTTTCCCTGCTGCCGTCCTATTTTGTGTCGCGGCAATTGTCCAGGGTGATTAAAAAATTGGCTGCCCTGAACGGGGTGCCGGACGGCAATCTGGAACAGATATTCAGGAATAACGGTGTGCTGGAGCATCTGTGGCGGGAATACGCTGATTCGCTGCACAAACAGGCGGGTGAGGGGCAATCCGTACGTTTTCGCTCGACCATGCCGGCCGGGGTCGGCTTCAGGCCGGATGTGCTGGTGGATACATCTTCCCGGCCTGTTTACCGGCGTCGGCATCATCGGAACCTTCTATGGTTTGTTGATCGGGATGCAGTCCTTTGTCGTTTCAGAGAATCCGGTTGTGGTGCGTTCGAGTCTGACCCGGCTATTGCACGGCGTGTCCGAAGCCTTCCTCGTTTCGGCGTCCGCGATCACACTGGCGATGATCGTGACTTTTATCGAGAAACTGATCGTTGCCCGGTTGAATGCGAAAGTGGAAAAACTGGTGCAATTGCTCGATGGTCTGTTCGAGGGCGGTGCCGGCGAAGAGTATCTGGCAAGACTGGTGAAGGCGTCCGAGTCATCCGCCGAACAAACATCAGGTCTGCTCAAGGGCGAGTTCAAGCAGATACTCACCGAGCTTGCCGAGAGGCAAATTGCGGCGAGCAATGCCGGTACCGCGGCGCTGGGTGAGCGAATTGCCGCGAGCATCGAAGAGGGGCTTAAAGTCCCCCTGACTGAAATAGCCGATTCGCTGAAGAATGCGCAGGATGATCGGGGAGAGGCGCTGCAGACACTGCTGGCCGGCATGTTCGAGAACTTCAACAATCAAATGAAGGAATTGTTGCGCGGACAGTCCAGTGAAATGAACAGTTTGCAAAAGCAAACTATAGAGGCGCTTTGCGCCACTGTCGCGAGGATGGAGGCGATGGCGGCCGATGCCGGGGCCTCGGGGCAGCGCAGCATGGATGCGATGGCGCTGCTGGTTGAGAAGTCCATCGGCGCGGCTGAAGCCCGTCAATCCGCATTGAATGACAAGATCGGCGAATTTGTAGAGCACATGCGCCATTCTGCAAGTGAGTCCAGAGAGGATGCGCAGGGGCATCTGCAAGGCTCACTGGATGAATTGTCCGCTCGTATGGGGGCGGTTTTCGATGGCCTGAATGCTCAGGTGCTCTCGACCACGGATGCCTCCTTGAAGCATCAGCAGGATATGGAATTACAGAATCAGACGATGGCGGGGCAGTTTGCCGGGCAAATTGCGGAGGTGGTTGAGAGCGTGAATCTGGCGGTCACCGAAATGAAATCTGCCGTCACGGTGATGCACAAGACGACAGATGAGGCGATGACTGCATTGAGCTGCAGCGCCGATACCCTGTATCTTGCCAGCGGCGACTTCGCGCGTGCCGGGCAGAGCGTCAGCGCTACGCTTGAAAAATCCTCGAATATGGCAGATCAGCTGGTTCAGGCTGCGGATACGGTGACGACAGCATCGAGCGGATTGGCTGAGTTGTTCGGCGACTACAAGGGGGCACGCGATGCCATGATAGAACAGGTGCGTTCTTTGCAGGTGCTGGCCGAGGAGGTGCGCCGCGATGCATCCATGTCAGGCGAAGTGCTGGCAAAAATTGAATCCGCCACAGGGAAACTTGTCTCCGCGCAAAAAGATGCGGACAACTATCTGTCGAAAATATCCGAAGTGATCGGGGTGGCGCATCAATCCTTCAGCGAGGGCATGGTTCGTGCGGTGGGTGAGGCCAACCGCGATTTTCATCAGGCATTGTCGGATTCGGTGAAGCTACTTCGCGAGGGGATACACGAGCTGGAGAGCACACTCGATGCCGCCACCAGCGTTTAACGTGAAACTCGCGCAGCGATTCGTTTACACTCTCTCCCGCGATGCGGGAGAGAGTTGGAGAGAGGGGGCGGGTATGGCGGGTTTCATCATTAAAAGTAGTTGTCTTACCATACCCGTTAACGCCACATTCAAATGATAAATAAATTTCTGATTCTGGGGCGACGCGGCAAGGATGAAGGTGAAAAACCCTTCTGGATTTCATTTGCCGATCTGATGACGGCGTTGATGGTGATGTTTTTACTGGTCATGAGTGTGGCGCTGCTGGCTGTCACCAATGATATTTCGCAGGCGGATCGCAATAAGGCCAAACGTGAAGAGGATATTGAACAGCTATTGGTAAAATTTGAGCAGGCGGCCGAAAAACATCCGGGCATTGTCGTCGATAAGAGTCGTGCCGTGATTGATTTTGGAGATCGCGCACGCTTTGAGACGGGCAGTTCTCAACTGTCCGGCGAGCAGGCTCAGTATCTGAGCCAGTTCGTATCCGAGATGCTGGTGATTGCTCAGGATGAGCAGGGAAAAAAATGGCTCAAGCGCATTGTTGCCGAGGGCTACGCAGATCAGCGCGGTGATTATCTGCTGAACCTGAACCTGAGCCTGCAGCGCAGCCAGCGCGTGTTGTGCGCGCTGCTTTCTCCTGCACGCAACCAGGCTTATGTATTGACGCCGGAAGAAAAGGAACAGGTGCGCGATTACTTTCTGGTGGGCGGTTACTCGTTCAATTCCGCTAAAAAATCTCTGGAGGAGAGTCGCCGCATAGAGCTTCGTCTGGAGTTTTACGGCTTGGATGAGGAGCGGGTTGCGCTGAATGACATTCCGCGCGGTAATTTTGGCGTGTGCCGCATATAACATGAAATTCGCGCAGCGATTCGTTTGCCCCCTCTCATGCAATGCGGGAGAGGGTTGGGGAGAGGGTAGATGACGTGGGAAATTTTGTTTTCAGGTATGGCATCTTTGCCATACCAGTCAAGGTGGCCGGATGGATGCGCTTGAAAAACTGCAGGCCAGGCTGCGCACCGTTAATCAGGTAGCGCTCGCCAAGCTGCGCCCGGGCGATTCGCTGCAGATGCAAAA
Organism: Gallionella sp.; assembly: GCA_041671105.1. GTDB lineage: Bacteria > Pseudomonadota > Gammaproteobacteria > Burkholderiales > Gallionellaceae > Gallionella. Next base: position 7,071 of record JBAZCE010000078.1, read on the forward strand.
TGAACGCTCTCTGTTGCAGGCTAAGGTCAAGGGTTCGTATCGGCTCGATGAGATGCCGCTGGCGACCATAGAGGGCACGCTGCGCGCCTATCAGCAGAATAAGTATCTCAAAGGATTGCGCCAGATTCGCCTGGTTTGTTATGGTTGCACACAAGCCATCGGTTTTGACGCCTGGCGGTTGATTGAAAATCGTGAGTATTTCGAGAAATTGCTCGACTATGTCGATCACTACAGCGAACGACGCAGAACTTTTCGCAAACTTTATCGTGCGCTGCTGAACGGTTATTTTGCATACGACCCCGAATCGGCCGAGGCCGGACTGACCGGGCGCAACAATTGGGAGTCGCTTAGACAATTTCTGGCCAAACATCTGGGAACGTTCGTTATTGTCGAATTTACGCCGGACTGGCTGGCGACCTTGATCAGCTGCCCGGATCTGTTAGGCGAGCATCCTGATCAGTCGGTGAAACAGGGAGACTGGTCAGCCCTGGGCGAGATATGCAAGCGTCTCGAACTCGATGCGGGTTCATGGCTGGTGCGACGGCTGGTAATGGCGCAGGTCATGGCGGCGCAGCGTATGGATGATGCGACATTCAAGGAGGAACTGGATAGCCTTTTGCTGTTGTTGCACGATTATCCGCTTTATTCGGCTGTGGGTTTGAAAGTCCTTCTCGATCGTTATGTCGGGTGCGAGGACAGGGTGGTTCATCCACAGTTGCGCGATTTTGCCGTAAGCCTCTGGGGGAATCCGTGGTTGCCGGACAGTATGCATCAGTGGCAGTGCGGCGAGCCTGCGCGCTTAATGCTGGTGCATTGGCTCAGGCGTCAGTTGCTGGGCGGCTTTTTCTCTTTGTTATCCAATGACGATAAAAAAAATCCGCGGCGGCTTAATTTTTGGGATCTTTATTGCGAAGATTTATCCGGGGTGTACTTTGCGCTGGGGCGGGATGCTTATGTAGCCGGTAATATGGCTTTGTATAAATTCCGCAGTTCTGCAAAGGGGCTGATCGCCAAGCTCACAGAAGAAAAACACAACGTACACACCTGCATCATGCAGTTCACACATCATCATGTCGTCGAGTTCAACCGCGAAAATAATGTGGCCTATTTCTATGACACAAGGGAAGGGACGCCCGCTTTTTACTTCAGTAAAGGCTGGGTCGATGTCGGTGCGATCCGCGTCAATGATATCGCGGAAGGTGTCGATATCGCACGGATTTCAAAACCGTTGCGGCATCAGGATAGTCGTGAACTCACGTGGGAAGGGAAGTTCGCCCATGAGATGGGGATGACCGGAAATTCCGTCAGGGCATTCTGTCGCAAGTATCGATGTGTGTATGAAGATACGCGCAAAAAAGACGGTTGTCAGTGGGTGCGCCCGGCTAATGTCGATCAATACGGCTCGCAGGTCTGGTCCGTGCTGGCCGGATGGGGGTTTCATTTCTCGCCTGAGGATAAAGCCTACTTCCACCTGACCCGATGACGGTGTGCAATTTATAGCGTCGCTTGGCTATTGGTTTATACCGGCAGGCGAACCGAGATTTTCGTGCCTTTACCCGGGTGACTTGTGATCGTCACCGTGCCGCCGAGCTGACCGATGCGTTCCTGTATGCCGCGCAAGCCGAACGAGCGTGGTTTGTTGTGCGCGCTCTCGTCAAAGCCGCAACCATCATCCGATACGATAAGCTCAATGTATTTTCGATCTGTCCCGGCTTCATTCCTGAGGATTTGTATTTGTACGTGCCGCGCCCCGGCATGTTTTATGATGTTGTTCAGTGCCTCCTGAAACACCCGGAACAGCGTGATGGACTGTTCGTCCGTTACCTCTATGTTGTCGCTTGATTTGGTGATTTCGCAGGGTATTCCGGTGCGCTTTGTGAATTCATTGGCCTCAATTTCAATCGCTGCGACGATGCCAAAGCAGTCGAGGGAGCCCGGGCGCAGGCTGTGTACCAGATCATTTGCAGCCTTGCCGGCTGTGTCCAGCAGGTTGGCCATGCCGCGGGTTTTTTCCTGCAGTGCGCTGTTGTCGCCGGGCAGTCGTTGTGTCACCCAGGCTAAATCCATCTTCAGGGCGGTCAGTAGTACCCCTATTTCATCGTGGATTTCCCGCGCAATGCGAGTGCGCTCATCTTCCTTGATGCTTTCGATGTGCGTAGAAAGTTCGTGTAGACGCTGACGCGAGTGTCCGAGTTCAATTTCGGCCTGTTTGTTTCGCGTGATGTTGACTAAAAAACCTTTCCATACGGTGCCGTGAGCATTGGTCTGCTGATGTATCGCCCGCAAATTAACCCATTTGATTTCGCCGTTTGGTGGCAAAACAATGCGTCCCTCCCAATTCCAGGGGGTGGACTGTAATGCCGACAGATGCATGCTTTGCAGAAAGGCATCGGCATCTTCAGGATGCAGGCAATTTATCAATAATTGCGGCTGCTGTTGCAGTTCGAGCGCGGTGATGCCGAACAGATCAAAACAGCCCTCGCTGACATAAGAAAAATGCAGTGCGTCTTGTTTGTCCAGTCTTATCTGGCAAGCCATGCCCGGCAGACTGTCCAGGAATGAATAAAGCGTGCGATCCGGACTGTCGCTCAAAATGGCGCACCACTCCTGCTCTTGCAGTGCTGCGGCAAGCGAAGTCGCGTCGGTAACGGAGCCATGCAGCGGGGCAGGCTGCTGCGGCGTGCGTTGTTCTGCTGCATCGCGAGATAAATCAGCGCTCGCATCGATGTGCACGTGGGTTCCTGACATTGTTCGGATGGCCATGAGTGGGGAAACGTTGAGCTTACTATAAATTTCAGGATGCAGGAACCAGGATGCGGGATGCGTGCAAGAATAAAGCGGCGCATCGATTTTCCTGAATCCTGAATCCCGCATCCCGCATCCCGCATCCCGCATCCCGCATCCCGCATTCCGCATTCCGCATTCCGCATTCCGCATTCCGCATTCCACATTCCACATTCCACATTCCACATTCCACATTCCACATTCCACATTCCACATTCCACATTCCACATTCCACATTCCACATTCCGCATTCCGCATTCCGCAT
>JBAZCE010000079.1:0-10016 GCA_041671105.1 Gallionella sp.
TGCGCATCCGTTCGGCAAATTGTACGGCAACAGAGCGCCAAGCTTTCAACAACTGGCTGGAAGAGAGTGCCGGCCACCGTCAGGCCTACGAAACAGCACAGGCGCAATGGGAATGGATGGAGCCGTTTAAAGCCATGAATTTCCCCGCGCGTGATGCGGCATTGCGCTACCGCCGCAAACCGCCTAGACGCTTATTCGTATACAGCGCCGCCGCTACGTTGCTACTAGGTCTGGGCTTGACCGCCTTTATGCCGAACGGCTGGCTGGGTATCCCGCATACCTATGTTGCCGAAAAAGGCGGCCGTCAAACGGTCACTTTGGCTGACGGTTCCAGTATTGAACTCAATACCGACAGCGAGGTGCGCGTCCATTTCAATCGTTGGCGGCGCAACGTCGAAATGGTAAAAGGCGAAGCTTTTTTTACCGTGACCCACGATGTCGAACGCCCGTTTGAAGTACGCGCCGGTAGCGGACGCATCCGCGACATCGGCACTGCGTTTGATGTTTACATTAAACCCGAACAAGTCATCGTCGCCGTACAGGAAGGCATCGTCGAAGTGCAAGCCTCCGGAAAGCGCGAACTGACGGCCGGACAACAACTGGCCTTTAACGGCAGCGGCGAATTTCAAACGCTGCAAGGACAGGATGTCGCAGAGCTCACCGCCTGGCGGCAAGGCAAATTGGTATTCAGTAACCGCCGCCTCGACGAGGTGCTCGCTGAAGTAGGGCGTTACCACGACACCCGCATCCGCTTGCAGAATGAAAGCTTAGGCAAACTGCGGGTCAGCGGCACATTTCTTACCGCCGAATTGGGCGACACGCTTAGCGCGATCGCCGCAATTCTGCCGGTTAACATCGATCACGTCGGCACCCATGAAATAGTGCTGAAATCGGCGGAGTCTGTTTACAGATAGCGAGCTATAGCTTTTTAATGAGGTGACCCTTTTAAGATAGTGTAAGATTTTCTGTCGCATGAGTAAGCCCGCTATTGCCCATTTTTGCACGAATCCTTACGGTCACCCACCCTTGATGCCAGCTATCTGTGTTTCTTTCGGTCTGAAGGGGATTGCTATAACAAAACGATAGAGATTTTATATTGCCCAAAATCCAAGTTTGCCGAGGCTGCCGGCCAGCTTCAATCTTGCCGTGCGCCAATTCGATAACGCTTTAATACGTTGCTGCCGCGAGTTTGCCAACGTACTTTGGGCGCTTAACAACTCAATGATAGTACCCACGCCTGCTTTGTAACGGCCCTGCGCAACATTGAACGATTGCGTAGCACTTTGCGATAAATTATCTGTAGCTTTCAGGTTCTCGGTTTCTGTTTGTAGCGACTGATAACTTTTCCAGACATCTAGCGAAATCTGCTGTTCGGTGTTAGCCAGATCGGCTGTTTTGGACTCGACTTGCGACTTGGCCGACCGAATACGGTAAGAGCGCCCCAAGCCTTCAAACAACGGTATATTGACTTGAACGCCAATATTATCGTTTTCCGTGACAGTATCGCCCGGCGCTATACCTATTTGGTCGTTGTAGCTGACGGTACCGGTCAATGCTACCGTAGGAAGACCTTCCGCCTTGGCGGCATCCACCGTGGCCTTGGCGGCCTGTACTTGCGCTTGTGCCGCGATTAAACTGGGGTGATCGTGTTTGGCATCTTCAATTAACGCATCCACCGATTTTACAAAAGCGGTATCCGGCAGTTCCCGGCTCTGTTTATCGACGGTCAGCGGCGTATTGGCGCTGAGGCCCATGGCGATAGCCAGCGTGCCATGAGCATTTTTTAACTCCCCGCTCGCCTTGGCGCGATCAAGAGAAGCTTGCGCGTAAGTAGTTTGCGCCTGCAACTTATCGGCGAGTGTTCCTGCTCCAGCCACATACTTGGCATCGGCCACCATAAAGCTCTCCCGCGCCGATTTTTCCGAGTCTACGCTTGCATCCAACGCGCCCTGCGCGCTTAACAGATCGTAATAGCTATGCGCCGCAGTTGCAAATACGGTTTGCAGGGTTGCATCCTGCGTCGCGTTAGCTGCGGCCAGAAGCTGTTGGGCATTTGCCAGATTGGCGCTACGCAAACCGAAATCGAACAAAGTCCAGCTTAATTTCAGGTTATAGCCGAGCACAGTGGTGCTTTTATCGCGGCTAAACATGGGATAACCCTTCACCGTCGTCTTATTGTTCCCGTAGGTTCCACTTGTAGTTGCATTGAGTGTGGGCAAATAAGCCGCCTGACTAATTCCAACCTGCGCTGCCTGCACCTTCACGCTTGCCCAGGTTTTCCGCGTTTGCGGATTATTGCACAAGGCGCGCTCTACGGCTTCCAGCAAGCTTAGAGGTACACCTATCGCTGTAAATTGGCAGGGTTCCATCGCCCTATTGGCAGCCATGTCTTTAGTCGGAGAAGCGGGTACCTCATCTCGCGTTGAGAACGGGTCCATCTCGCTATAGATGTCATCCGCGGTTGAAATGGGATCGAAACCACTCGGAGTGGCGTTAATCGGGAGTATCAAAACTATAGCCATGACTCCCCGGCAAAAAACACGTAAGAACCGCATCATATTGGCAACTCTTTACAGCATGTTCGGCATCGTGCCAAAAGACATTTTATAGGCGGACGGATTTGCGGTTGTTTTCGTCGGAACCGGTGAATCCGGTTGAACGGGCGGTTGCGATACTGGGGCATCCTTGACTACCTTACCGCCCGCCAAAATAATCACGCGGCTGGCCGTGGCAATGGTTTCCGGACGGTGCGCTACAATAATCCGGGTGACGTTGAGAGACTTTACTGACGCATTTACCTGCTGTTCGCGCGCAATGTCCAGATGACTGGTGGCTTCGTCAAGAAACAGGATTTTAGGGTGTTTATATAAAGCCCGCGCCAGCAATATCCGCTGCTTTTGCCCCCTTGACAGCACGGTGCCCATATCGCCCACCAGCGTGTTGTAAGCCATCGGCATCGCCGCAATGTCAGACGCAATGGCCGCCATTTGCGCGCATTCTTCTATCCATTGCCGATCGGCATGAAGATCGAAGAAACTGATATTGTTGGCTATCGACCCCGCAAACAGCACATCGTCCTGCATGACGGTGCCTACCATGCGCCGTAAGCTATCGACGCCTATTTGCTTGACACTGATCCCGCCAATGAGCACGTCGCCCTCGGTGGAGGGAAGAATCCCCAGCATCACGTTGATCAGCGTGGTTTTGCCGCAACCCGAGGCACCAACCACGGCAACCGATTCGCCGGGGGCAATCTTGAGACTCACGCCATCCAGCACGAACGGCTCATGCTCGGCATAGCGAAAGCGCACATTCGAGACTTCGAGACTAGGTTCCAGCGAGGAATTATTGACGGAAATTAACGATTCCTGAAAATTTTCCGGTTCGCTGAGCACAATATCGGCCAATCGTTCAGCCTGTAATTGCAACATCTTGAGTTCAAAGAATTTATCGATCAGGGAACTGACGCGGGTATCGAACTGGCCTTTATACGAATTGAACGCCATCAGTACGCCGACAGAGAAATTCCCATCCATTACCAGCTTAGCGCCCAACCAGAGGATCAGCACATTCTCAAAGCCGAACAGTAATCCATTTAGCAACTTGTAAAGTAATTGCAGCTTTTGTGTGCGCAGATCGGCATTGATTTGGTCGACGAATAAGGTAAGCCAGGTTGAACGCCGTTCGTCATGGCGCTGAAACAGCTTGATAGCCTTGACGCCACGGATCGTTTCCAAAAAGTGGCTTTGCTGCTTGGCGGCATGGATGATCTGTTCCTCTGTCGCGTTACGTAGCGGGCGGTACCATGCCCAACGGCTCAACGCATACAGCGTCATCGTGCCGACCGCAATCCAGCCCAGCATCGGGCTGTAAATAAACATCATCGCCAGAGTCACCAGCGTCATCAGGCCGTCAAGGATCGCTTCCATAAAAGACGTGGTCAAGGTTCTTTGAATCTGGTCTATAGAACCGAAACGGGATACCACGTCGCCTAAATGCCGTTTCTCAAAATACGAGATCGGCAGCCGAACCAGATGGGAAAACACATTCGCACGCCACTGGATATTCAGGGTTGTCCCCATATACATAATCACCCACGAGCGGATCGTGTTCACGGCCTGCTGCATCACCATCAATAAACCGAAACCAATCGCCAGCGTGGTGAGTAAATCCCTGTCCGCCGAGACGATCACATTGTCGATCACCCATTGCAAAAAGAAAGGACTGACCAGCGCAAATACTTCAAGGGCAAGAGCTAATACCAAAATTTGCCCGAACGAACGGGAAATGCCGGTCACTCGTCCCAGCAGGCCGCGAAGCGTGATGGTTTGTTTTTGTTCTTGCCGTTTAAAACCGGCGTTGGGCCAGCACTCCAGCGCCACGCCGGTAAACGATTCGGAGGCCTCGGCCAGCGATAATTTACGGACGCCCAAAGCCGGATCGTGAAGGGTAATGGTTTTGCTGCCGACCTCTTTCAGCACCACAAAATGATTAAAATCCCAATGCAGGATGCAAGGTAGCTTTAACTGGTTCAAATCCTCCAATTCCAGCTTGAGCGCGCGCGTCGCCAATTCCATGCGCGTGGCAATCCGGATTAAATGGGCAAGCGTTACGCCCTTGAGCGAGATGTGAAACTGGCCTCGTAGTGTTCTCAAATCAGTGCGATATTTGTGGTAGCCGGCAACCATGCCCAAGCACGCGAGACCGCATTCGGTCGCCTCTGTTTGAAGAATCAGCGGCAGTTTTGGGCCGAAGCCAAACGCAATATTAGTGGTAAAAGTCATATTATTTCAAAGTTTCCCGGTCAGGCTGTAGAGCGGTTCCAGCACCCATTCGTATAAACGCCGCGTATCCTGTAATACATCGGCCTCCAGCAACATCCCGGCTTGCAGTTGTTGAGGCTTGCCGTAGGCATTGATGACTTGCGCTGCAATGCCGACAGTGACCCGATAAAGCGGCTCATTATTGCTCCCGGCAACATTGTTCGACAGGTTGCCGATGCCGGCCAGTTCATTACTGGGTATGGCGGTTTTGGACACCGATATGACCTTGCCTTCCGCGTGGCCGAATTTCTGGTACGGGTAAGCCTGATAGCGTAACAGCACGGCATCCCCTGCTTTAACAAAACCAACCGCTTTACTGGGTGCGTATAAATGGGCTTGCAGAATCGCGCCGTCGGGTACCACGCTAACCAATGGTTTACTGGTATCCACCGCTTGGCCGACTTCGGCTGATACCGCCGTAGCGATGCCCGTTTCAGGTGCGGCGATAACCAAGCGGCGCTTGGCTTCGCTCTCCGTCAACTCCTGACCGGTACTGGTGATTTCCCGTTCGATTTGCGCTAACTGTTTTTGCTGTTTGACGGACAGGTTTGCCAATTCGTAGTGTTGCGCGGTCAGTTCGCGGTTCACGCTAATGCGGTCGCGCTCCTGGCCTTGCAGCCGGTAGCGTTGATCGAGCAGTTCCTCCTGTTTTTGCTGCAACTGTTCCTTGGAAACATAATCCTGCGCCAGCAAACCTTCATAACGGGAACGAGTCTCTGTCGATAATTGAACCCGGCTCTTCTGGCTTTCAATCTGGCTATCCAGTTTCGATAACTCAGCCTGCAACCCGGCGATTTTTTTAACCAAGGCCTCACGGTCTTCCCTTTGCATTGACCGGGTTTTTTCGAGTTCATCGCGTAACGATTGCCGGCGGACCTCCACTTGGCGGCTGACGGCCTCTTGGGTATTACCCTGGGTGCTGCTTTGCCGCTCGCTCGACAACACATACAACACATCCCCCTGGGTAACGTGCTGACCTTCGACAACGCGGTTCTCCAGAACGATACCGGGTTGCGGCACAAAAACCTTAACCAATCCGGTGTCCGGGATCAGTTGCCCGGAAACCGTGCTGCGCTTGGTATAAGTACCCCAAACCAGAAAAGCCACAACGATCATCGCAAGCAACCCGGCGACAGTCGTCAGGTAAGCAAACGAAATGGGACGAATCAGCACAATGTCGCCTAACCATTTGGCTTGCCGGGCATTCAAGGCGGCGGGACGGAAAATAGCGCTCATAATAATTATTTATTTTGTTTTTATCGGATTTTATAAACGATTAACGGGAGTTTCTATTACCCCTCTATTTTGGTTAACGCTTTGCAAAAAATGCCCCATAGATAATGGAAACGAAACTTAATAAGAGAAAAATAAATCCAGTCAATATCAGATTGTCGGCAATAATTTTGCTTTCTTCCATTACAAAGCCACCTAAAAACGTCAAGCATAAAAAAACACCTAAACATCCTATACCTACCCATGAATATTTAGATATATCGGTGTCTTTAATCTCTGATAAGAATGATGGTTTTTTGCCCTGTTGCCGCTTAATTTCATATTCTTTAAATACGATCCCAAAAAAAGCAAAAATCACAATGGAAACGATCAGGCTGCCTATAACCGCTGTACCCATATCTGCTGTATTCTTATTAACTTTCGTAAAAATCATAAAAAAAAGGGCGGCACTAACTGCAACCAATTGTATTACTATTCGTTTTTTTGACATAAATCCCCCTAAAATGGTCACGCCGCCTTTCGGCGTGACCGTGTTGCTCTCATTCAAAAACTTTAGACAAAGGAAATTTTTTCAAGTTAAAGGACTAAAGAGACGTAATCAACAACCGTATCAAATTCCGTAACGTGCATGAACAAACTCATTATTAAAACCATTGCCGATTAGTCCAATAGAATTCAGAGGAGAGCCAAGTGCCTATATCCCATCCTATGCTAAAAGCGGCAAATCCTCCAGCAACATACGGAATTGCAACCGCTCCAAAGGGAGCGCCTACAAGGGCACCCAAGGCGCCCCATGTTCCGGCGTCAGATACCCAGTCTGGTGCAGTTAAAGCGCCAGAAACCTCATTAATTTCTTCAATAGACATTACATTAACAGACATAATAATTACCTTTTTAATAAACAAAATAAAATCCATCTTCAAAAAAGATGGCGTAAAACACGCTTCTTTCGAAGCGATTCGTTTAAAAAATCGATGAGATCGAATTACCCATCGATTTTCCATAACACTCTCAATAAACAAGCTGAGCTCGCAAATCGCGCATCACGGCTTGTCCGAAGCTGCTGAACTCATCGTAGTCTTGCGGTAGCAGCAGCGGCCCAGGCATTGCTAGCAAAAGCACGCGGGTAATCGTGACGGTTGAGCCTTCTGTCTTCACTTTCGATTCATAGCTACCATGCGCCCACTTCAACTGTACTCCGCTTGGCAGTGCGGTCGGCTTGAAGGTTTCAGGTAGCTGCAGTGTAATCGTTTCTTCTACGCGTCGACCTTGCAACGGTACCGGCAATGTGCGTTGCGAGAGTCCCGGTTGCTCGAAAGCCGCGGCAATATTGGTGGAGCTGCCGAATCCCTGCGGCACGATGAACGCCCCCGGACCCGGTAGTTGTACATAATTCGGTAGCGTGAAATCGGTGCTGTAACGGTGCGGAATCGTCAGGTCGAGCGGTTCTCCGCGTGTGAAGCTGCCACTGCCGTTTTGTCCCGTCTTGGCGAGCACATTGCCCACTACCTGTTCTTCTACACCCTGAGGAATGGTGGCCATTAGCCCACGCGCGATCAGGCCAAACATTCCCTCGCTTTCAACATCGGCATGGCCGCGCACCGTGCCTTCGGCGTCAACTGCCAGATTCATCGCCACATGGATCTGGTCCTGAGCCGGTAAGGACAGCGGCAGTGTTACGGCTTTAGCTTGGCCGTTGTCACCCACCACTAATGCAGGCTTGCCTCGGAGCGTCATTCCCAGAGTGCCGAAGGGCGAGAATTTGGCGGTGGAATCGAGGTATACGTCGAACTCCGGGACGCGCAGGATGACGTGGTTAAAGAGACCGAGCGTCACTGCTACCGCCGGTTTCCAAAAGCGCAAGTCGGCATTGACCAGCACGGGGCTACTTTGGATACCCTTGGCCGCGAGCAAAGCGCCTAAGAGGGTAGTGTGGTCTTTGCAATCGCCGTAGCGGGCCTTGGCGATTTCGTCTGCGGCATGCGGTACAACGCCGCCCACATCCATAAAGATCGCTACGTAGCGGATGTTGCCGCTAACCCAGCCATAGATGGCCTCGGCCTGTGCGCGGCGGTCGGTGATGCCTTTGGTAATCTCGTCGGCCAGCGCCTGGATACTGGGCGTCACGGCGGTTTGCGGTAGCGCACGCTCACGGTAGGCAGTGGCGGCAGCTTGGTCGTCGGCCATGGTAGTAACCGCTACGCGCGGGCTGGAATCCTGCGGCGCCACTGAACCGGCTTCCAAGGGCAGTGCTTTCCAGTCCTTGACCTCCCAGCGCCAATTCTGTGTATCCGCTTGCTCGGCCTTGACGGCACCGCCCTTAAGATTAACCGCATCGACGTACAACTTCAGTGCCGCCGGCGCTCTCAGCGTGATGACTTCGGACTCGACGTTAAACATGCCCAGGACAGTTTCCACCATCGAGAAGTGGCCTGGGAACATCGGCTTGAGCTGCGTCTTGCGTGTGTGCAGGTGCAGCACCGACCCCACCTCCACGCCGGGGAAGATGATGACCTTGACCTTGCCGTCGTCGAACATGGGCGCACCGGCGCTTTGCGGTGTCTGCTGTACCATGATGCGGTCTGCCGGCACATCAGTGCGCTTGCCGTCTTTGCCAAGCACATAAGCCTCCAGCACGTCCAACTGTTGTAGAGTACTGCTGTAGGGCATTGGTAGTTGTCCGAAGCGCTGCACGGCTTGTGGCGTCTCAATGCGTAAGGCGGCGCGCTCTTCAACGGTGTAGCGACCGTCAGCCTGCACGTCGTATTGGACGGTGTCATTGACGATGGTGGCATCGGGAATCGCTTGTGCAAAAGCCGTCGTGCATGCGGCGCTTAGGAGCAAGGCGCGCATGATTAATCTGTTGATTGCGTAAAACATGATTTTCCTCATTGAGAAGTGCATTGGTTTTTTACTGATGGCAGGTAAATGGCAGTGATCTCTTCGTAATCTTTGGATAGGCGGGGTATCCTAATATCCGGAAACGCTCTAACATTTATACTGAGACGTTCTGAGACGTTCTGAGACGTTTGACAACTGAAAATACCTCACCTGTTATAGAATTTTTTTTATTTTTGCTGTTCGGTATTATGGCTTGGCATTTAGTTATGCCGTATTTTGCAAAGCAACTATGCAGCAAGAAAAACAATGGGGGCTTGCCGGTGTCAATAGGCCAAACAAATTCCTCAAGCAAATTCTGACCTCTTTTGTATGCTCCATTTTTCATATCAACACGCGCTGTTTGTCATGGAAACGGAGCATTAGCATATTCTTTCGTAAATATACGGTAACGCGATTTTTACCCTAATTATTTGCGAAACTCTGACATGGGATAATAGATTTTTTGGGGACTATGAAACCGCACCTGGCCTGGAAATTTCAGACGACTTTCCAAGGATTATGAGCGTCTAACCGATACGGTCGAGGTATTTATCAAAATTACTAAGGTACACCGTCTTTTACGCGGAATTTGTTAGGCTTTTAAACAACTTCTTAGATTGAGCCAGCAAAAATAAATTCAAATTTCTGACGATTTTTTTAAAGTCATGCGTCTATCCCTTATGAAAGCAATTCAACAAGGGAGAAACGGATAAATGACATTAAAAATGAAACGGCTTACAGCGGCTATTCTGGCGACCATGGCTAGCGCAGCTTACGCAGAACAGCAAAAACACCACTTTGACATCCCCGCGCAAGCGCTGGGCCCGGCACTGCAAACGCTCGCAGCCCAATCCGGCGCGCCGATGCTTTACGCAGAACAGACGGCGGCGGGCAAGCAAAGTCCGCGCTTGAGCGGCGACTACACCACCGCTGAAGCGGCGGATAAACTGCTTGCCGGCAGCGGCCTTGCTCACAGCGTTACCGAAAACGGCACGGTGACGGTTAAGCCCGCGCAAAGCGCCACTATCTTAAAACCGATGACGGTCACCGGAAAATCGGGGGATGACCCAAAGTCTTACA
>JBAZCE010000080.1:0-9976 GCA_041671105.1 Gallionella sp.
TGAACCACACGGGTAAATTTGACAATTTTCTGGAGCAGGTGCAGACGCAAGGTCAATTAAAATCGCCTCTGCTGGCGCAGGACGGGGTTGAGATTGCGCAGTATGCCTTTAATAATTCCCCGGTTTATGATGATTTGGCAATGCTCAACCGTTGGCTGGAGACGAGAAAAAAATCCGCTGGTTCACGCGTCGCACTATTTTACAATACGGTGAGTCTGCATGACGGCAACCATTTTCCGGGTACGGATGCCGCACCGAATACGCTGCAAACTTACAAGGTGCGTCTGGTCAGGTTTTTGGATGAAATGGAAAAGTTCATGCAGGAACTGGATGACTCGGGCAGGCGTGCTGTTGTGGTGATGGTGCCGGAACATGGGGCTGCAGTGCGTGGCGATAAGCGGCAGATCCCCGGTTTGCGTGAAATCCCGACCCCTGCCATTACGCTCGTGCCGGTCGGGATTAAGGTTCTCGGCGGACATGTGCAGCGGGCAGGAGACAGTGTGTCGGTCGATCAGCCGACCAGTTATCTGGCGATTGCTCACATCGTGTCTCGCATGCTGGAGAAGTCACCTTTTACCAATAACAGTTTTGCGTCATCCGATTATGTTGTGAATTTGCCGGTCACACAGTTCGTCGCGCAAACCGATAAGACGACGGTGGCAGGGTACAATCAGCGCTATTACCTGACTGACGGCTCAAATGGCTGGGAGGATTATGCGGAATTTAATCAGCCTGCACCGTGAAAATATATCGGCAGATCGGGCTTGTGATTGAACGGAATATGAAGTTTGATGTATGCTCTGACAAGTCGCTGTGCGCTCTGTACGACCGACGGCTGGATTTGTATTTTGAAATTAATTGGCGTCGTCCGAGGGCACCTAGTTGAATCGCTCTATCAAGCAGAAAATTTCGAGAAAAAATCTTCACGGATCGCACGACTCGCACCCTATCGGGGACAGGCGGGCCGATGGTGATGCTACGCAGCTTAATCCGGACGCGCCTGACCGGGAGCTGCCTTCCTGGTCAGACTATCTGAGCCGGTTGGGAACTCAGGTGAAGAAGGTCGCCAATACGCCGATATTGACGGATGAGGACAAAAATCTGCGGGCTCGTCAGAGTTCGCCCGATTATCGGGTCAGAAATTCCGCAGGAGACCGGCGCATCAGCGCCGAGCAACGTATCGCGCGAATGCATGCCGGCGAGGCTGCCGTGCCTGCCTCTCCTGATCTCGCAGTCCCTTCGCAGCCCCCTGTCTCGGATTACCTGATCCGACTTGAGGGGCAGCTGACACAAGCGGCTAAACCGAAAGTCTGGTCGGACTGGTTTGCCCGTAAACCGAAACCATCGTCCGGGAGTACAGCTGCGGCGTCAGGCAGCCATCCTGTCGGAGACCAGCGGACGCATACGCGCCGTGAGCGGGCGGCGCAGGAGAAAAGTCTCATTGCCCGCATATCGCTGGGTATGTGGGGCTATTACTTCATCGCTAAATTCGGCCTGTTGTGGATGGAATTGATTGGTTTTCATACGCTGGAAAACCTGGCCTTTGCCGCATTCATTCTGGTACCCATGCCAACCCCGTTTCTGCGCGGGATTAAAAGTGTTTTTACCGCCTTGCTTGCGCTGACGCTGCTTTATTATGACTCCTGGTTGCCTCCGATCAGTCGTTTGATTTCGCAAGCCTCGCTGCTGACCAATTTTAGTCCCGGCTATCTCTTGGAATTGGCAATGCGTTTCATCAGTTGGCAGGTGGTCGGACTGTTGTTGGCGTCTTTTGTCGTGTGTTGGGTCGTGTCGCGCCTGGTGCGTCTGGACGCCGCGATCGTAGTCGGAATCCTTGGCTTGGGCGCGTTTCATTTATTGCCGGCAAGTCAGGTGGCTCAGCAAGTCATGCCGGAAATGGATCGCGTCATGCAGGATTTTTTTAGCAAGGAAGAGCTGCGCTCCGTGTTGTTTGTCGCGCCGCAGGCGGATGCCGTGCCGTTCGATGTGATTTTTGTTCATGTCTGTTCGATGTCGTGGGACGACGTGCTGGCCGTTGGCCTGGATAAACATCCTTTATGGCGGCGTTTTGATATTTTACTTAAAAATTTTAACTCGGCCGCCTCTTACAGCGGGCCCGCAGCGCTGCATTTGATGCGCGCCAAATGCGGTCAGCCGGAACATGGCGGAATGTACCAGCCTGTGGCCGACAAATGCTATCTGATGAGCAGCCTGCAACGCAGCGGTTTTGAAGAGAATGTGGTCTTGAATCACGACGGTAAATTTGACGATTTTCTGGGCCAACTGAAGATGCACGGTCACCTGGATACGCCGCCTCTGCCGTTGAACGGGCTTGAGGTCGCGCAGTATGCCTTTGATAAATCGCCCGTATACGATGATCTGTCGGTGCTTAACCGCTGGCTGGACACGCGGCAAAAATCAGCCAGTGCAAGAGTTGCGCTTTATTACAATACCGTCAGCATGCACGACGGGAACCATTTTCCCGGCACGGACTCGGCAGCAAACACCATGGACACCTACAAGGCGCGTTTATCCAAATTTTTGGATGAGCTGGAAGGTTTTATGCAAAAGCTGGATCAGTCGGGCCGTCGCGCCGTGGTGGTGATGGTGCCTGAACACGGTGCCGCCTTGCGCGGCGATAAAAAACAGATAGCCGGCTTGCGTGAAATTCCAACGCCGGCCATTACCATCGTGCCCGTCGGTATCAAGATGGTAGGTGGTAATTTGCAACGCGTCGGGGATACGCTTGCCATCGACAAACCGACCAGCTATCTGGCTATTTCACAAATCATTGAAAACATGCTGGAGCAGTCGCCTTTTACAGGCAATAGCTTCGTGCCTTCCGATTATGTCGTGAATTTGCCGGCGACACCGTTTGTTGCGCAAAACGAAGTGACGACCGTTGCCGGGTATGACAATCACTATTATCTGGGACGCGGCGTCGGTAAGTGGGAGCCTTACAACGAATTCAACAAGCCGGCGCGGTGATGATCTTGGCGGCACGGGAGTTTCTACGGGTCAATATTGAACGCGGTCATTCGATTGTTGATAAATGGTTGCGAAATATTAAATGACCCATTCCAAAGATGAAAACGCTATTGTTGGCAAGCGGAGCCGCACGCACAGAAAACCGGACGATCATTATAAATATACGCGGGAGGAAACGCCCCATTTTTCAGCCTATCTGGCGCGTCTTGGCGAACATGCCGCCCAACTGAAAACAGATTCGACAATTTCAGATAAGTCAGGTGTGCCGGAAAAAACGGTCCGCGAGGAGGCGCATGCAGACCGTGTGCCGGGTCCATCAACTCGCGAAGGCGAGGGCGATTCTCAGGAGGCGCGCACACACGACAGTCATCCGATCGGAGACCGGCGGACAAGCGTCGAGATATCCCCGGCCCGATTTACACTGGGGCGGTGGAGTTTTTACTTTATTGCCAAAATCGGCATGTACTGGATGGAGCTTATTGCCTTTCATCCGTTGGCAAACCTGGCTTTTGCCGCCTTCATTCTGGTGCCGGTAGCATCCGGACCATGGCGCCGGATTAAAAATGCCATAACCGCAGCGCTTGCGCTGGCGCTGCTTTACTATGATTCCTGGTTGCCCCCGGTCAGTCGTGTGATTTCGCAGGCTTCCAACTTGTCCGAATTCAGTCTTCCCTACCTGATCGAATTGCTGATGCGTTTCGTCAGTTGGCCGATAGTCGGCGCGTTACTGGCAGCCTGGGTGGTGTATTGGGTGCTTGCTCACTGGCTGCGCGCAGGCGTGCTGGTGGTCGCCGGTATGGCGGTGTTGGGGATCGTTCAGAGTCCGGTATTTCACGATGCCGGACAGGTGTTAAACGGTGCTGAGCAGGCCGGTGAAAATGCCAAACCGGATATGGATCGGGTGCTGCAATCTTTCTTTGACCGGGAGTCACAACGATCGGTCTCGTTTGCCAGACCCGTGGCAGTGCCGTTCGATGTAATTTTCATTCATGTCTGCTCGCTGTCATGGGACGATATCGCGGCGGTCGGACTGGAGCAGCATCCGCTGTGGCGGCGTTTCGATTTCCTGCTGACCAGATTCAACTCGGCCTCCTCATACAGTGCGCCGTCTGCGATCCATCTGTTGCGGGCTACCTGCGGGCAGCAATCACATGATAAATTATATTTCCCCGTGCCCGAAAACTGTTATTTGATGAATAGTCTGCAAGCGGCCGGTTTTGAACTGAATCTGGCTTTGAATCACACGGGTAAATTTGATAACTTTTTGGAGCAACTCCGGACAGATGGCCGGCTAAATGCGCCGCTGTCGGCACAAGACGGGCTTGAGATCGCCCAGTATGCCTTTAATAATTCGCCCGTTTATGACGATCTGGCCGTTCTCAATCGCTGGCTGGAGACGAGAAAAAAGTCCGCCAGTTCGCGTGTCGCGCTGTATTACAACACGGCTAGTCTGCACGACGGCAATCATTTTCCCGGCGCCGATGCAATGCCGAATACGCTGGAAACCTACAAGGTGCGTTTGTCCAGGTTCCTGGATGAGCTGGATCGTTTTATGCAAAAGCTGGATGAGTCGGGCCGGCGCGCGGTGGTGGTGATGGTGCCCGAGCATGGGGCTGCGGTGCGGGGTGATAAGCGGCAGATAGCCGGCTTGCGCGATACACCGACGCCTGCCATTACGCTGGTGCCGGTCGGCATCAAGGTAGTCGGCAGCAATCGTGAAGGGAATACACTGTCCGTCGATCAGCCGACCAGCTATATGGCTATTTCATCCCTCGTTGCGCGCATGCTGGAAAAATCGCCTTATACCAACAATAAATTCCTGCCATCCGATTATCTCGCCGATTTGCAGGGGACGCCGTTTGTCGCGCAAACCGAACGGACGACGGTGGCAGAATACGAACATCGTTATTATTTTACAAATGATTCCGGCGGATGGGAGGATTACGCCGAGTTCAACAAACCTGCCGGGCAGCAATAACTTATGGAAAATCCGCACAAACATCGCCCCGGAATTACGCATGCATGGCGCGCCACGGGGATTGCTCTGCAGGGTTTACGCGCGGCATGGGTGCATGAAGACGCTTTTCGTCAGGAGGTGCTGGTCGCCCTGATCGCCATTCCTGTCGCGCTGCTCTTTGGCGTTACAACGACAGCAAAAGCCTTGCTGGTCGGCAGTATTTTTCTGGTGCTGATCGTGGAACTGCTTAACTCTGCAGTGGAAGCTGCGGTCGATCACACCTCGCTGGCGGATCATCCGTTGGCCAGGCGTGCCAAAGACATTGCCAGCGCGGCCGTATTCATGAGTATCGTGAATGCTATCGTGATTTGGGGGCTGGTCTTCCTGTTGTGATGGACGTTGTCCAGCCATGCTGAACGCTGCCGGGCTGCTAAATCGCGCCTGATGTGTCATAATCGCGCGCTCTAAAATCGAGTATCAGTCAGGCGAAATACGATGAGCGCACAAACTCTTTACGACAAACTCTGGAATTCACACGTGGTTCGGCAGGATGCGGACGGCACGGCGTTGATCTATATCGACCGTCAACTGGTCCATGAAGTGACCAGCCCGCAGGCATTCGAAGGCTTGAGGCTGGCCTCCCGTCGCCCGTGGCGCGTCAGTTCGATGCTGGCGGTGCCCGATCACAACGTGCCGACCAAGAACCGCGCGGCAGGTATCGCCGACCCTATTTCGCGCATTCAGGTGGAGACGCTGGATGCGAATTGCGCCGAATTCGGCATAACCGAATTCAATATGGGCGATATTCGTCAGGGCGTCGTGCATGTGATGGGGCCTGAACAGGGCGCTACTCTGCCCGGTATGACGGTGGTCTGCGGCGATTCGCACACCAGCACGCACGGCGCATTCGCAGCGCTGGCGCACGGCATAGGCACCTCCGAAGTCGAGCACGTGATGGCAACCCAGTGCCTGGTGGCGAAAAAATCACGCGCCATGCTGGTGAAAATTGACGGCGTGCCGGGCAAAGGCGTTTCGGCGAAAGATATCGCGCTGGCTGTGATAGGTCTGATCGGCACGGCAGGCGGTACAGGCTATGCAATCGAATTCGCGGGCAGCACGGTGCGTGAATTGAGCATGGAAGGGCGCATGACCTTGTGCAACATGGCGATTGAAGCGGGCGCACGCGCCGGCATGATCGCCGCAGACGAGACGACCTTTGCCTACCTTAAGGGCCGCCCCTTTGCTCCTCATGGATCGCAGTGGGATCAGGCTGTTGAAAAGTGGCGCGAGCTCCACAGCGATGCGGATGCGGTGTTCGACGCGACTGTCGTGCTGGATGCGGCGAGTATTCGTCCGCAGGTCACCTGGGGTACGTCCCCTGAAATGGTGGTGGCAGTCGACGCTTGCGTGCCGGATCCGGCAGCGATGAGTGCCGATAAGCGGGAAGGTGCCGAACGCGCGTTGATCTACATGGGGCTGGTGGTGAATACGCCGATTACTGAAATCAGCATCGATAAGGTATTTATCGGCTCATGCACCAACGGGCGCATCGAAGACATGCGCGCTGCGGCTGCCGTGGCAAAGGGGAAAAAAATCGCCTCTAACGTGAAGCTGGCGATGGTCGTGCCCGGTTCCGGTCTGGTCAAGGCTCAAGCCGAACAGGAAGGCCTGGACAAGATTTTCATCGAGGCAGGTTTCGAGTGGCGCGATCCGGGCTGTTCGATGTGTCTGGCGATGAACGACGACAGGCTGAACCCGGGTGAACGTTGTGCTGCGACTTCCAACCGCAACTTTGAGGGGCGGCAGGGACAGGGCGGACGCACGCATCTTGTCAGCCCGCAAATGGCTGCCGCTGCGGCGATTGCCGGGCATTTTGTTGACGTTAGCAAGCTTTAAGGGGACGGTGATGAAAGCGATTACATTGTTATTGGCTGTATTCGTTCTGATGGGGTGCAATACCGTTGAAGGACTGGGTAAAGACCTGAAAAAAGGCGGCGAAGAAATAGAGAGGGCGGCGAAGTAAATGAAAAAATTCACTTTACTTAATGGCCTGGTTGCTCCGCTCGATCGCGCGAATGTGGATACGGATGCAATTATTCCGAAGCAGTTTTTGAAATCCATCAAACGCTCAGGGTTCGGCCCGAACGCGTTCGATGAATGGCGTTATCTGGATCACGGCGAACCGGGGATGGATAATTCAATACGCAAGGTTAATCCGGAATTCGTGTTGAATCAGCCGCGCTATCAGGGTGCGCAGATTTTGCTGGCGCGGGAGAATTTCGGTTGCGGCTCGTCGCGCGAGCATGCGCCCTGGGCGCTGGAGGATTACGGTTTTCGCGTGATCATCGCGCCAAGCTTTGCCGATATTTTCTATAACAACTGTTTCAAGAACGGCTTGCTGCCGATCAGGCTTGCGGCTGAACAGGTGGATGCACTGTTTCGCGCGGTGGAGGCAGCCGAAGGTTACCGGCTTGTCATCGATCTCGAAGCGCAGACCATCACAACACCGGATGGCGTGGTATACCCGTTTGAAGTCGACGCTTTCCGCAAGCATTGTCTGTTGAACGGGCTGGATGACATCGGCCTGACGTTGCAGCATGTGGATGAGATCGCAGCGTTCGAAGCGCGCCATCACGCAGAACAGCCCTGGCTTTGAAATGATAAGCAGGGAGTGGTAAGTGGTCAGTGGTAAGTAGGGGCGGGTTTTCCACTGTCTACTTACTACTCCCCGCGTTTTACGAATTTTTTAGGATATTAAAATGAAAATAGCAGTTTTGCCGGGTGACGGCATCGGGCCTGAGATCGTGGCACAGGCCGCGAAAGTGTTGGACGTGTTGCGCAGCGACGGTTTGCCGGTTGAGACCGAGTATGCCCATATTGGTGGCGCGGGTTATGATGCGGCCGGTGATCCGTTTCCTGAAGAGACAAAAGTGCTGGTCGAAGCATCGGATGCTGTGTTGCTGGGTGCGGTGGGCGGTTATCAATATGACACCTTGCCGCGTCCGATGCGTCCCGAGCAGGGCTTGCTTCGTATTCGTAAGTGCTTGAATTTATTTGCAAATTTGCGGCCTGCCATGGTGTATCCGGAGCTGGTGAATGCGTCGAGTTTGAAGCCTGAACTGGTGTCGGGTCTGGATATCATGATTTTGCGCGAACTGACCGGCGACATTTACTTCGGCCAGCCGCGCGGTATCCGTACCCTGGAAAACGGCGAGCGTCAGGGATTTGACACGATGCACTACAGCGAGTCGGAGATTCGTCGTGTGGCGCATGTCGGATTCAAGAGTGCGATGAAGCGCAGCTTCAAGCTGTGTTCGGTGGATAAGGCCAATGTGCTCGATACCAGCATGCTGTGGCGCGAAATCGTCACCGATGTGGCACAGGAATATCCCGAAGTCGTGTTGTCGCATATGTATGTCGATAATGCGGCGATGCAACTGGTGCGTGCGCCCAAGCAGTTTGACGTGATTCTGACCGGGAACATCTTCGGTGATATCTTGTCCGACGAGGCGTCCATGCTGACAGGTTCCATCGGCATGTTGCCGTCGGCATCCCTCGATGCAAACAACAAGGGCTTGTATGAACCTTGCCACGGCTCTGCACCGGACATCGCAGGTCAGGACATTGCCAATCCGCTGGCAACTATTTTGTCGGTGGCGATGATGATGCGCTACACGTTTGCGCGCGAGGACGTCGCCGTGCGCATCGAGACTGCGGTGCGCCGTGTTCTGCAGCAGGGTCTGCGTACGGGCGATATATTCGAGACAGGCATGCAAAAAGTCGGCTGCGCTGCGATGGGCGATGCGGTGGTAGCGGCTTTGTAGGTCGGGTTTGAACCCGACACGACGGGTCGGAATGAATTCCGACCTACAGAATATGATAGGTTTTGGAGAGTAATAATGAGTAAGCAATACGACGTATGTATCCTGGGTGCAACCGGCGCTGTGGGCGAGGCGATGCTGGCGATTCTGGAAGAGCGCAAGTTTCCGGTGCGCAATCTTTATCTGCTGGCTTCCAGCCGTTCGGCAGGCACCGAGATTATGTTCCGCGGCGAGGAACTCACCGTGCTGGACGTGGAAGGCTTTGACTTCTCAAAGGCGCAGATCGGTCTGTTCTCGGCAGGCGGCAGCGTGTCGGAAAAATATGCGCCGATAGCCGCAGCCGCAGGTTGCGTGGTGATCGATAACACCGCTCATTTCCGTTACGACCGCGATATTCCGCTGGTGGTGCCTGAAGTGAATCCGCACGCCATCGCGCAATACAAGAATCGCGGCATCATCGCCAATCCGAATTGTTCGACCATCCAGATGATGGTGGCATTGAAACCGATCAAGGATGCGGTGGGCATCGCGCGTATCAATGTGGCGACTTATCAGGCCGTCTCGGGTACCGGCAAGGAGGCGATCGAGGAACTGGCATCTCAGACCCGTGCACTGTTCAGCTCCCAGGACGTAGAGGTGGAAGTTTATCCGAAGCGTATCGCCTTCAACGTGTTGCCGCAGATCGATGTGTTCATGGAAAACGGCTACACTAAGGAAGAGATGAAGATGGTCTGGGAAACCCGGAAAATCATGGAAGACGAATCCATCATGGTAAATCCGACAGCGGTGCGGGTGCCGGTGTTCTACGGACATTCCGAAGCGCTGCACATTGAAACAAAGAAGAAAATTACCGCTGCCGAGGCTCGCGCCTTGCTGGAAAAAGCGCCCGGTGTGGTGGTCATGGACGAGCATGTGCCCGGCGGCTGGCCGACTGCGGTTGATGCGGCAGGCAAGGATGCAACCTTTGTCGGGCGTATCCGCGAGGACTTGTCTCACCCGATGGGTTTGGATTTGTGGGTGGTGAGTGATAATGTGCGCAAGGGTGCAGCCCTGAACAGTGTGCAAATTGCCGAGATTTTGATAGCCGAATATCTGAATTAGTTGCCGAATATCTGAATTAGGTGTTCGCAGAGGGGGCTCGATCTTGTTTTGCAAGCCCCTTGATGTTATTTTTCGTCGTCCAATAAAAAAAGCGAGGCAATACCGTGCG
>JBAZCE010000081.1:0-6986 GCA_041671105.1 Gallionella sp.
GTTTATTTGCTTTCCCTGTACTCGGCATCCACCACCTTGCCGCGCGGACCCGCTCCGCTTGGCCTGGGCTCGCCGGTCGCAGCACCCACGTTGGGCGGTGGCTCCGGCCCCTCCCAGCGCGTTTCCGCATAGGGGGTGCCCGGGCTTGCCTGACCCGACTGCGCATAAAGCACGGCGCCGGCTTCCTGCAACACTTTTTTGAGCGACTCTGCGCGCGCCAGCGCCAAAGCGACCTCTTTTTTCAGCAACGCCTCCTTGGTCTCGCGCAGGCTGCTCTCGATGCGTTTTTTCAGATCCTCGGTGAATTTCCCCTCGTAGTTGGCCAGCATCTTTTCGGCCTCGTAACAGGTGGCATCGGCGGAGTTGAGCTTTTCGGCATCCTCGCGCCGCTTTTTATCTGCCTCGGCATAACGCTCGGCATCCCCCACCATGCGTTTCTTGTCGTCTTCCGAGAGCCTTGTGGAACCCGTGATGCTGATCGACTGGCTCTTGCCGCTGGCCGTGTCCTTTGCCGCAACGCTCAGGATACCGTTGGTATCGATATCGAAAGTCACCTCGACCTTAGGCACGCCGCGCGGTGCAGGCGGCAGACCGTCCAGGCTGAACTCACCGAGGCTCGTGTTGTCTCCCGCCATCGGACGCTCGCCCTGAAATACATGGATGGTGACGCTGGTCTGCATGTCGGCAGCGGTGGTGAATGTCTCGCTGCGCTTGACCGGGATCGGCGTATTGCGCGCAATCAGGGGCGTTGCAATTCCTCCCAGCGTTTCCACCCCCAGGGTCAGCGGCGTTACATCCACCAGCACGATCCCGCCCACTTCGCCTGCCAGGACGCCTGCCTGAATGGCGGCACCGCAGGCTACGCATTCCATCGGATCAACACCCATCTCGGCTTTATGCCCGAACATCCCCTCGAAATAACTGCGCACCGACGGCATGCGGGTAGGCCCGCCGACGAAGACGACCCTGTCCACATCCTTCGGGGTGATTCCGGCATCGTGCAGCGCCTGCTCCACCGGAGCCCTGCATCGCTCTATCACCGTGCGCACCAGGCGTTCGAGTTCGGTGCGCGACAGATCAAATTCGAGATGGCGTGGTTCGCCGTTCACCGAGGCAAGATAGGGGAGGCTGACATGTGTCGACACGCTGCTAGAGAGCTCTATCTTGGCGGCCTCCGCAGCCTCGATCAGACGTGCTGCGGCCTTGACGTCTTTTCTTACATCCACGCCGGTGGACATCAAGAAGCGCTCAGCCAGATGTTCGAAAATCTTCTGGTTCATGTCGGTTCCGCCCAGTTGCGTGTCGCCGCTGGTGGACTTGACTTCGAACACGCCGCCGCCGAATTCCATGATAGTGACATCGAGCGTTCCGCCGCCCAGGTCGATCACCGCGATGCGCAGCTCCTGACCCAGCCGGTCAAGGCCGTAGGCAAGCGAGGCAGCGGTCGGCTCGTTGACCAGGCGCAATACTTCAAGGCCCGCAATTTTGCAGGCATCCTTCGTCGCGGCACGCTGGTTGTCGTCGAAATAGGCGGGCACGGTCACGACCGCTTTTTCCACTTTTTCGCCCAAAAATGCCTCTGCATCGCGTTTGATTTTTTGCAGCAAAAAGGCCGAGAGCTGCTCGGGAGAATAATCACGCCCCGACAGACGTATGTTCTCGCGATGCCCCATGCGGCGCTTGAAGGCGCTGGCGGTGCCTTCCGGATTGGCAGTTGCCTGACGCCTGGCGGGTTCGCCCACCAGCATCTGTCCGTCAGACGTTACCGCGACATAGCTCGGGAATGCCTTGCCGCCGACACTGATGCCCTCTGCGCTGGGAATGATGACAGGGCGTCCGCCGCGCAGCACGGCTGCGGCAGAATTGGATGTGCCAAGATCGATGCCGATGATGTTCATAATGCCCCCCGATGTTGATATAACCCGATCAGCTGAGCACTGCCGATCACGTGGCCTTGCATGGACTTTATCAGCGCTGTCTTTGTGGGATGCCCCAAGTCCGGCAACACGATATTCAGCGCATACAGTTTGAAAAAATAGCGATGTCGCCCAAGCGGCGGGCAGGGGCCGTCATAGCCTGTATGGTGACTGTCGTTAACACCCGTTTTCGCGCCCTCCGGAACAGAGCCTTCCTTTATGCCGCAGGCAGTATCCGGGATGTTGTACAAAACCCAGTGCACCCAGGTCATTTTGGGAGAGGCAGGATCCGGCGCATCCGGATCATCGACGATTATCGCCAGGCTCTTCGTGCCGGCGGGGATGTCACGCCAGATCAGCGGCGGTGAAACATTCAGGCCGTCGCAGGTGTAACGCAGCGGAATCGAACCTTCGTGCATGAATGACGGCGACTCGATAATCATGATCTCTCCAGTCAAAACTGCACGGAGCGCGCGAGTACCGGTCTCATTGCGGTATGTGCGTAGGAGCCGTTTTTTTAACCGGTGCCGTGAAATCGGGAAGCGCCACTGCTGCCGGAGGCGGGGCTGCATTGTCGTTCGTGACCGGCAACGCAGGCTTCCTGTCACAGGCTGCGAGAGACAGCAGGATAGCCAGCCCAATCAGGTGCCGCATCAATGCGCCCAGTTCACCCGCAACAGATTTTGTTCAGGGTTGTAGTGATATTCCAGTTCGCCCTGATAGGCGTGGTGCAGCGCCTCACCCATGCCGCGCGCCAGGTGAATGTCGGTGGTGCTCACCAGTGTTTCGCCCGGCTTTTCCTCCACGGCGATGATGCGCTTGAGCGGGTGCTCTGCGCGTTCGCGTTTTTCCAGATTGTGTAACAGATGCATGATTTCGTCGCGATGGGTCTGGATGAACTCACCTTTCATGCTCAGAAAACCGGCTGGAAACTGATCGTGGATGCGATGGCAGGCAGGGCAGGTTTCCTGATGCGCATTTTCGGGTGCCGGCAACCACTGCCAGCGCCCCTCATGGAATACCGCCCCGCACTGCGAGCAGACTGACGGTTCCAGCAGCTTACCTTTGGCTTTGTACGCGTCGTGAACGCGCTCCTGAAACAGGTTGTCGTGCCGGGAGATTTTTTGAAATCCTGCTGTCGCGTGACTCATGATGTTCTCCTTGTTTTTATTTAATTATTTACCCGAACTTTGCTTTGATCCCGCCCTGCTTCCGGTTGAAGCCGGAGCGGGCGCGATCAGATTCAGGCTTTGCCCCGGAACACTATGAAATTTTAATTTCGCGGCGGGCCGATCCGGGTTTCTTGGGCAGGGTCAACTCAAGCACACCGTTGTTGTAGTTGGCCACTACACCGTTCTGGTCTACTTCGTCTGCCAGAGTGAAGCTGCGCGAACTCATCCCGTAACTGCGCTCGCTGCGGATCACACGCTCGCCTTCCCGGGTTTCCTTTTCCTGCTTGACTTCGGCGCTGATCGATACCCGGTTGCCGTCGACGGTCACGTGAATGTCGTCCTTGTTCACGCCGGGGATTTCCGCTTTGACCATATACTTTCCGTCCGCTTCCTTCACATCCATTTTGATCTGAGGCTCGATGTCGGTGCGCAAAAAGGGGCGCATTGCGAGCTTGTTGAACATATCGCCCATGTCCATAAAAGGATCAAAACGTGCAAGTTCGTTGAGCGGCTCGAAACGCGTAATGTTGTTCATGATCTTTCTCCTTACAGTTAAGATATGTCGTCAAATTGCCTGAATGTTGGCCGCTTGTTTGCCCTTCTGGCCTTGCGTCACGTCGAAGCTGATTTTCTGTCCTTCTTTTAGCGACTTGAAACCGCCCGCGTTGATCGCGGAAAAGTGCGCGAACAAATCCGCGCTGCCATCATCCGGGGTGATAAAACCAAAACCCTTTGCATCGTTGAACCATTTAACAGTACCGGTTGCCATTGCGATTTGCTCCTTGACTATAAAACAGGGAAACCCCCTGCAGGTTGCTACGACATTTTATTTGTGGCAGATGCAAAGCAATCCTCACGCCAGCTACAGCCGCTTTGATCGCACTCGCCGGTGGCGGCTGTGCCAAAGCAATCGAAATTGCCTTCCTTCAATTGAACCGATTTAATCAGTTCAGTCTTGGTGCGTTTGCTTGTATGAATGCCGTTCGATTTGGCAATAGTGCGTATCTGTTCGAGTCTCATCATCGTTCTCCGTGGAAAATTTTTTCGATTCAAGCAGGCTTTTTTGAGAGAGATTTCTAATGACCGGTAAAACGGTAGGATTTCATATGCGCCGCTCGATACGGAGAAACATAGCCGGTACTCCAGCCTTTTTGTTCTGTTTCGTTTGAGGTTTTTTGATCTGGCGTATCAGCTGTGCTGTTCTCCATGTTCATCAGAATTTGATCAATTTCTTCCGGCTGTGTGAGATTTTGGCTCATGGTATTTTCCTTGGCAATGCGATAATCGAACGATCATTACCGGATTCGCCTGTCGTCACGAAATGACATTTAACGGATGCAAACAATGACACGCCCGAGGGAAAATAACCATCAGGTGGTTCTGATTTTAAACTAGGAAATAGAGCGGGTTGTGGTAGGGAATTTCTGACTGCAGTATCCATGCTGCAATCAATCGGCAAGCGGGTGTTGTGCGGACAGGGGGTACAACATTGTCATGCTGACGGACTTAAAGCAGAAATTCAACAAACAGGTGACAAAATGACGCCATAATTTTATACTGGCCGCATTAAAAGTGCTTATAGAAGAGGCTAGTATGCTTGTCCACACCGGAAAACGACTCACTACACGAATAACTGATCATGTGCAGGAAACGCTGCAAATGGCGGCTGACATTGTGGGTGCAACGATGAATCAATTTGTCGTGCAGGCTGCACTGGAAAAGGCGGAAAAAGTGATCGAAAGCGAATCGACGATTGTGTTGTCACGCAGGGAGTCGCTGAGGCTGCTGGAATTGCTCGATAACCCGCCTCCGCGCAATGAAAAGTTTCTGGCTGCACAGGCGCGTTATCAGAGGGTGAAGAGCGATGCTGGTTCTGCCGCTCAATAACGAGCATGACAAAAGAGGGTTTGATTGCGGTGATGCTGATCTCAATCGCTGGTTAGCCCAAGTCGCCAGACAACACAAAGAAAAGGGCGTTTCCTCAACCTTTGTTGTC
This sequence comes from Gallionella sp., assembly GCA_041671105.1. Lineage (GTDB taxonomy): Bacteria > Pseudomonadota > Gammaproteobacteria > Burkholderiales > Gallionellaceae > Gallionella. Next base: position 5,085 of record JBAZCE010000081.1, read on the forward strand.
GTAGCCGATGAATCAGATACGGAAGTCATGGGCTTTTATGCAATCAACCTTGCAGAAGTGGTTAATGCTGATTTGCCTGCGCATGCCAGAAAACGTCTGCCAGAAAAGGTGCCTGTTTTTCGGCTGGGCCGACTGGCAACCGCAAAGCGTCATCAGGGCAAGCGAGTCGGTGAATTTATGCTATTCGATGCAATAGACCGGGTGTCACGCATTGCCGCAGAAATTGGCGGCGTCGGTCTGGTAGTGAATGCAAAGTCTTCTGCTGTTGATTTTTATTTGCAGTATGGCTTCGAGCAGATGGCGGATCATCCGCACAACCTTTTTCTGCCAATTTGATTTCTGTCATTGCTTGGGATTTAGGATGCAGTTGAGCGCCGCTTTTGAATTTCCTGAATCCTGCATCCCCAATCCCGCATCCTGCTTTTATTTCACAGCATTTGTTCGAGTATGGCCGGATTTTGGCTGCGGCCTCGTATCGGCAGTGTCGATCCGAGCCTGCGCCGAAACCCCGCATATTTTATTTTACAGCATTTTTTAACTGTTCCAATATCGCGGGGTTTTGACTACGTCGAAACCCCGCATATCTTACTTCACCGCATTTTTTAACTGTTCAAGTATGGCGGGGTTTTCCAAAGTCGAGACATCCTGGGTGATCTCTTCTCCGCGGGCTATCGCGCGCAGCAGGCGGCGCATGATCTTGCCCGAACGCGTCTTGGGCAGGTTTTCGCCGAAGCGGATTTCGTCAGGCTTGGCGATCGGGCCGATTTCATGACCGACCCAGTTGCGCAGCATCTCGGCAATTTCTTTCGCCTTAGCAGGATCGTCGGGGCGTGCGCCCTTGAGTACGACAAACGCGACCACGGATTCGCCCTTGATTTCATGTGGACGTCCGACGACTGCGGCCTCTGCGACCAGCGGGTTTGCTGCCAGCGCCGATTCGATTTCCATGGTGCCCAGACGGTGGCCGGAAACATTCAGCACATCGTCGATGCGCCCCATGATCCAGAAATAGCCGTCTTCATCGCGGTGCGCTGAGTCGCCCGCCAGATAGGCGCCGTGCATCTCTTCCGGGAAGTATCCCTTCTTGTAACGCTCCGGTGCGCCCCAGATGGTGCGGATCTGGGAAGGGAACGGTTTCTTGATGACCAAAAAGCCGCCGTGCTGGTCGAATACTTCGTCGCCCGCCTCGTTGACGATGGTAGCCATGATGCCGGGCAACGGCAGCGTGCAAGTGCCGGGTTTGATCGGCATTGCGCCGGGCAGCGGGGCAATCATGTGACAACCGGTTTCAGTCTGCCACCAGGTGTCCACAATCGGGCAGCGCGCGCCACCCACGGTGTTGTAATACCACATCCAGGCTTCGGGATTAATCGGCTCGCCGACCGAACCCAGCAGGCGCAGGCTGGTTAAATCATATTGTTTTGGCAATTCGCCGCCCAGCTTGATCAGCGAACGGATAGCGGTAGGGGCGGTGTAGAAGGTGGTGACCTTGTGATCCTGGATCATTTTCCAGAAACGTCCTGCATCGGGATAGGTGGGTACGCCTTCGAAGATCACCTGAGTCGCACCCATCGCCAGCGGTCCGTAGGCGACATAGCTGTGACCTGTGATCCAGCCCACGTCAGCCGTGCACCAGAAAACGTCGGAGTCCTTATAGTCGAATACCCATTGCATGGAGAGCATGACGCCCAGCAGGTAACCTGCGCTTGCATGCTGTACGCCTTTGGGTGTGCCGGTGGAGCCGGAGGTGTAGAGGATGAACAGCGGATGTTCGGCGCCCACCCATTCAGGTTCGCAGCAGTTGTCCTGATCTGCCACCAGATCGTGCCACCAGATGTTGTTGGCATCATTCCAGTCAGTGTCGCAGGCGGCGCGTCTGTAGACGATGACGCTGTGTACGAA
>JBAZCE010000081.1:6996-9936 GCA_041671105.1 Gallionella sp.
CATCCACGGCGGGTTTCAACGGCATCACGCGACCGCCGCGCATCTGAGCATCGGAGGTGATCACGGCACACGCCTGTGCATCGGTGATGCGTTCATGCAGACTCTTGGAGGAGAAGCCGCCGAATACGACCGAATGGACTGCGCCGATACGCGCGCAAGCCTGCATTGCGACCACGGCCTCGATGCTCATCGGCATGTAGATCACGACGCGATCGCCTTTTTTAATGCCGCGCGACTTCAGACCATTGGCGAACTGGCACACGCGTGCGTGCAAATCGCGGTAGTTGATTTTGGTAACGACGCCGTCGTCTGCCTCGAAAATGATCGCGGTCTTATCGGCCTGCGCGGCCAAATGCGTATCCAGGCAGTTGTACGAAACATTCAGTTCGCCGTCTTCGAACCACTTGTAGAACGGCGCATTGCTCTCATCCAGCACAGTGGTGAAAGGCTTCTTCCACTGTAAAGTCTCGTGCGCCAGCCGACCCCAGAAACCCGTGTAATCCTGCTCAGCCTCCCGGCAAAGTGCACGATACGCCTCCATGCCGGAGACATTGGCGTTTTTGACGAATTCATCCGAGGGATTGAAGATACGGTTTTCGTGCATGACAGACTGGATGTTGGACATGTGATTTCCTGAGTGCGTTGAGCAAAGTTGCTCAAATGTAGTTTTTTTCGGGGCTGTCTGTCAATCGTTACACTCACAATGACAGTTAATTTTCGGGTTGAGTTTTGAGCGCAAGGCGTTTTGCGGTATCATTGCACCTTACGAAAAATATTTGTCCGGGCACCCGCATGACCAAGTACATCTTCATAACCGGCGGCGTTGTTTCATCCTTAGGGAAGGGTATTGCCGCCGCCTCTCTCGCGGCGATCCTTGAATCGCGTGGCCTCAGAGTCACGATGCTCAAGCTCGATCCTTATATCAACGTCGATCCCGGCACGATGAGTCCGTTTCAGCACGGCGAGGTGTTCGTCACCGAAGACGGCGCGGAAACCGATCTGGATCTCGGCCATTACGAGCGGTTTATTTCCGCCAAGATGCGCAAAGCCAATAATTTCACCACAGGTCAGATCTACGAAAGCGTGATCCGCAAGGAACGACGCGGCGAATATCTGGGCAAGACGGTTCAGGTGATTCCGCATATTACCAACGAAATTCAGGCCTTTGTCGAGCGTGGGGCTGCTGCCTATCACGGCGATAAGGCCGATGTCGCGATCGTCGAAATCGGCGGTACGGTCGGCGATATCGAATCTTTGCCGTTCCTGGAAGCCGCCCGCCAGATGGGGTTGCGCATGGGACGCAATCAGGTCGCCTATGTGCATCTGACGCTGGTGCCCTATATCGCAACAGCCGGTGAGCTGAAGACCAAACCGACGCAGCACAGCGTGCAGAAGCTGCGCGAGATCGGTATTTTCCCGACCGCGTTGCTGTGCCGCGCCGACAGGCCGATCCCGGACGATGAGCGCGCCAAAATTTCGCTGTTCGCCAATGTGCGCGAAGAGGCCGTGATCTCGATGTGGGATGCGACCAGCATCTACAAGATTCCCCAAATGCTCAACGATCAGGGGCTCGATCGCATCGTCTGCGAAGAGTTGAAGCTGGATCTGCCGCCTGCCGATTTGTCGGTCTGGGCAAAGCTGGTACATGCGCTGGAAAACCCGAAGCATGAAATCACCATCGGGATGGTCGGCAAATATGTCGATCTGACAGAGTCCTACAAGTCGCTGATCGAAGCGTTGCGCCATGCCGGAATACACACCGAAACCCGTGTGAACATCGAGTATATCGATTCCGAAGCGCTGGAGACTGCCGGAACATCAGGGCTTGAGCACTTCGATGCTATCCTGGTGCCGGGCGGTTTCGGTGCGCGCGGTACGGAAGGCAAGATAGCCGCAATTCGCTATGCGCGCGAAAACAAGGTTCCCTATCTTGGCATCTGTCTCGGTATGCAGCTGGCGGTCATCGAATATGCGCGCAATGTCGCGGGTATGACGGATGCGAACAGCACCGAGCTCAATCCCGAAACAGAGCATCCGGTGGTGGCTCTGATTACCGAATGGCGCGACCGCGACGGACGCGTCGAGACGCGCAGCAACGACTCGGATCTGGGCGGTACCATGCGTCTGGGATCACAGCGTTGCCCTGTCACACCGGGCACTCTGGCTTCAAGGATCTACGGCGATGAGGTCAACGAACGCCATCGTCACCGCTATGAAGTGAACAATCACTATGTGCCCGAGCTGGAAAAGACGGGTCTGGTCATCTCGGCGCGTACGCCGACCGAAAATCTTCCTGAAATCATGGAGTTGCCTCAGCATCCGTGGTTTGTCGGCGTACAGTTTCACCCTGAATTCAATTCGACGCCGCGTTTTGGACATCCGTTGTTCAAGGCATTCGTTGAAGCGGCCTTGCAACATAAAAATGCCAGTCTATAGTTTACGGTTCTCAGTTGACAGCAAGCAGAAAAATGGTGATATATGAAACTCTGTAACTTTGAAGCTGGCCTGACTCATCCGCTGTTTTTGATCGCGGGTCCCTGCGTGATCGAATCGGAGCAGATGGCGATCGATACCGCTGGCGCGTTGCAGGAAATGTGTGCTGAGTTGAATCTGCCCTTTATCTACAAGTCATCGTACGACAAGGCTAATCGCAGTTCAGGCAAATCGTTCCGCGGCTTCGGGCTGGATGCCGGATTGAAGATACTGAGTGAAGTGAAGGCTCAGTTGGGCGTGCCGGTGTTGACCGACGTGCACAGCATCGACGAAATCGGCCCTGTCGCCTCCGTCGTGGATGTGTTGCAGACGCCGGCATTTCTGTGCAGGCAGACTGATTTCATTCATGCCGTGGCACGTTGCGGAAAACCGGTGAATATCAAGAAGGGACAGTTTTTGTCTCCCTGGGATATGCAGAACGTGGTCGAGAAGGCCCGCGACGCAAGC
>JBAZCE010000082.1:0-9919 GCA_041671105.1 Gallionella sp.
GGCAGCAGCGCCAGATCATTGGACAGATTCAAACGCCGGACGGTAAGTTCAAATTTACTCTTATTGCTGATATTCGCCCATAGTGTCGAGTGCAACGGGTCTTCGCAATCTCTCGTATAGTGCCCGATCAATTGCAATTTAAACTTGTTGAAATCGACGAACATTGTCGGATCAAGCTTGATATCGCTCACCTGCCCGTTGCTGTTTTCATGCGGGAGCGGCAAGGAGGTCATCAGCTCATCGTTGAGCATGACCTTCAAATGCGACAATTCAGGAATTAATGCCGGTGACCACGCGTAGTTCAGCTTTAATTTAGCCTCGGTCACGACATCATCGTTACGCGTCGAAACGGTTAAATTGCGATATCCGTCTACGCCCTGCAATTCGATCGGGCCTAGCGCACCCAATTCCTCAAAGGTATAAGTGTAGTGTTCATAATCATCCGGATTTTTCTTCGTCGTCACTGCGGCATCGGTAGCATCTGTAGCATCGGTAGCATCAGCAGCCTCAACCCGGGATGACTGATGATACTTCTTTGCATGCACAACGCCCGGCGCACTGGTGCAAGCTGCGACAGCCATCCCCAACAACACTTTTCGCAAGCGACGATCATTCAATACAAGCATAAAATTCAGACACTTGCGCAATTTTGCCATAATTTACTCACATTTTTAATCAATAATCGCTCACATGCTTGTGAAACACCAGAGCAGTATACAAATCCGTTTAATCCCGTTTCAAGAGCGTTTTTCAGACCTGTCACGCAACGCGGACTTGAGCAACATGGAACGCCCCGTATTTATCCATCCGTTCAGCCTGGGCAATAGCCCCTGTGTGTTCTTTTCTGATGATTGAACACCAGACTTATGCAGCAGGCTGCGCTCAAAGAATGCACGTCCCGCCTGCACAAAATTGCTCAATCCGGCGAACCCTGTTACCGGTGAATTTTCCCCCGACGCCGGGACATCAGACTTCAGCAACAAGACGCGCCCCTTGTTTACAAAAACGCCCAGTCTGTTTATCAAGGCGTTATTTATACCTTGATCTGCCATTTTTTTCGATATTTTTCGATAAAACGCCCATCTTTGTGGATTGTTAGCTTCTGTGTTATCGCTGACAGCTTCCGATATGAGTTTCTTCATATGATGCCCAAGGTGCACATAACCCCTCATGCTGTGGAACATGATTTCGCGCAGTCCTGTTAACGGCTTGTCCACCACACGACCTTCATCCCAGTCCAGCCAGGCATCCGCACGCGCCAGCGTGCATTGCACCAGGTCCATCTGCTGCTGCAAGGTGAGTTCCTCGAATTCGATACCAACCACAGTTCCTTTTAAAAATACCACGAGCGCCGGGAATACGAACTCACGCTCACCCATGAAAAGCGAAACACGCAACTCGCTGTGCAATTGAACCATTTCAGAGGCCGGCATCACCAACCCCAAGCCGCCTTCCGAATAGTCCGTTGCACGACACACCACACGGCTGCCGTTGGCAAGTTTGATCATGGCTTTCTGATTGCAGTCGACGCGATGGTTGGAACGCAACTGTTGGGTTTCCGTTGCTACGGCGATAGTCGCGCCCAGAATCAACAGGTTATACACCGTCCACAACAAGTGGAGGATCACCGTATCGGCTTCGTAGGCGTTCCACCAGAACAGACGCACTATACCGATCAGAAACCCGATCACGTTCAATGTCAGCATGATCAAATAAGGCGCACCGATTTCCCAATCGAGAAAATCCTTTTCGACCAACCCCCCCTTGGCTGTCACATTGAACTTACCCAGTTTCGGGTTGAACAGCGCAACCAGGGTAGGCCTGAAGATATACCAGGCGAGCGTGGCCTCATACAGCTCCGCCCAGAATGAGTGACGATGCGCACCCTGAATACGCGAATTGGTCAGACTGGCATGGGCAATGTGCGGCAAAGCATAGACTGCAATCGCCAGGGCGGAGGCGTGAATGATACGTGCCTCAAAAAACAAATAGGACAGCGGCGACAGCAGAAACACCATGCGCGGCAGACCGTAAAAGAAGTGCAACATGGCATTTGAATAACACAGCCGCTGCATGAAACTGAGCCCTTTACCCAGAAACGGATTGTCCAGCCGGAAAATTTGCGCCATGCCGCGCGCCCAGCGAATACGCTGACCTACATGAATGGATAAGCTCTCGGTTGCCAGGCCTGCCGCCTGAGGTATCGAAATATAGGCTGTCGTGTAACCCAGCCTGTGCATCTTCAGCGCGGTATGCGCATCTTCGGTAACCGTCTCGATCGCCACGCCGCCGACCTCAAGCAGAATTGTGCGTCGCAACACCGCACAGGAACCGCAAAAAAAGGTGGCATTCCATAAATCATTGCCATCCTGAATCAGTCCATAAAAGAGCTCACCTTCGTTGGGTACGCTACGAAATGTGCCGAGGTTGCGTTCAAAGGGATCCGGCGATAAAAAATGGTGGGGCGTTTGTATCATGCCAAGCCTGGTATCGCGCCGGAACCAACCCATGGTCATCTGCAAAAACGAGCGCGCCGGAATATGATCGCAATCGAAAATGGCTACAAATTCACCGTCGGTTTTTTCCAGCGCCGCATTGATATTGCCGGCCTTCGCATGCACGTTGTTATCCCGCGTTATGTAGCCTACGTTCACACTTTCGGCAAATTCCCGGAATTCGTCGCGACGACCGTCATCCAGAATATAGATTTTAAGCTTATCGCGCGGCCAGTCGATGGCCAGCGCCGCCAGAATAGTCGGGCGCACCACCTTGAGCGATTCGTTGTAAGTCGGGACAAAAAGATCGACCGTAGGCCAGAGCGAGTCGTCATCTATCATCGGTTCCGGCTTGCGCCGAAGCGGCCAGATGGTCTGCGCATACCCCAGCAACAATACCACCCAGGCATACATTTCAGCCACCACCAGCAGGACACTGAAAAGACCGTCCACCCAACTGTCCATTGCCAGCGTTTCGGTATAGCGCCAGTACAGGTATCGGCACGATGCATTGACAGACAATACAATCATCACGAGCGTGAATAAGGTACCGACATAGCGCCGCATGTACAGGCTCAGCGCAAAAATACAGCCCGCATACACGCTCTGCCATTCGAAACTCATCGGAACAGTCACGCTGAACAAAAAGAGTGCGGCCGCAACGGTTATTACCAGCGCACGCCAGTAGCGATGCTCCCAGCCAGGCCACTCAAGCAGCGCAGTTGCATACTCGTTTATTTTGCCGAACTTGTAGCGATCGGATCGTGCCTGAGCACGCCGATCTACCACCTCGGGTTCGGTGACAGGTTGACTGCTATTCACCTGACCATCCGCTTTTGCAACCACTCGGATACCAGATTCAAATCTTCTACCGCCTGACTGTAGGGGGCATACTGCCGGACAGGCTGCTGATAAGCCAGCGCTTCGCTCAGCGATTCATCGCGGTGAATGGGATAAGGGGACAGACGCTCGCCCAGCACACTCTGCATGACGGACTGAATATCGCAATTGAGCGGATGTTCAGCATCGAACTGATTCAGCACATAATACGATCCGTAAAAATCGCTGCGATTGGCGCAATAATAATCAAGCAAGCCTTCAATGGAATTTAGAGTCGCGTAAGAACCGGCATCCGGGATCATCACGACCAGCACATAATTCGCGATGGTCAACACCTGCTGAACATACACCGATGGTCCGGGCGGCGTATCGACAATGGTCAGACTACCCGACTCGTGTTCCAGCGCCGCCAGATTATCGCGCAGCCAGTCCGGCGTCTTCGAAAGATGAGCTTCAAAGGTGATCCGTTCAACTTCTGTCGCCTTGCCATAAGGCACAAAACTGACCCCGTAAGCACTGTCATACTCGGCGCCATACCAGCTCGTTTGTTGCAGGGTCTGATGAACCAGCCCGTTCACATCGCTGGGATCGGCACCGAGATGCAGGCGCATCGCATTCTGCGGATCCAGATCGACCAGCCTGACGGATCGCCCGCCCATAGCCAGAGTGCATGCCAGATTGACAGCCACAGTCGTTTTACCCACGCCACCCTTAGGCGAAATTACAGCGATTACGGTCATTATTTTGTCAAGAAACCCAACATGCTGCGCAAATTCTGATCCGGGGCAGTTTCAGGCTTCTGCTGATTGAGCAGGCGCGAGAACACCGCACCCAGCGCATCATTTTCGTTTCTGCGCACCTGAACTGGCTCAACACGAGCGGGTTGCGCCGCCGCTGGTTGCGCCGCAACGGGTTGAGCAGTAAGACTGCTAAACAGGGAGCGCACCGGAGCGGCCGTCGCTTCTGCCGGAGCCGCTGCGCCGCTCAAGGTATTAAACAATGAACGCACAGGTGCCGCGACCGGTTGTGTAGTATTTATAGCGCCGAACAGGGAGCGTACAGGTGCGACCGGTTCCGCCTGCGAGCCATTTAAACCGGAAAATAAGGAGGGTGCCGCAGGCGCTGCCTGCGGCGCATTCAAGCCGCCAAACAGTGCTGAAGCAGCGGGATTTGCAACGGTCTGAGCACCCGTCACATGGTGATGCGCAACATGCCTGGACACGGGAGGGGCTGGCTGCGCAACGCCCGAACCTGATACAGCCATTTTAAGCCTCGGCGCAACGGCGCGTTCCTTTTCCACAGCCTGGACTATCGGCCAGTTTTTTTGCGCTTTTTCTCCGATATAGTCCTGCTGAATCTCTTTGTAACTTCCCGTATCGCCGCCAAATTTTTTGAACAGATTGCTGATGTCAACATTGGCTGACTTTTTCATGATGCAATCATCTCCAGGTAAGTTACAGGGCTGCTCATGCTGCCCTCCCGAAACGGAAAACAATCAGCAGACTATCGGGCCTGGCCGGCTCAACCTGAGTCAATTGCAACGCAGAGCCGCCCCCCATAGCCGAGAACCAGTGCGCATACATACCTTCAAGAATCGCGGGTGACCAGGCCAATGCCTGCTCACCAAACGCCCCCTGAAGCGGCGCTGCATGATGTTCGACAAACAGCCCGGTTTCTTTCTCGACCAGTCTCACCCAACCCCAATCCATATCGAACCAGATATCATTGATAGCCTCTTCCAGCTCAGCGATTGTATTGCCAACCGGTGCAGGAACACTTTGCGCCATGGACTTACCAAGTCTGGCCATCAATACACGCAACTCCGCCACCGGAATTTGCTGACCAAACTCACTGGAAAATGCGGCTAAAAACGCACTCCACTGAACCGAGCATTGCTGACGAGCAAAATACTCCAGGTTTTCATCCAAATCGCTCATTACCGCTCCCTAGAAATAAACATCTCAATTGTTATTGTCGGCGATTTTAGCACTTACTTTAATTCTTAACCACATACTTACAAATATCTTACAAATTACTGACAAGCTTACATATTCCCGATTTCTGCAGCCCCCGCGGAGCGCTGTAATTCTCTTTCTTGCAACAAACTCATAAAATCCCTTGAAAAATGCAAATTCGACCCAATTTACTCCGGGCACAAAACTTACGGAGAATGAATATATGGAACAAAAACCAACTACCGAACAAGACAACACGAACAACGCCGAAGTCGAGATGACCGTTGACGCGACACCCGATGAGGTTATGCCAAACATGGCTGAATTGCTGCAAGCCTCGGAACGCACAGCCCAGGAACACTATGATGCATGGATGTATGCCAAGGCCGAGAGTGAAAACATCCGCCGCAGAGCCGCCGAAGACGTGAGTCGCGCTCAAAAATTTGCCGTAGAAAAGTTCTCCGGCGAAGTGCTGGCGGTAAAGGACAGTCTGGAAGCCGGTCTCGCAGTTGAAACCGCGACCGTCGAGAGCTTCAAGAGCGGCATGGAACTGACCCTCAAGCAACTGACCAGCGTGTTTGAAAAATTCAACATTACCGAGATCAATCCTGTTGGCGAAAAACTTGATCCGCACAAGCATCAGGCGATCAGCATGATAGCAAGCGAGTTGCCTGCCAACACCGTGGTGAGCGTGATGCAAAAAGGCTATGCACTCAACGAGCGCATACTGCGTCCGGCGCTGGTACTGGTTTCACAAGGACAGTAGTAACTTAAATTCAGTCGTTGGACGTAAGTCGCAAGTCATTAGTTAAAACCGGCGCAGCCGACAACATCAACTCGACACTAACGACTACAAACTATCAACTGCATCACCAACACTTGAAAAACGGATTACCTGCCCCATGTAGGGCAACATCGTAATTAACATTATTTGAAAGGATTAGGCATTATGGGAAAAATTATCGGTATTGACTTGGGCACGACGAACTCCTGCGTAGCGGTCATGGAAAATGGCAAGACCAAGGTCATCGAGAATGCAGAAGGTGCGCGCACCACCCCTTCGATCATCGCCTACATGGAAGACGGCGAAGTGCTGGTCGGCGCTGCTGCCAAGCGCCAGGCTGTCACCAACCCCAAGAATACGCTATACGGTGTAAAACGCCTGATCGGTCGCCGTTTCGATGAGAAGATGGTACAGAAGGACATCGACATGGTGCCGTTTGCCATCGTCAAGGCCAAGAACGGCGACGCATGGATCAAGGTACGCGACAAGGAATTCTCCGCCCCCGAAATCTCCGCGCAAATTCTGATGAAGATGAAGAAGACGGCCGAAGACTACCTGGGCGAATCCGTTTCCGAAGCGGTCATCACCGTTCCCGCCTACTTCAATGACGCACAACGTCAGGCTACCAAGGATGCGGGTCGCATCGCGGGCCTGGATGTAAAACGCATCATCAACGAACCGACAGCAGCAGCCCTGGCTTTCGGTATGGACAAGCAGGAAGGCGACCGCAAGATCGCCGTGTATGACCTGGGCGGCGGCACATTCGATATTTCCATCATCGACATCGCCGAAATCGACGGCGAACACCAGTTCGAAGTCATGTCCACCAACGGCGACACCTTCCTGGGCGGCGAAGATTTCGACATGCGCGTGATCGAATTCCTGGTTGATGAATTCAAGAAAGAATCCGGCATCGACCTGAAGAAAGACATGCTGGCACTGCAACGCCTGAAAGACGCGGCAGAAAAGGCCAAGATCGAACTGTCCTCTGCGCAACAAACCGAAGTCAACCTGCCCTACATCACCGCCGATGCGACAGGCCCCAAGCATCTGGCCGTGAAGATCACCCGCGCCAAGCTGGAAAGCATTGTAGAAGATCTGGTTGCACGCACCATCGAGCCTTGCAAGATCGCGATGAAAGATGCGGGAATCTCCATTTCCGATATCGCCGACGTCATTCTGGTCGGCGGTCAGACCCGCATGCCTATGGTTCAGGAAAAGGTTCGTGAATTCTTCGGCCGCGATCCACGCAAGGACGTGAATCCTGATGAAGCCGTCGCTGTCGGTGCCTGCATTCAAGGCGGCGTGCTGCAAGGCGAAGTCAAGGACGTGCTGCTGCTGGACGTAACGCCATTGTCTCTGGGTATTGAGACCATGGGCGGCGTGATGACCAAGCTGATCAAGAAAAACACCACGATTCCTACCAAGGCATCGCAAGTATTCTCGACTGCCGATGACAACCAAAACGCCGTGACCATCCATGTACTGCAAGGTGAACGTGAAGTCGCTTCCGGCAACAAGAGCCTGGGTCAGTTCAACCTGGCCGACATCCCGCCTGCACCGCGCGGCATGCCACAGATCGAAGTGACCTTCAATATCGACGCAAACGGCATCCTGCACGTAGCGGCGAAGGACAAAGCCACCAACAAGGAAGCCAACATCACCATCAAGGCAAGCTCAGGTCTGTCTGAAGCCGAAATCGAAAGCATGGTTCGCGATGCCGAAGCACACGCCGAAGACGACAAGAAGGCAGTGGAACTCGTAACCGTTCGCAACCAGCTGGATGCGCTGATCCACTCGACCAACAAATCGCTCAAGGAATACGGCGATCAACTGACGGCCGATGAAAAGTCTGCGATCGAGGCCGCAGTCAAGGAAGCCGAAGAAGTCGTGAAGAGCGACGACAAGGATGCCATCGAAGCCAAGTCGGAAGCATTGGCGACCGCAGCGCAAAAACTGGGCGAGAAGATGTACGCCGCAGAGCAGGCTAAATCGCAAGGTGCAGAGGCCGGTGCCGGTGCATCACATGAGGCCAAGAAGGATGAAGGCGACGTGGTTGATGCCGAGTTCACCGAAGTAAAAGACAAGAAGTAAAAACACTCGTTAGTCGCTAGACGTTAGTCGTTAGTTAACCAAAATAAGGCAGTCGCTAGTCGTTAGTCGTTAGTCGTTAGTTAACCCCTCGTGGTTTGCTTTTCAACTAATGGCTAGCGTCTAGCGACTAATAGCTATGAGTAAAAAAGACTATTACGAAGTTCTGGGCGTCAATCGCGACGCTTCGGACGATGAGATTAAAAAGGCTTATCGCAAACTGGCGATGAAGCATCACCCTGACCGCAATCCGGATAATCCGAAGGCGGAAGAACACTTCAAGGAAGCCAAGGAAGCTTACGAGACCTTGTCCGACGGACAAAAGCGCGCAGCCTATGACCAGTATGGTCACGCCGCGTTTGAAGCGGGCGGCATGGGCGGCGGAAGTCCGTTTGGTGCCGGCGGTGCAGGCGCACAAGGATTCGATTTTTCAGATATTTTCGGCGACATCTTCGGCGGCGGCAGAAGTGGCGGCGGCGGACGCAGCAACGTGCAGCGGGGCGCCGACCTGCGCTATAACCTTGAGATCACGCTGGAACAGGCCGCGCGCGGCACCGAGACACAGATCCGCGTGCCGACCATGGAGGAATGCGACACCTGTCACGGGTCGGGCGCAAAACCCGGCACCAGCCCCGTCACCTGCACCACCTGTGGCGGACACGGTCAGGTACGCATGCAACAAGGCTTTTTCTCGATTCAGCAGACCTGCCCGCGCTGTCACGGCAACGGCAAGATGATCGCATCTCCTTGCAAACCTTGCGGCGGCAGCGGACGCATCAAGCAGCACAAGACCTTGTCGGTAAAAATTCCGCCTGGCGTGGATAACGACGATCGCATCCGTTTATCCGGCGAGGGCGAACACGGGGTCAACGGCGGACCGTCCGGCGACTTGTACGTGGTCGTTCACGTCAAAGCCCATGCGGTGTTCCAGCGCGATCACAACGATCTGCATTGCGAAATGCCGATCAGCTTCAGTACCGCGGCACTGGGCGGTGAAATCGAGATTCCGACACTGGACGGAAAAGCCACCATCAAGATTCCGGCTGAGAGCCAGAGCGGCAAGGTGTTCCGCCTGCGCGGCAAAGGCATCAAGGGCGTACGCAGCTCCGCATACGGCGATTTGCATTGCCATGTGATTGTAGAAACGCCGGTGAACCTGACCGAACGTCAAAGGGAATTGCTGCGCGAATTCGAGAGCATCAACGATCAGAACAGCGCGCATCACAACCCGAGAGCCAAATCCTGGATGAACAAGGTCAAGGACTTCTTCGGGCAGTAAGCCGGAACAGTTCTTTACGTGTTAAACGAAAACGCCCTTCGGGGCGTTTTTTATTGTGATAAACCAAAATAGTCCATCGGGTCGTCATTCCGGCGACGGCCGGAATCCAGTCATAAAAGAAGAGCCGCAAAGCGGACAAAACGATGATATTGCCTCACTTGCCCTGTTGCTCTGCTTCCCAACCTTTGCAGGCCAGGGCAATATAACGCGGCACAGGGCTTGATCCGGTCCGGTATTTGCTGATGGTACGGCGCGTCAAGCCTATGGCCTTGGCGGCCTCGGCAAGCGAGAGATGATGAGCGTCCTGCCATTGCCGAAAGCGCACATTTTCAGCCATTCCAGCTTGTTCCATCGCCAACTCCAGCACACGATCCGAATCGAGCGAAGCACCGCAATTCCATTCCAGCGACCAGCCAAAATCCGTTATTCGGGCAGTCGCAAACTCCTGCGGAGCTTCCAGCGGTGCAAATGCTTG
>JBAZCE010000083.1:0-9891 GCA_041671105.1 Gallionella sp.
AGCGAGAGGTCTTGCGATCCCCCCCTTTCCCCCTCAGGGCATATGCGGTATTAGCGTAACTTTCGCTACGTTATCCCCCACTTCCGGATATGTTCCGATATATTACTCACCCGTTCGCCACTAACTTGGGAGCAAGCCCCCAAATCCGTTCGACTTGCATGTGTAAAGCATACCGCCAGCGTTCAATCTGAGCCAGGATCAAACTCTTCAGTTCAATACCTGTTTTGGTTCACTGCTGAACCGGTCTTACTCAAAGAAAATCACTTAACATGATTTTTTTCAACTTCGTGTAAGTACTACTATATTTTAAAGTCGTTTATCGTACCCTAAGGTCAATAAACTTCCCAAAAACCAAGCACCTACACTCGTCGATTGTTTAATTTGTTTTTTTAAAGAGCGTTCGCTTTGCAGCGAAGAGGTGCGCATTATAGAGACTAAAAACTCATTGTCAACTTTAATTTCACACTCTTTTAATCGCCGAATCTTCCGACAAAACACAATCAACCCTCTGATTATCAAGCACTTCCGGTTACCCTTCAGCGCTTCGTTTCATCTTCCAACCCTGCGAAGAGGTGCGCATTATAGAGACTAAAAACATTCTGTCAACATAACTTTCACATCTTTATTTCAGCTCCACCACAACCTGAGGAAACGCAATCATTTGATTGATTTTTAAGCACTTTCTGTTTCCAGTCATACTTCGTTTCAACTCCCGATCCGGCGAAGAGGTGCGCATTATAGAGATCGAAAACCTTACGTCAACACATTTCGGAAATATTACTGAAACAAAATTCAGCACCCTTGTTTATATGAACTATTTATAAATTCGATTGACGGCACCAATACGATAACCAACCGGCTCAGCTGGCTGCGGCGGACCTGGATTCCACATTAATCAAAAAACCGCAGGGGGATACCTGCGGTTTTTGTGTGCCAATTATGCTCGCGGGCACCCCCGCTTTCACTAATGGTATTTGCGGCTCAACTCATGAACTGCCGCCACCATCGCCGCGACATTTTCCGGATTGGTATGCTGCGAGATCCCATGACCCAGATTAAACACGTGTCCGCTGCCAAAGCCGTAGCTGCTGAGCACCTTCTCAACTTCACGCTCAATGGCGTCGGGTGCCGCAAATAACACTGCCGGATCCAGATTCCCCTGCAGCGCTACTTTATGACCCACCTTCTGACGTGCCACACCGATATCCATCGTCCAGTCCAGACCGATCGCATCACACCCGGTATTGGCAATGCTGTCTATCCACAATCCGCCGCCTTTGGTGAAAACGATATTGGGGATGCGCACACCGTCCTTTTCCTTGATCAGCCCATCCACAATGCGGCGAATGTAAGGCAGGGAGAATTCGTGATAGGCCGCATGCGACAAAACGCCACCCCATGAGTCGAAAATCATCACAGCCTGTGCGCCGGCTTCGATCTGCGCATTCAGGTAGGCGATCACCGACTGAGTGGTCACCTCCAGTATGTGGTGCATCAGCTTGGGCTCGTTGTACATCAGCGTCTTCACGCGCGCATAATCGTCGCTGCCGCCACCTTCAACCATGTAGCATGACAGCGTGAACGGGCTGCCCGAGAAGCCGATCAAAGGAACACGACCGTCGAGCGTCTTGCGAATCTGAGTCACGGCGTCGGTGACATAACGCAAATCCTTATCGATATCGGGTACGCGCAGCGCCATGATGGCCGCTTCGTCGCGCAACGGACGTTCGAACTTGGGGCCTTCCCCGTCAGAAAAATACAGCCCCAAGCCCATCGCATCCGGCACGGTCAGAATATCGGAGAACAGGATGGCCGCATCCAGCGGATATCGATCCAGCGGCTGCATCGTCACTTCAGTGGCGAAATCAGGGTTCTTGCAGAGCCCGAGAAAGCTGCCGGCACGCTTGCGCGTTTCGCGGTATTCCGGCAGAAAACGACCCGCCTGACGCATCATCCACATCGGCGTATATTCGGTAGGCTGACGCAACAAGGCGCGCAGGAAGGTGTCATTCTTTAGCTTGAAGTTCATTTTATTTTCCGAATTATATTTTTCGTCGCAGGTCGGGCTCAAGCCCGATCTGCGTTAATTGTTATCGCGGCAAAACCGATGATCCCGTCAAAAACTCGTCTACGGAGCGTGCGCACTGACGTCCTTCGCGAATTGCCCAGACGATCAGCGACTGGCCACGTCGAATGTCACCTGCTGCGAAAATGCGATCCACGCTGGTGCGGTAATCATCGGTGTCAGCACGGACGTTGCCGCGACCATCTCTTTCAACGCCGAATGCATCCAGCATTTTTTGCATCGGGCTTACAAAGCCCATCGCCAAAAACACCAGATCCGCCTTCAGCTCGAATTCGCTGCCGGCGATCTCGACCATCTTGCCATCTCGCCACTCGACCCGCACCGCACTCAGCTTTTCAACTTTGCCGTCGCTCCCTTTAAACCCTTTAGTGGCGATCGCCCAGTCACGGCTGCAGCCTTCTTCATGCGAACTGGAGGTGCGCAACTTCATCGGCCAATTCGGCCAGGTCAGCGGTTTGTTCTCCTGCTCAGGCGCACGCGGCATCACTTCAATCTGGGTGACAGACAACGCACCGTGGCGATTTGACGTCCCCACGCAATCGGAACCCGTGTCGCCTCCGCCAATCACTACCACGTGTTTGCCGGTAGCACGGATCTGTTCCGGCAGTACATCGCCTGCATTGACGCGATTCTGCTGCGGCAGGAATTCCATCGCGTTGTAGATACCGGTGAGTTCACGCCCCGGAACGGGCAGATCGCGAGGCGTCTCGGCGCCACCTGACAGCACGACGGCATCGAACTGTTCCAGCAGCGCTTCAGGTGAAATCGTCTCAGTCGCCATGTTGCAAACGGCAGTGTCGCACTCTACGCCGATAAACACGGAAGTTTTAAAGGTAACGCCTTCGGCTTCCATCTGTGCGACGCGGCGGTCGATATGGGATTTTTCCATCTTGAAATCGGGAATACCGTAGCGCAGCAAACCGCCGATGCGACTGTTCTTTTCAAACAGCATCACATCGTGCCCCGCGCGTGCCAGTTGTTGCGCACAGGCCATACCCGCAGGACCGGAGCCGACTACCGCAACCTTTTTGCCGGTCTTGACAGCCGGCACTTGCGGTGTGACCCAGCCCATCTCCCAACCCTTGTCGATGATCGCATGCTCGATGGACTTGATACCGACCGCGTCATCGTTGATATTCAGCGTACAGGCCGCTTCGCAAGGCGCAGGACACAGACGCCCGGTGAATTCAGGGAAATTGTTGGTTGAATGCAAAACATCGAGAGCCGCCTTCCAGTTGCCGCGATACACCAGATCGTTCCAGTCAGGAATGATATTGTTGACTGGACATCCCGAGGTGCAGAACGGAACACCGCAATCCATGCAGCGCGCACCTTGCGTCTTTGCCTGCTCATCCGACAAATGCAGCACGAACTCTTTGTAGTTGGTGAGTCTCTCGGCTACCGGCAAACTTGCCTCGGAAAGACGATCGAACTCCATAAATCCAGTTGGCTTACCCATTATGCAGCCTCCCCTAGCTTCGTTTTTTGCGCCGCACGCTCCTGCAAGGCTCGGCGATAATCGGTCGGCATGACTTTAGTGAATTTAGGCAGATAACCCGCCCAGTTTTCCAGAATCAATTCCGCAAGCTCGCTGCCTGTATAAAGCAGATGCTTTTCGATCTGCTCTCTCAAAGCATGCTCGTCGGCCTTGTCCAGATGATTGAAATGCACACGACCGTGACTTGACGGTAAATCTTCGGTGCTGTCCAGCGTCGCCAATTCCTCTTCGACCGGCTCCAGCTCGACCATGGTCAGATTGCAACGCTTTTCAAAGTCGCCGCTCTCGTCCAGCACGAAGGCAACGCCACCCGACATACCGGCTGCGAAATTGCGCCCGGTTGGCCCCAGCACAATCACCATACCGCCCGTCATATATTCGCAACCATGATCGCCCAGCCCCTCGACGACCGCAATCGCACCCGAATTTCGCACCGCGAAACGCTCTCCCGCCACACCGCTGAAATAACACTCGCCGGCCGTGGCACCGTACAACACGGTATTACCGACGATGATGTTTTCATGCGCCACCAGATTAGCCTCATCGGGAGGCATGATGCTGATGCGTCCGCCGCACAATCCCTTCCCGACGTAATCGTTGCCTTCACCGCGCAGCTCAAACGAGATGCCGTGCGACAGGAATGCGCCGAAGCTCTGCCCCGCGGTGCCGGTAAATTTTACCTGTATCGTATCGGATGCCAATCCGGCATGCCCGTAGCGCTTGGCGACTTCATGCGACAACATCGTGCCGACGGTGCGGTTGACGTTGCGTATCTCGCTGTTGATCACAACCGGCACTTGATTATTGAGTGCATTCTGCGCCTCAGCAATCAGCGTATTGTCCAGTGCGCGTTCCAGCTCGTGATCCTGCACTTCCTTATGGCGACGCGCCACGCTGTCCGGCATGTCAGGCTGATGGAACACCTTCGAAAAATCGAGACCTTGCGATTTCCAGTGTGCGATGCTGTGTTTCACATCCAGCAGATCCGAACGACCGATCAAATCGTCAAATTTGCGGATACCCATTTGCGCCATCAACTCACGCAATTCTTCGGCGACGAAGAAGAAGTAATTCACCACATGTTCCGGCTGGCCGGTAAATTTGCGGCGCAATACCGGATCCTGTGTGGCAACACCGACCGGACAAGTATTCAAATGGCACTTGCGCATCATGATGCAACCTTCGACCACCAGCGGTGCCGTGGCGAAACCGAATTCATCGGCACCCAACAGGGCACCGATCAGCACATCGCGACCCGTCTTAAGCTGACCGTCAACCTGCAACGCAACTCTGCCGCGCAACTGGTTCAATACCAGCGTCTGTTGAGCCTCTGCCAGCCCCAGCTCCCACGGCGTACCCGCATGCTTGATGGAGGACAATGGAGATGCACCCGTACCGCCGTCAAAGCCGGAAACCACGATGTGATCGGCCTTTGCCTTGGATACACCGGCGGCCACGGTTCCGACACCCACCTCGGAAACCAGCTTCACCGAAATCGAAGCGGAAGGATTGGAATTCTTCAGATCGTGAATCAGTTGGGCCAAATCTTCGATCGAATAGATATCGTGATGCGGCGGGGGTGAAATCAGCCCGACGCCGGGAACCGAGAAACGCAGCTTGGCGATATATTCGGACACCTTGCCGCCCGGCAACTGCCCGCCTTCTCCGGGCTTGGCACCCTGCGCCATCTTGATCTGGATCTGATCCGCGCTGGCCAGGTATTCGGCGGTGACGCCGAAACGGCCTGATGCGACTTGCTTGATTCTGGAACGCAACGAGTCGCCCGCCTTCATTTCGCGATCGGCCTCGATGCGGTTCTTGCCGATGATGTCGGAGAGCATTTCGCCGCCCTTGAAAATCGCAAAACGCGACGCATCCTCGCCACCTTCGCCGGTGTTGGATTTGCCACCGATGCGATTCATCGCAATGGCAAGCGTGGTGTGCGCCTCGGTCGAAATGGAACCCAGCGACATCGCACCGGTAACAAAACGCTTGACGATTTCTTTCGCAGATTCGACTTCATTCAGCGGCACGGCAGGTCCCGCGGATTTGATCTCGAACAACCCGCGCAGCGTCTTCAGCTTCGTGCTCTGTTCGTTGACAAGATGAGCGTATTCCTTGTAAGTCGCGAAATTGTTGGTGCGCGTGGCATTTTGCAACTTGGCGATGGAATCCGGCGTCCACATGTGTTCTTCGCCGCGCACGCGGTAAGCGTATTCACCGCCCGCTTCAAGCGCATTTGCCAGCACGGGGTCGTTGCCAAACGCATCTTTATGCGTCCTCAATGCCTCTTCAGCCACCTCAGTCAGACCGATCCCTTCGATCTGGGTCGCCGTACCGGTGAAATACTGAGCCACAAAGGAGGCATCCAGTCCGATCGCTTCGAATATCTGAGCGCCGCAATAAGACTGATAGGTAGAAATACCCATCTTGGACATGACCTTCATCAGCCCCTTGTCAATCGCCTTGATAAAACGCTTCTTGGCTTCCTTGACGTCCGCATTGGCAGGCGGCGTCATTGCCGAAATCGTTTCGAATGCCAACCACGGACAGACCGCTTCCGCGCCATAGCCTGCCAGCAGTGCGAAGTGATGCACTTCACGTGCCGAGCCGGTATCGACCACCAGACCTGTGCTGGTACGCAAGCCTGCGCGTACCAGATGCTGATGAACCTTGGAACAGGCCACCAGGGCAGGAATAGCGACGCAAGTCGACGACATTGCGCGATCCGACAGGATCAGCACGTTGTAGCCGTCTGCCACCGCCTTGTCAGCGGATTCGCAAAGCGATTTTACGGATGCCTCGCAACCGGCAGCACCCTCACTCGCGGGATAGGTGATATCCAGCACGAGCGAGCGATAACGCCCTCCGGTGAGTTGATCGATGTTGCGCAGCCGGGCCATATCGTCGTTCGACAACACCGGCTGATGCACTTCAAGGCGCAACGACGGCACCGTCTCTTCGATTCCAAGCAGATTGGGCTTGGGGCCGATAAACGAGGTCAGCGACATGACGATTTCTTCGCGGATCGGATCGATCGGCGGATTGGTCACCTGCGCGAATAACTGCTGGAAGTAATCGTAAAAAGAGCGATTTTTGTTCGACAATACCGCAAGGGCTGCATCCGTTCCCATCGAGCCGGTCGGTTCTTCACCGGCGTTAATCATCGGTGTCAGAACGAATTTAACGTCTTCCTGCGAATAGCCGAACGCCTGCTGCGTGTCGAGCAAGGTGGCATTCAACTTGTTTTCAGTAACAGTTGCTGGCAGATCACCCAGGAAATAACGCGATTCTTCTATCCACTTACGATAAGGCTTTGCGGTCGCCAACTGGGTCTTCAGCTCGGCATCGTCGATGATACGACCGGCTTCCATGTCGATCAGGAACATACGGCCTGGCTGCAGACGCCATTTCTTGACGACTTTGTGTTGCGGAATATTCAGCACGCCCATTTCAGAGGCCAGCAGCACCACGTCGTCATCGGTAATCAGGTAACGCGCCGGACGCAAACCGTTGCGGTCCAGGGTCGCGCCTATCATGCGGCCATCCGTGAAGGCCACGGCGGCAGGGCCATCCCACGGCTCCATCAGCGCGGCATGGTATTCATAAAATGCACGGCGTTCTTCATCCATCAAAGGATTACCGGCCCACGCCTCAGGGATCAGCAACATCATCGCATGCGGCAACGAATAGCCGCCCGCGACCAGCAACTCCAGCGCATTGTCAAAACAGGCCGAGTCGGATTGACCGTCCACGATCAACGGCCAGAGTTTTTCCAGATCCTCACCCAGCAGCTTCGACGACATCGCCGCGTGGCGCGCCGCCATCCAGTTGACGTTGCCGCGCACGGTGTTGATTTCGCCGTTATGCGCGATCATCCGGAAAGGATGCGCCAGATTCCAGGTCGGGAAGGTATTTGTGGAGAAACGCTGATGAACCAGCGCCAGCGCGCTGATTACGCTGCCGTCTTGCAGGTCCGGATAGTACTTACCCACCTGATCGGCCAGCAACATGCCTTTATAAACGATCGTGCGCGCAGACAGCGAAGGAATGTAAAAACCGCGACCCTGCGCGCCGGAAAGATTGTTCACCGCATGCTCGGCGGTCTTGCGAATCACGAACAGCTTGCGTTCGAATGCATCCGCGTCGCTGCAGTTTTCACCACAACCGATGAAAACCTGACGCACCACAGGTTCGACCAGCTTGACGCTCTCGCCCAGAATGGAACTATCCACAGGGACATCGCGCCAACCCAGCACAGACTGACCTTCAGCCGCGATCTTGTCGACGATGATTTGCTCGCAGGCAGCGCGCGCCACCGCATCGGTCGGCAGGAACAGCATTCCCACGCCGTAACGCCCCGCCTCCGGCAACGCGATACCGCGAGCCGCGCATTGCGTCCGCAAAAATGCATCGGGAATTTGCAACAAAATACCTGCACCATCACCTGCCAGCGGGTCGGCACCCGTAGCACCACGATGGGTCAGATTTTCAAGAATTTGCAACCCCTGACTCACCATCTCGTGGCTTTTTTTCCCCTTGATATGGGCGACAAAACCCACTCCACAGGCATCGCGCTCCTGGCGCGGATCATACAAACCTTGTTGCATCGGCAAAGAAGAGTTAACCACGGCGTTCCTCAATCAAATCAAACTGGGTGTTAAACGACATCAGCAAAGCGTTTTAACACACTGATAAAGCCGGGACGACACACGTCGTCCCGGCTACTATTTATCCAAACACAAAAGCGAAAGGGCTGGAATCTTACCTTTAATCAAGTCTATCGGCAACCAGAGCGATTGCAACCACATCAAAATAACTGCGAAATAGTGCGGATTGTGCACAGCAAAGACGAGCTTTGGTCATCAGGCCCGGTTAAATCGAGTCTTCTTCGACCGCGAAGATGCGCTTGTGCTCGCGTATTGCGTAACGATCCGTCATGCCGGCGATGTAGTCGGCCACCACCCGCGCCCGCGCGGACAGGGCTAGTGTTTCCGGAGGTTGAAACGGCAGCAGGCGCACATCTTCCATGAAAGCGCTAAACAGCTCACGGATAATGCGCTGCGCCTTGGCACTCATGCGCATCACGCGGTAGTGACGGTACAAATGCGTATACAGAAATTTCTTTAACACGCGCTGCTTGGTGTTCAGTTCCGGACTAAAAGCAATCAGGGCGGGCGCATTGCGCACATCATCGAGCGTCTTCAGATTCTGTGCTTCGATATTGGCAGCGCTCTGCCCGATCAGATCCGTCACCAGCGTGTTGATCATGCGACGCACCGTTTCATGCACCACGCGTCGCTCATTCAAATCAGGATAGGCTTCATATACCTCTTTCAGGTGCTCGGCCACCAGAGGGACCGCAGACAGCTGCTCCAGTGTAATCAACCCCGAACGCAAGCCGTCATCCACATCGTGGTTGTTATAGGCGATTTCATCGGCCAGATTTGCAATCTGCCCCTCCAGGGAAGGGCGACGTCCCTTCAGAAAGCGTTCGCCCAGCTCACCCAGTTCCGCCGCATGCGCCATTGAACAGTGTTTGAGTATGCCTTCGCGCGTCTCGAAACAAAGATTCAGCCCGTCGAACGTTGCATACCGCTCTTCGAGCATATCCACCACCCGCACCGATTGCAGATTGTGTTCGAAGCCGCCATAGTCCTTCATGCAATTATTCAGCGCATCCTGTCCTGCATGCCCAAACGGGGTATGGCCCAGATCATGCGCCAGCGAAATCGCCTCGGCCAGATCTTCATTCAGATTCAGGCGACGCGCGATAGAACGGGCGATTTGTGCAACCTCGATGCTATGGGTCAGGCGTGTCCGAAACAGATCACCCTCGTGATTCACGAACACCTGGGTTTTGTACTCCAGACGGCGAAATGCGCCGGAGTGAATGATACGATCCCTGTCACGCTGAAATTCGCTGCGGCCTTGAGGTGATTCTTCAGGGAAATTTCTGCCACGTGAATTGGCTTCACTCACCGCATAACTGGCAAGGTCAGCCATGTCAGTCCTGCACTAGTTTGATTGACGCACAAGCCTCGATGGTCTGCAGCAACAAGTCCTCCGGCACATCTTTGCAAATCACTGCGTGACCGATTTTCTTGAGCAAAACGAAACGCATCTTGCCGCCCTCGACTTTTTTATCGTGCCCCATATAATCTAGGTATTTTTCCACGCCGAGATCAGGTGCTGTGACAGGCAAGTTTGCGCGCTCGAACAGCGTGCGTATCCGCTCGACATCGGCCTCGCTGATCCAGCCCATGCGCTGCGATAAGTCAGCCGCCATGATTGTCCCCGCCGCGAC
>JBAZCE010000084.1:0-9868 GCA_041671105.1 Gallionella sp.
AAACAGCAGGTAGATTACCGCTGCGATGGCGAACAGAAAGATCAGACGACTCATGGAAACTCCGTTACAGCGACCAACTCTGGTCGGGGTGAGAGGATTCGAACCTCCGGCTTCTACGTCCCGAACGTAGCACTCTACCAGGCTGAGCTACACCCCGATCGATCAGTACTGCCGCGTGGCGGCAAAGTGAGCCAATTCTATCAGACATTTTTTATATTTCGACTCCGGCAGTCCGACAATCGCGTCGCGTGCGAATTCCACTTCACGCAAAGCTTGCAGACGCGTGAAATCCAGCGCGCCGGTGTCGTGGATGATTTTCAGCACCTCTTCAAACTTCCCGACATCGCCCTGTTCAATTGCCGTTCGTACCACGGCAGCCTGCTCAGCAGTGCCATGCTGCATCGCAAAAATCAGAGGCAAGGTCGGCTTCCCCTCGGCCAGATCGTCGCCCAGATGTTTGCCGGTTTCCTTCTCGTTAGCCGAATAGTCCAGCACATCGTCGATCAACTGAAAGGCGGTACCCAGATGCATGCCGTATTTTGCTGCGGCAGCCTCATCCGCACTCGATGCCTGCGCCAGAATCGCGCCCAGGCGTACCGACGCCTCGAACAACTTGGCCGTTTTATAGTGAATTACGCGCATATAATTTTCGGCATCCACGTCGGCATCGTTGCAGTTGAGCAGTTGCAACACCTCACCCTCGGCAATCACGTTGGTCGCATCGGCCAGCGTCTGCATCACGCGCATCTCGCCTACTTCGACCATCATCTGAAAGGCGCGCGAATACAGAAAATCGCCAACCAGCACGCTCGCCGCATTGCCGAACAGCGCATTGGCCGTTTGCCGCCCGCGGCGTAGATCGGATTCATCCACCACATCGTCGTGCAGCAAGGTAGCGGTATGGATGAACTCGACCACGGCGGCCAGATCGTAATGATGCTCGCCCTGATAGCCGAATGCATGGGCTGACAAAATCACCAATGCCGGACGCAGGCGTTTTCCACCGCTGCTGACAATGTATTCGCCGACCTGATTGACCAGCAACACTTCAGAGTGCAGCCGTTTTCGTATCACCTGATCGACGCAGGTCATATCGGCGGCCAACAATTGTTTGAAGTTATCTAAAAACAAATCTAATCCTGACAATAGAGTCGCCGCGTTATGCGGTCAAAATATACACTGCCTGCCGCACAAAACAGCGTCAACCGATTGATTTTAAAGCAAAAATCATTGAACAATCAATTGCTATAAAACAGCACTGCAATACAAACCACCTGTAAACTGCAAACCGAGAACTGTAAACTGTGAACCGTAAACTGCTCATACCCGGAGCATATATTGCCCGGGGAGGAAAGAATCCGTAGCCCTCAGATTAGTAATTTAATATAGTATTGTCGCATAAATTACTGTCAGCCGATTGATTGCGTTATGAAAACTTATTCCAAAATACTATGGCTCGCCGTGGCAGTGCTTGGTGCGGCAGCCACAGGCGGCATTGCACTAAACCGCGGCGAGACCGTCAACGCGCTCTGGTTTATCACCGCAGCGCTTTGCATCTACGCGATCGCCTACCGCTTTTATGCGGCGTGGATCGCGGCAACCGTGCTGAGCGTGGATGCCACGCGCGCCACACCGGCCGAACGGCTGGCAAACGGGCGCGATTTTATACCGACCGACCGCTGGATTGTATTCGGCCACCATTTCGCCGCCATCGCAGGCCCTGGCCCCTTGATAGGCCCGACCCTGGCCGCACAGTTCGGTTATCTGCCAGGAACCTTGTGGATACTGTTCGGCGCAGTGCTGGGCGGATGCGTGCAGGACATGGTGACACTATTCTGTTCAACCCGACGCAACGGACGCAGTCTGGGACAGATGGCGCGCGACGAACTTGGCACGATCGGCGGCATCGCAGCGCTGGTTGCGACTTTTTTGATCATGATCATTCTGATCGCTGTGCTGGGCCTGGTCGTGGTCAACGCGATGAAGAACAGTCCCTGGGCGACTTCCACCGTAGCGGCGACAATCCCGATCGCCATGCTGGTCGGTCTTTATATGTACAAATTGCGCCCCGGCCGTGTACTCGAAGGCTCAGTACTCGGCGTGGTCCTGCTACTGCTTGCGGTCGCCGGAGGCAGCTGGGTTGACCACCAGGCTGGCCTACGCGTGCTGTTCGATCATCCGGGGCTGACGTTGGCCTTCGCCGTGATCGCCTACGGCTTTGCTGCAGCCATCCTGCCGGTTTGGCTGCTGCTGGCGCCGCGCGATTACCTCTCGACGTTCATGAAGCTCGGCACGGTGCTGCTGCTGGCCGCAACGATCGTCTGGCTGCGCCCGGAAATCAAGATGCCGGCATTAACCCAGTTCATCGATGGCAGCGGCCCGATCTTTGGCGGCGCGCTGTTTCCGTTCGTATTCATCACGATCGCCTGTGGCGCGATTTCAGGCTTTCATGCACTGATCTCATCGGGCACCACACCTAAACTGCTGACCAACGAGCGGGACATTCGGATGATAGGCTATGGCGGCATGGTGCTCGAATCGATGGTCGCGATGATGGCGATGATCGCGGCCAGCGTGCTCGATCCTGGTGTGTATTTTGCGATCAATTCGCCCGCCGGCGTCGTAGGCAAGGAAGCGCTAGACGCCGTCGCCACAATTTCCTCGTGGGGTTTCCCGGTGAGCGTTGAGCAGATGCACCTGCTCGCGCAGCAGATGGGCGAGGCTACGCTGTTCGCGCGTACCGGCGGAGCACCTTCGCTTGCGGTCGGCATGGCCAGCCTGTTCGGCAACGCCTTCGGACAACAGCTGCTCGCGCTGTGGTACCACTTCGCGATCATGTTCGAAGCGATCTTCATCCTGACCACGCTGGACGCAGGCACACGCGTCGGTCGTTTCATGCTGCAGGACTTGCTCGGCAACATCTGGAAACCGATGGGGCGCACCTCCTGGTACCCTTCGGTGCTGTTGAGCAGCGCGCTGGTCGTCGCTGCATGGGGTTATTTTCTGTACATCGGCGTGATCGACCCGAACGGCGGCGTCAATATCCTGTGGCCGCTGTTCGGCATATCAAACCAGATACTCGCAGCGATTGCATTGTGTGTGTTGACCGGCATTCTGGTGAAATCCGGCAAGTTGAAATACGCCTGGGTGACCGTGTTGCCTCTCGTCTGGCTGATCATCATTACCAGCACGGCAAGCTGGCAAAAGCTGACCAGCGATGATCCGCGCATCGGCTTTCTCGCTGCAGCCAACAGCCTGTCAGACAAGCTTGCCGCAGGCTTGCTGCCGCCCGAAAAAGCGGCGGTTGCGCCGCAACTGATATTCAACCAGCAACTCGATGCCGCACTGGTGCTGTTCTTCGCCTTGTTGCTGTGGCTGATCGTGATCGACATGCTGCGCGTCTGCGTGCGCCACCTGCAGGGCAAGCCCGTGCCGCCGCTGTCGGAAGAGCCGCATTATCCGACGCAGCTGGAGGAAGCATGGGCGCGCGACTGAATAAACTGCTGCGCGATCAATCTGCGGCGTTGCGGCGCGGCTCGACTCCTTGCCTACCCTCAATGGTATGTCTGCGTCGCTCCCCGCGCCGCGCCTTGCATCTTGACCTGCTCGCGACGTTTCTTCGGCTGCTTAAGGTTAACGGGCGAAACTTCTGGCGCGTCATTCGCCAGCTCAGCGGCGACGACGGTTATGAGCGTTATCTGGCGCATTGCGCCGCCACTCATCCGGAACAGCCGGTTTTGTCGCGTCGCGCCTGGTTCGCATATGAGCAGCAGCAAAAATGGACCGGGATAAAGCGCTGCTGCTGATTCGGGTTGACGCCGTCCGGCTTTCCTTGAAAAATCTTTTCATCCACAAAACACGAAATTCACGAAACAGATCAAAATGTTAGGCTTGTTTTATGGCTCACCAAATCGGTGAAAAACACGACCTGAGTAAAAGTTTGAATTTGTTCGTATTTTTTCGTGCCTTTCGTGTACAAGTTCGGTTTTAAGGATGAACCACTGGCGCTGCAGTTTCAACATTTACGAATTCGGCTTCGGGCTTCTTCTCAATCGCCCCCTGTTATTCACTCGCCCGCCGTACATAACGCTTCCCCGGCAATCAGGCCGAAACACACCGTTGCGTCATCAAACCGACACACCTGAATGCAACAATCAGCAAAAATACTTTTAAAAGCCCGTTAAACCATTTCGGAAATCATGCCATTACCGCTAGAATGGCAAAGCTTACAAGATCCTGACCAAGAAGACGTATATTCATACAGTTACATTTTAAAGACTCGCCAAAAAGACCATGCATGTTTTCCACTAAATTCATTTCGGCCTGTTTTTTAAAACTTACACTGCTGGCCTGCTGCCTTTGCGGCACCGCACAGGCGACGACGCAGCCCATGCAACTGGGGCTTTCTGCGGTCATGATCGGCGAACAACAGGACATGATCCTGCGCTGGAAAAAATACCTTGAAGTTCACCTGCACCGCCCCGTTGTGTTCGTGCAACGACGAAGCTACCAGGAAACGATGGACATGTTTCGCGATGAAAAGCTCGATGCAGGCTGGATTTGCGGTGCCCCTCACGTGCGTTACAAATCGCTGCAACACCTTCTGGCAGTCGGCGTATGGAAAGGTCGGCCGTTGTATCAGTCTTACCTGATCGTGCCGGGGAGCGACACAGCCACCCGTTCGATTGCCGATCTGCGCGGCAAAATTTTCGGGTTTTCAGACCCGCTATCCAATTCCGGCCACAATGTTCCGCTCCGCGAGGTTCAGCGTCTGACTGATAATCCCGACAGTTTTTTCTCAAAAACGATGTATACCTACTCGCACCGGAAACTGGTTGAAGGAGTCGCAGCCGGATTGCTCGACGGCGCAAATGTAGACGGCTACGTTTACGAGCAGATGGATCATTACTTCCCGGAGCTGGTCGCAAAAACCCGGCTGGTTCAGAAATCCGCCGATTACGGTTTTGCGCCCCTCGTGGCGCGAACCGGCCTGCCGAAAGCCGACTTCCGTAATTTGCAGGACACGCTGCTGAACATGAACAACGATGCGGAAGGACGCGCCCTGCTCGCCATGATGGGGCTGGACAAGTTCATCGCGGGCGACGAACACCTGTACGATGGCATCGCGAAGTTGATGCTCGCTCTGAACAAGACCAGACATGCTGAAAAAAATTAGTGTCCGGCGCAAACTAACTCTCCTGACCGCGTTACTGGTCGTCTCCATGGGTACGCTCGCCACGCTGTTTGCCGCCTGGCTGGCCTACAACAACACGCGTGAATCGATGCGCGCCGAAGGCATTGAACTTGCAAACCTGTATCAACACTCATTGTTGAATTCATGGCGCCTGGGGGATGAATATCAGGTCTACGAGTTGATTTCAGCACCATTTCACACGCCGGATGCAAGCCGGAAGACTGATCACACGGAGCATATACAGGAAATCGTACTGCTGGATGATAACGGGCGTGTGCTGTCCGCCTCACATCCGAAACGATTTCCGATAGGCTCAGAATACGCCCTAGACAAACCTGACTTCCCATATAATATTCAAACACTTAAACAAATACAGACAAACGCGGCTACGCAATTGCTTGAAACCGACAAGGAGGATTTCTTTGTACTGGCGCCGGTGGGCGAAAACGGCGTGAAATACGCCAACATGGTGCTCGGCTATCAACCGAAAGATCTGCTTGCCAACGTTCTGGATCAGGTCAGGCGCACCTTCGTCGTGATCCTGCTTGCCACCCTGCTGATGGCATTACTGGCGCGCGCTGTGGCAAACCGGTTTTCACTGCCGCTGTATCGGCTATCTGAAAAAATGCGTGAGTTTGCCCGTGTTCAGGGTCTGAAGATGGATCATGAAAACACCGCAACTCAGGATGAAATCGTTCAACTGGAGGAAGTCTTCGGCGATCTGGAGCAAAAACTCTCGGGCATGATGAATCTCGCCCTGTTGCGCGACGAAGAACAGCGCGCCTATCTGCAAACCCTGGATCTGCTGCAGGATGCGGTCATCGAACTGACCCCGGACGGTCGCCTGTTGCGCGCCACCGATGCCTGGAAAGATATGACCGGCATCAACGATGTCGACGATTTCGGCCTTATCGCTTGCGTGCATCATGAGGACATTGCAGAAGTACTGGAGCAATTCAGCGCGCTAGTTCATGAACAAAAACAACAGCTCAACATTCGTTTTCGCCTGCACCGTGACGAAGACACGCATTGCTGGGTCGAGGGCCGCTTTGCCGCCATCAGGCAAAACAATCAGGTAACCAGCATCCGCGGCGTCGTGCGCGACATTTCGAGCACCTATCTGCACGAGAGACAAATCAGCCACATGGCAATGCACGATGCGTTGACCAATTTACCCAACCGGATATTGCTCGATGACCGCCTTGAAATGGCAATCTCGCGCGCTGCGCGCAGCAATCAGCGTGTGGCGCTGGGATTTATTGACATCGATCACTTCAAACAGGTGAACGACAATTTCGGCCACAAGATCGGTGACCGCCTGCTCAAGGAAGTCAGTCAAAGATTGGGGCTTGCCTTGCGCAGCACGGACACGCTGTCGCGATGGGGAGGGGACGAATTCGTGGTGCTGTGCCCCGACCTCAACTCATTACAGGATGCAAAAGATATCACGCAAAAACTGGCACTGCTCACCCGTGAACACATCACGATTGAGGATACTGAATTCCCGTTCTCGTTCAGCGCCGGGTTTGCGGTATACCCTGACGATGCAAGCGACAGCGAGATGCTGCTGGCGCAAGCGGACCGTGCAATGTTCTACGCCAAGGCACAGGGGCGCAACAACATCCAGTTCTTCAATACTATCGCGGGCAAGGAAACCGGCAGACAATCCTTTTACATCCAGAGTCGCCTGTCCACTGCGATACACAACAATCAGATACTGGCCTGGCTGCAACCGCTGATCTCCGCGCAGACCGGCGAGGTGATCGGCGCCGAAGTGCTGGCGCGCTGGCACGAAGCCGAACAGGGCTGGATTCCGCCGTCGGTATTCATCCCTATGGCGGAAAGCCTGGGACTCATTGACAAGCTCGGCCAGTCCGTATGGCAGCAGGCGCTGTGCGCCTTCCCCAGACTGCCCGCAGACCATCGCCTGTCGGTTAACCTGTCCAAGCGGCAGTTATTTTCCAGCACCATCGTGCAGCAATTTTGCGACGACATCAGGCATGCAGGGATAAAACCACGGCAAATCATGCTTGAGATCACCGAAGGCCTCGCATTGTCGGATGTCGAGTATGCGAGGGAACGCATTGCCGAATTGGATGCTCAGGGCTTCGGCATCGCCATCGACGATTTTGGCACAGGCTATTCCTCGCTGTCGCAACTGCACGAAATCCCCGCCGACGAACTCAAACTGGATATCTCCTTCGTCAGGCGCATCCACGAAAAGAGTGGCCTCGGCATTGCTACGGCCATCCTCTCAATCGCAAAGTCGCTGAATCTGGAGTGCGTAGCCGAAGGCGTGGAAGACGCGCAAACAGCTGCATTGCTGACAGATATGGGCGTGGAGATTTTGCAGGGCTATCACTTTGCAAAGCCCATGCCCATCGATGAGTATGTCACCTGGCTGGCGGCACGGAAAAACTTACGCGCATAAAAAAGGGCACGCATGCGTGCCCTTTTTTCGATCAAAACTTATTTTCGTCTGGTTTTTGCCGGCGCCTTCACTTCCGGAACGACGGGCTGAGCGACAGGCTGAACCGGTGCCACCTCGACCTTAGCGGGTTCGGCTTCGTGCTTTTTCTCAACCATACAACTGCTGTTACTCACACGTCCGTCTGGCATCACCGTGTTGCAGAAAGTAGCCCCTGTCAGTGCTGCATCGGCAATATTAGCGCCGGACAGGTCGGCATCCGTCAGATCGACGCTCAACAATACTGCACCGTTCAGATTGGCGTGCTGTAATTGCGCACCGCGCAATATGGCCCGGTTCAGGTTCGCATCGGTCAGGTTGGCCTGAGACAGATTGGCGCGGGTCATATTGGCACGCGCAAGATTGGCTTCAGTCAAATTAGCCTTACCCAGATTGGCCTTGAACAGGTTAGCCTGAGCCATGTTAGCCATGTAGAGTTGCGCGCCTGTCAGATTGGCCGAGCCCAGATTCGCTTCCGCCAGCTGCGCATTCAGACAGACCGTGCGCTGCGCGATGACGCAACCATTGATGGTCGACGCGTCATTTACCGCTGCAGCCGGCTTTTCGGCCGGACAGTTTGCGCTGTTCACGATCCCGTTGGGCATCAGCGTGCGACAAAAAATCGTCTTGGAAAAAGTCGCCTCTTCCATCCTGGCACCGCTGAAATTGGTGTCTGTCAGGTTGGCTTCAGAGAAGTTCACACCCTTCAGCCCGGCATTGGAAAAATTCGCGCCTGTCAGGTTGGCACCGGTCATGTTGGCGAAAAACAGCGTCGCATTGCTAAAATCGGTACCCGTGAAATTCGCACCCATCAGCTTCGCCTCGTTCAGATTCGCACGGGTAAGATTGGTCTTGCTCACGTCAGCCTTGGTCATATCCGCACCACCCAGCAGGATGCCGTGCAAATCGAGCTGATCCATTTTCTTACCCGCCAGCGAGGCCTGGTAACAATTGGTATTTTGTTTAAGGGTACAAGCCAAGGTCGAACCCATTGTTGCAAACAAGATTGCAGAACCCAGCAACAGTTTTTTCAAGATAATCTCCGGTGTGTAAACGATAAGCGGCGCAAACAGCGCTGCTTACTCAGACACGCAATTAGCGGAAAGTTCAAACTTGAGGATGAGCGCGTTCCGAACCGCTGTGCAACTTGTTCAATGCATTCAGATAAGCCTTGGCGGATGCCACCACAATATCGGTATCCGCCCCCTGCCCGTTGACGATACGCCCGCCCTTTGCCAGACGCACCGTCACCTCTCCCTGCGCGTCGGTACCGCTGGTAATGTTGTTCACCGAATACAGTTGCAGCTCGGTGCCGCTGTGCACGATTATTTCGATCGCCTTGAACGCCGCATCCACCGGGCCACCGCCCTGCATTTCGGCCTCATGCAGCTCAGATCCGATGTTCATCGCGATTTTTGCAACGGGCAGGATGCCGGTCTCACAATGAGCGCGCAGATAAATCAGACGATAATGTTCATCGACTTCCTTAACGGCTTCGTCGCTCACCAGCGCCTGTAAATCTTCATCGAAGATTTCGTGCTTGCGATCCGCAAGTTCCTTGAATCGCGTGAACGCCGCATTGAATGCCTCTTCCGATGCGAACTCGATATTGAGTGCCGTAAAACGCGACCGCAAGGCGTTGCGCCCGGAAAGTTTACCCAGCGTCAGCTTGTTGGCATTCCAGCCCACGTCTTCGGCGCGCATGATTTCGTAAGTTTCGCGGTGTTTCAACACGCCATCCTGATGGATCCCGGATTCATGGGCGAAGGCATTCGCGCCGACGATCGCCTTGTTCGGCTGCACGGGATAACCCGTGATGCTGGAAACCAGCTTGGAGGTTGCAACGATCTGTGTGGTGTCGATGCGCGTATCCAGATGGAACACGTCGCGGCGAGTCTTCACTGCCATCACGACCTCTTCGAGCGATGCATTACCGGCGCGTTCGCCCAGCCCGTTGATAGTGCACTCGACCTGACGCGCACCGTTCAATACCGCCGACAACGAGTTGGCAACGGCCAGCCCCAGATCGTTATGGCAATGGGTCGACCAGATCACCTTGTCCGAATTGGGCACGCGAGCGATCAACTGTCCGATACGCTCGCCCCAGGCAGCAGGAATGGAATAGCCGACCGTATCGGGCACATTGAGCGTTTTGGCACCAGCCTTGATGACTTCGTCGAAGATGCGCACCAGAAAATCCATATCGG
>JBAZCE010000085.1:0-9737 GCA_041671105.1 Gallionella sp.
ATCAACAACCCATTCACGCTTCACCCCGCCAGCGGGGGTTGGGGGACTGTCGGCTGAAAATCGAAAAATACAACGGGAGCAATGAAATCGCACAGAAGACGGTTTATGCAAAGTTCAGGTTAGGTATTGCCTTTAGCTTTTATCCTCTATTTTTCTTATAACAATGTCGATTTTTCTGTGGAAAACATTGAGTACATCAAACGTTTGTAAATGCGATTGGTAGGTTGTGACGCTTCGTGAACGACTGCAATTGGGCGTTTTGAAAAATTATCAGAACGTAAAACTCGGATGACGGCTTTGTTACGCTGATTTTAGCGAGTTGATTTGTCGCAGCGTGCCATTGGCGGTCCATCACGATAGACAGCTTCAGGGTCGAGCAATCACGAAGTTGTTTTCAGGTGATGCTCCCGGGTGAATGGAGAACTTGAATTACGCTACAAGGAGCCCATCGCCAATTTCCGCACACCAGCCCAAATTATTCAAAATTCTCCAGTGCCATTGCCCAAAGTGCAGCAGTAAAGGATACTTCTAGTCTGTTAGTAAAATTTCGATCAATTGCATCGTCCATCACTCGAAAAGTCCCATATTTAATGTCCAACCCGAATCTCTCGTCCTTTATCTGGTCCGTTGCTGATCTGCTGCGCGGCGACTACAAGCAATCCGAATATGGCAAGGTCATTCTGCCGTTCACTGTGCTGCGCCGCCTTGATTGCGTGCTGGAGGCTACCAAGCCTGCCGTGCTAGCCGAAAAAGAAAAACGCGAGAAGGCTGGACTCAATCCCGAACCTTTTATGCTTAAGGTATCGGGCCAACTCTTCTACAACACCTCGCCGCTCGACCTGAAGAAGCTGATGGGCGACCAGGACCATATCGGTGAAAACCTGCGCGCCTACATGCAAGCGTTCTCGCCCGCCGTGCGCGACATTTTTGAGAGCTTTGAGTTTCACACGCAAATTGACAAGCTGGCCAAGTCTGGCCTTCTGTATCTGGTCACCGAAAAGTTTGCCAACATTGATCTTCACCCTGATGCCGTCAGCAATGCCGAGATGGGCGCTGTGTTCGAGGAGCTGATCCGCAAGTTTGCCGAACTGTCCAACGAAACAGCCGGGGAGCACTTCACTCCGCGTGAGGTGATCCGCCTGATGGTGAATCTACTGTTCATCGAGGACGATCAGGCGCTGACCAAACCCGGTGTGGTTCGTTCGCTGTACGACCCCACCGCCGGCACTGGCGGCATGTTGAGCGTGGCAGACGAACATTTAGCCGGCCTCAATCCCGACGCCCGGATGGTCATGTATGGGCAGGAGTTGAACCCCGAGTCCTACGCCATCTGCAAAGCAGACATGCTGATCAAGGGCCAGGATATTGCCAATATCATTTTCGGCAATACGCTCTCCGCCGACGGTCTGCACGGCAAAGTGTTCGACTACATGCTCTCCAATCCGCCTTTCGGCGTGGAGTGGAAGAAGATCGAAAAAGAGATTCGCAAGGAAGCTGAACAACAAGGATTTAACGGTCGCTTCGGCCCCGGCCTGCCGCGTGTCAGCGATGGCTCGTTGCTGTTTCTGCTGCACCTCGCGTCCAAGATGCGCCCCGCCGTCGATGGCGGCAGCCGCTTCGGTATTGTGCTCAATGGTTCGCCGTTATTCGCCGCTACATGCTGGAAAACGATCTGGTCGAGGCCATCATCGGCCTGCCCACCGACATGTTCTATAACACCGGCATCAGCACCTATGTCTGGATCGTCAGCAACCGCAAGCCCGCTGCCCGCAAGGGTAAGCTGCAACTGATCGACGCCAGCAGCTTCTGGCAAAAGATGCGTAAGAGCCTCGGGTCGAAACGTAAAGAACTCAGCCCTGAACACATCGACGACATCACCCGTTTGTTCGGTCAATTTGAGGAATCCACCCGAGACGGCGTGCCGATCAGCCGCATCTTCAAGAATGAGGATTTCGGCTACCGCACCATCACTGTCGAGCGTCCCGAGCGCGACGCGGCGGGCAATATCGTTTTGTCCAGCAAGGGTAAAGCCAAGGGCAAGCCCGTGCCAAATTCATCGCTGCGAGATACCGAAAACGTGCCGCTCTCAGAGGATGTGGAAAGCTACTTCAAACGCGAAGTGTTGCCCCATGCCCCGGACGCATGGATCGACCACGACAAAACCAAGGTCGGCTACGAAATCCCCTTCAACCGCCACTTCTACGTGTTCAAGCCGCCGCGTCCGCTCGCCGAAATCGACGCCGAACTCAAAGGCGTCACCGACCGCATCCTGACCATGATCGCTGGATTATCAGCATGAGCACCGAAAAGAAACTCCAAATCCGCAACAGCACCGCCGAGTTTTTAATTTTCAGCAATCAGGCGGGCGAGGATGGCATTGAGGTTCGCGTAGCGGATGAAACTGTCTGGCTGACCCAGAAGTTGCTCGGCGTGCTGTTTGACAAGGGGCGGAGCACCATCACCGAACACTTGCAGAACATCTTTGCGACGGGTGAACTGGAGGAAAAATCAGTATGTCGGGATTTCCGACACACTGCCGAAGACGGCAAGGATTACACCACGCGCTTCTACAACCTCGACGCCATCATCGCCGTCGGCTTCCGGGTTAATTCTACCCGCGCCACCCAGTTCCGCCAATGGGCCACGGGCGTGCTGCGCGACTTCGCCATTCGCGGCTATGTGCTGGACAAGGAACGGCTGAAAAACGGCGCGTTTTTGAGCCAGGAATATTACGAAAACCTGCTCGCAGAAATCCGCGAAATCCGCGCCAGTGAACGCAAGTTCTACCAAAAGATTACCGACATCTACGCCACTGCGATGGATTACAGCGGCAAGGCGGAAACCACGCAGGCGTTTTTTGCCACGGTGCAAAACAAACTGCATTTCGCCATCCACGGACGCACCGCCGCCGAATTGATCGTCGAGCGCGCAGATAGCCAGAAGGCACAGATGGGGCTAACCACCTGGAAAAACGCGCCGCACGGAAAAATTCTCAAGCCCGATGTCGTTGTCGCAAAAAATTACCTCAGCGAAAAAGAACTGAGATCGCTAGATCGTTTCGTCACCATGTATCTCGATTATGCCGAAGATCAGGCCGAGCGCGGCATCCCCATGACCATGCAGGATTGGGCGACCAAGCTCAACGCCTTTTTGCAATTCAATGAAAGAGACATCCTCGATCACCCCGGAAAAGTGAGTCAGGCGGTCGCCAAAGCGTTTGCCGAAAGCGAGTTTGAAAAATACCGCATCGTGCAGGATAAGTTGTTCGAGTCCGACTTCGACCGCCTGGTGAAAAAAACGCTGGAAAGTGGCGACGCATGAGCTTTCCGCATTATTCAGAATACAAGGACAGTGGTGTGCAATGGCTGGGCGAGGTGCCGGAGCATTGGCATAACGTTCGCGTGAAAAATATTTTTGCTATCGGGCGAGGTCGTGTTATTTCTCTTGATGAAGCCAATGAAAACGGAACTTATCCAGTATTTTCGTCGCAAACTACGAATGATGGATGTCTCGGATTTATAGAAACATTCGACTTTGATTGCGACCAAATAACCTGGACAACAGATGGTGCGAATGCTGGAACAGTTTTCCTGAGAAAGGGGAAACACAACTGCACAAACGTCTGTGGGACGCTTCAGCTGAAAAGCGCTGTTGACTACAACCTTAACTTTGGGTTGCACTACCTGTCTTTTGCAACGCAGTTTTATAAGCGACCAGATACGAATGGCGCGAAGATTATGAATGGTGAGATGGCCGAAATTGCAATGGTTGTGCCTCCAACTGAAGAGCAAACCCAAATCGCCGCCTTTCTCGACCACGAAACCGCGAAGATCGACGAACTGGTGGCAGAGCAGCGGCGACTGATGGAACTGCTGAAAGAAAAACGCCAAGCCGTCATCTCCCACGCCGTCACCCAAGGCATAAACCCCAATGCCCCTATGAAAGATTCCGGCATCGAATGGCTGGGGGATATACCGGCGCATTGGGTGATCGGAAAGTTCAGTCGCTTAGTTTCGACTAGAAAGGGTATCGCCTTCAAAGCGGACCATTTTACCGATGATGGTGTCAACGTCGTTAAAGCCAGTGACATCAAAGGACTTACAATTAAACAATCAGAAACGTGTTTACCGAATAGTTTTCTAGAGCAATATCCTCAGGCCATACTCAGGACTGGGGAGTTGGTCCTCAGTACAGTCGGCAGCGCTCCAGAGGTACGAAACAGCGCGGTAGGCCAAATTGGGAAAGTTCCAGAGGCACTTTCTGAAAGCCTGCTTAATCAGAATACAGTAGTCTTCACACCATTGGCCTTGAGGCTGACGAATGACTTTCTATTTTTTATTCTTCAAACGGTAGGTTATCGCGATCATCTGGATTTATACGCACACGGCACAGCCAATCAGGCAAGTATCAATGTATCCGACATGCTCGATTTTTTTGTTCCTCTACCCAATCCAGACGAACAAATCAAAATCACGCGGTTTATCTCTGAAGAATTCACCAAGTTCGACACACTCACCGCCGAAGCCCAGCGCGCCATCGACCTGCTGCAAGAGCGCCGCACTGCGCTGATTTCTGCTGCCGTCACTGGGCAGATTGACGTTCGCCAATTCACCGAAGAGTAAACAGCATGAGCCTGCACAAAGAAATCAGCTTCGAGATCGAGATTTGTGAACACTTAGCCAATCACGGTTGGCTATATGCCGAGGGCGATGCGGCAAACTATGACCGCGCACGGGCACTGTTCCATGCGGATGTGCTGGCTTGGGTGCAGACTACACAGCCGCAAGCATGGGAAACGCTGACCAAGAATCACGGTGCTCAGGCCGGTGAAACGTTGCTTAACCGCTTGCGCGATCAGCTTGATCAGCGCGGCACGCTCGATGTGCTGCGCCACGGTATCGAACTGCTGGGCCTCAAGGCACCACTGAAACTGGCCGAATTCAAACCGGCGCTGGCGATCAATCACGACATCCTCGCCCGTCATGCCGCCAACCGGCTGCGCGTGGTGCGGCAGTTGCGCTATTCGCTGCACAACGAGAACAGCATCGACCTCGGCCTCTTTCTCAACGGCCTGCCGGTCGCAACTGCGGAACTGAAAACCGACTTCACCCAAAGCATCAACGATGCGATTGACCAGTATCGCTTTGATCGCAACCCCAAGCCCAAGGGGCAGGCCGCAGAACCCTTGCTGTCTTTCCCCAATGGGGCGCTGGTGCATTTTGCGGTAAGCAACAGCGAAGTTCACATGGTGACCAAGCTGGCCGGGCCGGCCACGATGTTCCTGCCCTTCAATCTGGGCAACGATGGCGCGGCGGGCAACCCGGTGAACCCGCAAGGCGGCCACCGCACGGCCTATCTGTGGGAACAGGTATGGGCGACGGATTCCTGGCTGGAAATTCTGGGCCGTTATCTCATCGCCCAGCGCGACAAGAAGAAGCAGATCAAAGCAATCATTTTCCCTCGCTACCATCAGCTAGACGTGACGCGCAAGATACAGACTGCCGTGCTCAACGACGGGCCGGGCGGAAAGTATCTCGTCCAGCATTCAGCCGGGTCAGGCAAGACCAACTCCATCGCGTGGACGGCGCACTTTCTCGCCGAGCTGCACGACGCACAGAACAAGAAGGTCTTTGATACCGTGCTGGTGGTCTCCGACCGCAACGTCATCGACGCACAGCTTCAGGAAGCGCTGTTTGATTTTCAGCGCACCAGTGGCGTGGTCGCCACGATCAACAACCAGGACGGCAGCAAGAGCGGCAAGCTGGCCGAGGCACTCTCCGGTGACAAGAAAATCGTAGTTTGCACCATCCAGACCTTCCCTTTCGCGCTGGAAGCCGTGCGCAAGCTGGCCGCCACGCAGGGCAAACGCTTCGCAGTGATCGCCGATGAAGCTCACAGTTCGCAGACCGGCGAGGCCGCTTCCAAGCTCAAAGCAGTATTGAGTCCTGAAGAACTGGCGGAGTTTAATGACGGTGGCGAAATCAGCAGCGAAGACATCCTCGTCGCGCAAATGGCCGCAAGGTCGGACGATGGCGGCATTACATTCGTCGCGTTCACCGCAACACCGAAGAACAAAACGATGGAGATTTTCGGCACGCGCCCCGATCCCTCGCGTAAACCGGCGCCGGACAACATACCGCACCCGTTCCACGTCTATTCCATGCGTCAGGCCATTGAGGAGAAGTTCATCCTCGACGTGCTGAAAAACTACACGCCCTATAAGCTGGCGTTCAAACTGGCGCAGGAAGGTAAAGAAATCTCCGACAAGGAAGTCGAACGTAGCGCGGCGATGAAGCAGATCATGGGCTGGGTCAAGCTCCACCCCTATAACATCGCGCAGAAAATAGAAATCGTGGTGGAACACTTCCGCCAGTATGTCGCTCCACTGCTTAACGGGCAGGCTAAGGCGATGGTGGTGGTCGGCAGTCGGCTTGAGGCCGTGCGGTGGCAGCTAGCCATCGACAAATTCATCAAGGAGCGCGGTTACAAGATTGGCTCGTTGGTTGCCTTCTCCGGTGAAGTGAATGACAAGAAATCCGGCCCGGATGGCTTCACCGAAAACAGCCAGGCATTGAATCCAAACCTGAAAGGCCGCGATATTCGCGAAGCCTTCAAGGGCGACGAGTATCAAATTCTGCTGGTGGCAAACAAATTCCAGACAGGCTTCGATCAGCCGCTACTGTGCGGCATGTATGTGGACAAGCGGCTGGCGGGCATCCAGGCCGTGCAAACCCTCTCGCGCCTAAACCGTGCCTACCCCGGCAAGGACACGACCTATGTGCTGGATTTTGTGAACGCCCCCGAGGAAGTACTGGCGGCCTTCAAGACCTATCACACCACGGCGGAGCTATCAGCAACGACAGACCCGAATCTGGTCTTCGATCTACGTGCCAAACTGGATGCTGCCGGTCACTACGATGACTTCGAGGTAGATCGCGTGGTAGCTGTAGAGTTAAACCCGAGTGCCAAGCAAAGCGAGCTGATCGCCGCGCTGGAACCTGTGCAGGATCGCGTAATGAAGCGCTACAAGGCCGCCCAGGCTGCGTTGAATGCAGCACAGGCCAAAGAGGATGATGCTGCAATCAAGGCAGCGCAGGACGAGCTACACGCCCTGATTCTGTTTAAAGCCGATATGGGCGCTTTTATCCGGCTCTATATCTTCCTCTCGCAAATCTTCGACTACGGCAACACTGCTATCGAGAAGCGCGCCATCTTTTACAAACGCCTGCTGCCACTGCTGGAGTTTGGCCGCGAGCGCGAGGGCATTGATCTCTCAAAAGTTGTGCTGACGCATCACGACCTGAAGAACAAGGGTAAGCACGCCATGCTCTTGGGCGAAGGTGAAACACCCAAGCTCGATCCCATCACCGAGGCCGGCAGCGGCAGCGTGCAGGATAAAGAAAAAGCCTGGCTGAACGAGATTATTGAAAAAGTGAATGGCCTTTTTGACGGTGAACTCACAGACCAGGACAAACTGGTCTATGTGAACAACGTCATCAAGGGAAAACTGCTAGAGTCGGCAAAGCTGATGCAGCAAGCGACGAACAACAGCAAGGAGCAATTTGCTAATTCGCCCGACCTGAAAACAGAACTGATGAACGCCATCATGGGGGCGCTGGATGCGCACACGCTGATGAGTACGCAGGCGCTAAATTCTGCCGCCATACAGGGCGGTATGAAAGACATTCTGCTCAATAACGCGGGCCTCTATGAGTCCTTGCGCGCACAGGCTGCGGCGTGAAACTATGGATATCATCGGCTTCTGGCCCGATTCGCTCATGCTGTACATAAAGCTCGATCATAGGCCCTCAGGCGGCTGTTCGAGCCAACCCACCCCACCCCGTAATTCATTCCCGTCAGTCGTATAGTTTGTGACTTGCTCTCCCTCCGCATTGCCCAACGCTGATTGATGCCCAATGCGGCGGTGGTAACACTGCTTTTCTGTTGATGGCGTCCATCACCCGCATCAGGTTGTCTGCCTATCTTGGTTAACGGGGTCATCAAACAGGCCCGCTTGTATCGCTGATTTGGGCTGCAGCCCAAAGCATCAGGCCCGTTTTCTTATAGCGGATCTCACTCGGTAAATCGCCCATTAATTCTGATAAAATTTTGCTGAAATCGGGCTAATTTTTCACCAGTAAAAGGAGAGAGAGTGCTGCCGCAACCCGCATAAAACTTAGGTTTTAACGGAAATACGAATAGGTAAGAGCGGAATAACGCGTGTCCGAAAATGCAAAAAACCAGTTGACGCCAGCAGGAATAATTGGAACAATCGCCGCACTTTCGATTAGTCGAGGTCTTGGTGGTTCAAGTGAAAAAACTGCGCTTGTTAGTAGGTGCTCCCACAAGGAATAGAAACTAGACTTTCAAAAGCCCACGAAAGTGGCATGTAGTAAAAACGCTGGAACGGCTAGTCACCGTAAATCGAGTAACGCACACGCGCCGCTCATCCGTCTGTGTAACGCACAGATAGTCTTAGGTAGATTGTGGGATTCATCCTGAACGCTATCGTCGGCCCTGTCCGGGCATGACATTCAATCTTTTGTAAAACCAATCAGTAGAACTGTTAGTAACCTCAGATGCGAACGCACTGACACCCAGAGATCCAATGCACGAAGCCGACCAGGCTTTTGCGCCGTTGGCTGGTGGTGTTGGATTGCGCGGTATCAGGCTGTTCGTCGTACTGCCAAGGCTGTGCCTTGGAGAGACAGACGTATGAGGTGAATCAGGATCGAGGGTTGGGATAGAGCAAAATGAAAATGTTAAA
Organism: Gallionella sp.; assembly: GCA_041671105.1. Taxonomy (GTDB): domain Bacteria; phylum Pseudomonadota; class Gammaproteobacteria; order Burkholderiales; family Gallionellaceae; genus Gallionella. The sequence goes on from JBAZCE010000085.1 coordinate 8,768, forward strand.
AAAAGGACAAGACGCTGCATGCATTACACATACCCCCCATGATTTTTTAGTTATGGTTGTCATTCCGATATGCTGAGAAATCGCAAAAGGAGTGCTGGAGGAAAAGACGGTTCCGAAAGGATATGTCGCTGGTGGTAGGCGACGAAGAGAGTATGCCGCATGTGTGATCGAGAAAGATTTAAAAAAGTTGGGTAACCCAGAAATGGTTTAGAAGGACAGGCCGTAGGCTTGCGCAACTTTGTTGCGGACAGAGATTAAGCAGAAATGTTTTTCTTTGATTTCCCCCCGATGAGACTCACGTTTATACCGCGGCTAACGCCGAAAAAATACTCAACCGAGCTGACGGATTCAGTGACAGAGCGACGATTAAATCGCAAACCTCCGCAAGACTGAGAGGAGATAAAATTTGAAATGTTTGGTTGCGTTCAATGGCGCTTTGTTTTAATTGATGCAGAGAAGGTGATCCGAAATAAATCAAATGTGGAGGTCGGTCAAGGATATTGCCACAATTTGTGAATTTCAAATATCGTACTTAAACACTGTTTTTCACATTTGAGATTGCTCAATGAATACACGAGAATGTGGGTGTGGGATATCAGCGCGTTGGTGATGTAAACGACACTGCCCGTTAAATATCTGAACACATCTCACTCAAAAAGAGTGAAGAGAAATTAAAGTGGAGCTAAAAATGACTGAGCCGAAAAAAATTAAGCCAGGGCGTGTCGATGGAAAAAATTGTGAGTACCGTTCTGGCTCACATCGTGTCCCAAAACACTGCTCAAATGAAGTCGAAGTTTTGTTACAAAAGAATGTTGATAAGGCTGCGAAGAAACAGAAGAAAGTTGGTCAAGGTACTCAGGACAAACGCAGAACGATCATAAGGAATTTCTTCAGTGATTTGTTTTATCTCAAATTCAAGATCGCAAGCGTTTATAACTTGCAGCAAAAACACTTGAAAGCGGTATTTAAC
>JBAZCE010000086.1:0-7521 GCA_041671105.1 Gallionella sp.
ATTCTTTCTCCGATGGAGGGTTGCATGGTGATGCTGCGATTGCACGTGCTCACCAGCTGATTGAACAAGGTGCGGGTATCATCGATATCGGCGGAGAATCGACCCGCCCCGGGGCTGCACCGGTCGGCATTCAGGAAGAAATGGATCGCGTGTTGCCCGTGATCGAAGCATTACGCGGACTGCCCGTGCCGATCTCGATAGACACCTTCAAGCCGGACGTGATGAGGGAGGCCATCTTGGCCGGAGCATCCATGCTCAACGATATCAACGCGCTGCAGGATGAGGCCGCGATGAAAGTCGCCGCGCTGAGCGATGCGGCCGTGTGTCTGATGCACAAACAGGGGAATCCGCAGACCATGCAGACGCAGCCCGAATACAAGGATGTTTCAGGAGAAGTCCTTGCCTTCCTGCGCGATCGCATCGCAGCAGCAGAAAATTCAGGCATAGCGCGTGCACGTATCGCAATTGATCCGGGTTTTGGTTTTGGCAAAACACTGGGGCATAATCTCGTGTTGTTGCGTGAATTGAACACATTTGCCGGTCTCGGCGTGCCTGTTCTTGCCGGACTCTCGCGCAAGTCTATGTTGGGGGCGCTGACGGGGCGGACTGTGGAGGAACGTATGCCTGCGAGCATCGCGGCAGCGTTGATTGCGGTACAGCGCGGCGCCAAAATTGTTCGGGTACATGACGTGCGGGCCACGGTCGACGCATTGAAAATTTGGAATGCAATTAGCGGAGAAATACAGTGAGCAGAAAATATTTTGGTACGGACGGAATACGCGGGCGGGTAGGTGATTTTCCGATTACGCCGCAGTTTGTGATGAATCTGGGTTATGCCGCAGGTCGCGTATTGGCGAAGGCTGAGCATACAATGGGCGAACGCGCAGCTGTGCTGATCGGCAAAGATACGCGTATCTCGGGGTATATGCTGGAATCGGCTTTGCAGGCAGGGTTAATCTCTGCCGGGGTCGATGTGTATCTGGCAGGCCCTATTTCGACTCCCGCAGTGGCTTATCTGACGCGCACCCTGCGTTTGCAGGCGGGTATCGTGATTTCAGCGTCTCATAACCCGTTTGATGATAACGGAATCAAGTTTTTCTCCGCCAGTGGCACCAAGTTGCCTGATGATGTCGAGCATGCCATTGAAGCCAAGTTGGAGGGGCCCATTAAGATCAGGTCTTCCGAGCAGCTGGGCAAGGCCCGCCGTCTGGACGATGCAGTCGGTCGCTATATTGAATTTTGCAAGAGCACGTTCCCTTCATCCATGCATCTGCGCGGTTTGAAAATTGTGGTGGACTGCGCGCATGGCGCAACCTACCACACCGCGCAGAATGTGTTTCACGAGTTGGGGGCGGAAGTCATTGCTATCGGTGTGAGTCCGGATGGTAAAAACATCAATGACGGCTACGGGGCGACGTCCCCTGCCAATCTGCAGAAGGCTGTGGTCGAGCACGGTGCAGATCTGGGTATCGCTCTGGACGGCGACGGCGACCGGCTGGTGATGGTGGATAGTGCGGGCGAGCTTTATGACGGCGACCAGCTGTTGTATGTGATTGCACGCCACCGCAAGGAGCAGGGGCGACTCTCCGGTGGTGTCGTGGGTACGCTGATGACTAACCTTGCCTTCGAACACGCAATGGCTCGCATGGATATTCCATTCTTGCGCGCCAAGGTGGGCGACCGTTATGTGATGGAATTGCTGAGTAAGCATGGATGGCAGTTGGGTGGTGAGAACTCCGGCCACATTCTGTGTCTTGACAAGCACAGTACCGGTGACGGTATTGTCTCGGCTCTGGAAGTATTGCATGCGATGCGCAGCGAGAATCGAAGCCTGACTGACGTCGCAGGCGGTTTGCGACTCTATCCTCAGGTGTTGATCAATGTGCGGGTCAAAAAGGGATGCGATTGTCTGGCGCATCACGAGATCGCATCTGTCGTCGCCGCGGTCGAACAGGCGCTCGACGGCAAAGGTCGCGTGCTGCTGCGCCCGTCCGGCACCGAGCCGCTGTTGCGTGTGATGGTGGAGGGTGAGGATCGCCTGCTGGTCGAGCAATCCGCTAAACGCATTGCGGATGTGGTGCACAAGCAAGCCGCGTCGTAGGGGGAGCGTAAAGCACCCTGCGTGTTTATACGGGAACTTGCCGGCAGCGAGATAGTTTTTCCGGTTGCCAGTTTTCAATTCCCCAAGCCAGTATTTGCCGGACGGTGCCGCGTCGTAATGGTTTTGGGGGTTGCTGGCGCAGAAACTGTAAGATGTCAAAAAGTGTGGCCGGGTTGCATTCGACCGCTTTTGCAAGGGTCTGTTTGCTGAGTTTTTCGCCTTGTGCATTCACCGCGACGGGCAGGTGCATGTAACGCGGCGTGGATAAATTCAGCAGTTTCTGTAAATAGATCTGGCGCGGCGTCGAATTCAGAAGATCGGCCCCGCGCACCACATCGGTGATCCCCTGAGTTGCATCGTCTGTGACCACGGCCAGCTGGTAGGCAAACAGACCGTCGGCACGTTTCACGACAAAGTCACCTGCCTCACTCGCAAGGTTTTGTTCAAAGTTCCCCTGTAGTCTGTCGGTAAAGCACACGCGATTATCCGAGACTGTCACTCGCCATGAGCGCGCTTCGCGGCTTGGCGGTATGCCATTGCGACAGGTGCCGGGGTAGATGAGTTCGGCACCCCGATGCAGTGCCGAATCTGCGATTTCGCGGCGCGTGCAGGCGCAGGGGTAGAGATGCTCTTTCATTTGTTCGAACGCCGCTCCGTATGCTGAAGTTCGTCTGCTTTGGTGCAGGATAGTCTCATCGCTACAGAGACCGAATGCGTCAAGCGTGCGCAGAATTTTATCTGCAATCCCCGGCACACAGCGCGGTGTATCGAGGTCTTCGATACGCACCAGCCATATTCCGTTTTGATGTCTGGCATCCAGGTAGCTGCCGACAGCGGCGAGCAGGGAGCCGAAATGCAAAGGTCCGGTGGGAGAAGGGGCGAATCGCCCGCGATAGGGATTCATTGCCTGACTTGTGAGTGTTAGAGGTGCTTTGAAAAAAGGTTGAGTACCGCCACGCCTGCAATTATGAGCGCAATGCCGATCATGGCAGGCATATCGAGCGATTGTTTAAAGAAGATCCAGCCGATCAGCGTGATCAGTGCAATTCCTGCACCCGACCAGATTGCGTAGATAATGCCGATAGGCATGGTGCGCAACGTGAGCGACAGAAAATAAAAAGCCAGCGCATAGCCGATGATCACAACTACTGAGGGTTGCCAGCGCGTAAAACCCTCGGCGGCTTTAAGCGCCGAGGTTGCAATGACTTCGGAAATGATGGCGATTGTCAGGTAGAGCCAGTTCAAATCGCGAGGCTCTCCTCTTCAAACGCCAATATTACCTTGTCGTCCTTCACGTCGACGGTGACGTGGCCGCCGTGCGCCAGACGCCCGAACAGCAGTTCATCGGCCAGCGCCGAGCGTATCGTGTCCTGAATCAGACGCGACATGGGTCTGGCGCCCATCAGCGGATCGAAGCCATTCCTGGCCAGGTGATTTTTAAGCGCATCGGTGAATATCGCATCCACCTTCTTTTCATGTAATTGCTCTTCGAGTTGTATCAGGAACTTGTCCACCACACGCAGGATGACGTCTGTATCCAGTGGCGCGAACGAGACAATCGCGTCGAGACGGTTGCGAAATTCCGGCGTAAACAGGCGCTTGATATCGATCATTTCGTCGCCGGAAGACGAAGTCTTGGTGAAGCCGATCTGTGTCTTGTTCAGCGCTTCTGCGCCTGCGTTGGTGGTCATGATCATCACTACGTTACGGAAATCGGCGCGACGACCGTTGTTGTCGGTGAGCGTGCCGTGATCCATCACTTGCAGCAGGATGTTGTAGATGTCGGGATGTGCCTTTTCGATTTCGTCCAGCAACAGCACGCAATGCGGTTGTTTGCTGATCGCCTCGGTCAAAAGCCCGCCCTGATCAAAACCGACATAGCCGGGGGGGGCGCCGATCAGACGTGAGACGGCATGCCGTTCCATATATTCTGACATGTCGAAGCGGTGCAGCGGCATGCCCATCGCAAAGGCCAGCTGACGTGCCACCTCGGTCTTGCCCACACCGGTAGGTCCCGAGAACAGAAAACTGCCAATCGGTTTCTGCGGATTGCCGAGGCCGCTGCGCGACATCTTGATGGCTGTGGCAAGGGTGTCTATGGCCTTGTTCTGGCCGAACACCGTCGCTTTCAGATCGCGGTCGAGATTTTTAAGCGCGTTTCTGTCGTCGTGCGACACGGTGCGGGTTGGGATGCGCGCTATCTTGGCAATGATCTCTTCGATCTCGTGTTTGCCTACAATTTTTTTCTGACGCGACTTGGGCAGGATGCGTTGCGCAGCCCCTGCCTCATCCAGCACGTCGATTGCCTTGTCAGGCAGATGGCGGTCGTTGATGTAGCGTGCTGAGAGTTCTGCGGCGCTGGTGATCGCGGCGGCGCTGAACTTGATGCTGTGATGCAGCTCGAACCGGGATTTCAAGCCTTTCAGGATCTCGATGGTCTGTTCAACCGAGGGTTCGGGCACGTCGACTTTCTGGAAGCGGCGCGATAATGCGGAATCCTTCTCGAAAATGCTGCGATATTCCTGATAGGTGGTAGCGCCGATACATTTCAGCGCACCAGAAGACAGCGCAGGCTTGAGCAGGTTGGATGCATCCATCGTGCCTCCTGAGGCGGCTCCAGCACCGATCAGTGTGTGAATTTCATCTATGAATAAAACAGCATGAGGCGCCTCTTTCAGTTCCTTGAGTACGGCTTTCAGACGCTGTTCGAAATCGCCCCGATATTTTGTGCCGGCCAGCAGTGCGCCCATGTCCAGCGAATAGACGTGCGCATCTTTCAGTATGTCGGGAACGTTGTCTTCGATGATACGGCGGGCCAGTCCTTCGGCGATCGCGGTTTTGCCTACGCCGGCTTCGCCGACCAGCAGCGGATTGTTCTTGCGGCGACGACAAAGGGTCTGGATTACGCGCTCCAGCTCGGGCTCGCGTCCGATCAGTGGGTCGATGTTGCCGGACAGTGCCTGTGCGTTGAGATCTACCGTGTAGTGTTTCAACGCGGAATCATCGTTCGCAGGTTGCTCCTGTGGCGTTGTCTCAGTCTGTGTCGGCGCCGGGCCGGGTTGACTGATGCCGTGGACGATGTGGTTTACAACGTCCAGCCGGTTGATGTTGCGCTGAGTCAGAAAATGCACCGCATGTGAGTCTTTTTCGCCAAACAGCGCGGCTAAAATATTTGCGCCCGAGACTTCCTTCTTATTGGCGGATTGTGCGTGCAATATCGCGCGCTGAATCACTCGCTGGAACCCCAGGGTAGGCTGAGTGTCCATATCGCCGCTGCCGGAAACGACCGGTGTGTTTGCGTCGATAAACTCGGTGACCACCTGGCGCAACTCTTCGACATCCGCGTGGCAGGCACGCAAAACTTGTGCGGCAGAGGCGTTGTCAAGCATGGCGAGAAGCAGGTGCTCCACGGTAATGAATTCGTGACGTTTCTGGCGGGCTTCTACAAAAGCCAGGTGCAAACTCACTTCCAAATCTTGCGCAATCATTTCAAGTTTCCTCCATGCTGCATCGTAGTGGATGCCCTTGTTGTCTTGCATACTCCGTTACCTGGGCAACCTTTGTTTCGGCAACATCTCGTGTATATATCCCGCAAACCGCCGATCCCGTATTGTGTATTTGGAGCATGAGTTGTTGTGCGCGTTCGTTGTTGATCGAAAAAAAACGCTGCAAAACCTCTATGACAAATTCCATGGTCGTGTAATCGTCGTTGAACAGAATCACCTTGAACATGCCGGGCGGGCGTGTCCTGGTGAGTTCCGGAGCGAGAGCTGTGTCGTGTGTATTGGACATGTTCGTGCATTTTGACACTTGATAGCGGCTTTGAGCTTAACGATTAGCGATGCTTTTTCAAGTCTGTTCGAAAATTTGACATTAACCGTTTGACAAATGCGGTCGATCAAGAGTTAAATACTGACTGGTGTTTGATTCAAAGTATCTGCTGTGCTGGTTTTGCCGTGTACAGTCTTAGATTCAAACAGTTTCGGGGGGGGCCCCGTTTTTTTCGTAAGGAAGTTATCACATGGCAACTGGTACCGTTAAATGGTTCAACGATGCAAAGGGTTTCGGTTTTATCACTCCTGATGATGGCAGCGAAGATCTGTTTGCACATTTCTCTGCAATCAACATGAGTGGTTTCAAGTCACTCAAAGAAGGCCAAAAGGTCACCTTTGAAGTGGTACAAGGTCCAAAGGGAAAGCAAGCTTCCAATATCCAGGCTCCTTAATCGGATTCTGAGTTGGAATCAGGCCCGGTACGCAAGTGCCGGGCCTTTTGTTTGGTGCGCCCGGCAGGGCGCTGTCGCTGCTCTCTCGAATATTCTTAAGCGCTCAATCCGGTGCTGCATGACTGGACATCGTATTTTCGGCTGACCGGGGTGAAAGGTGTGTTGCTGGAACTTGACGGATGGATTCGGGCATCGAAGTTGGCAAGACACGGCCCTTTGTGGAATAGCGACGCGAGCCCCATGAACGCAGCTTATCCAAAACGCTGCTTTGATGCCTTTCGTTGCTGATGCCCGGCAACGCATCCGGCGTATTTATTGAGCCGCTGTATGCGGAACTGTACGTACGGTGGTGTGAGCGAGTGACGGGGGTAACCCCGTCACTCGCTCGGTTGAAGGCAGCGTTACGCTGCTTGAAGTGTTAAGACGGCCTGCATCTTGCTCATGGCCTTCTGCTCTATCTGACGGATGCGTTCGGCTGAGACGTTAAATTCTGCGGCCAGATCGTGTAGCGTCGCATTGTGGTCTTCAGAGAGCCAGCGGGCTTCCACGATACGGCGGCTGCGCTCATCCAGACCGGACAGCGCCTTTGCAAGACCTGTCGTGCGCAGACTGTCTCGCTGTGATGTTTCCAGGATGTTCGATGGTTCATGATCTTCGCTGTCTGCCAGATACTGGATAGGCGCGTAATTTTCATCATCATCCGTGCCGGTAGGATCCAGCGCGACTTCATGGCCTGCGAAGCGCGATTCCATCTCCACTACATCGTGTTCGCTGACGTTCAGCTGCTCGGCAATCTCGCTGATCTGTTGCGGTTTGAGCGAATTGAGTCCGGATTTGAGGCTGCGCAAATTGAAGAAAAGCTTGCGTTGCGCCTTGGTTGTTGCAATCTTGACCAGACGCCAGTTGCGCACCACGAATTCGTTGATCTCAGCTTTAATCCAGTGCAAGGCAAACGACACCAGACGAACCCCGAAATCAGGATCGTAATGCTTTACCGCCTTCATCAGGCCGATATTGCCTTCCTGGATCAGATCGGCCTGAGCCAGGCCGTAGCCTGCGTAGCCGCGCGCAACGCTGACGACCACACGCAAATGCGACAACACCAGTTGCCGTGCTGCATCCAGATCGTTTTCGTTGCGAAACCGCGTCGCCAGCGCAAACTCTTCTTCCTGTGTCAGCAGGGCGTAGCGTTTTA
>JBAZCE010000086.1:7531-9730 GCA_041671105.1 Gallionella sp.
ACCAGGCTGATATAGCTGTCCAGACTGCCGACTGCAGAGGGTAGGGTTAAGCTGTTCGCCATATTCATAGGGATTACCTCCTAAAAAATTTTACACGTGCAGCCTGTGAGTGACAGGACGAAATAAGGTTCAACGGCGGCCGGTAAGCTTTTTGCAATTAATGCCAGCTATCGGGCGATACCTTGCGATTCGTTCGGCTCAGGACTCGTCGCGGGCCGGAGAGTTCATCACGGCACCTGCTGCCCAGCCGGCAATGGCAATGCCGAGAATCACGCAAACCATACCCATTTCCTTGCTCAGGAAAAATCCGCCAACCAGCCACAGGCTGGCTGCAACGATAAATGGTAATACCAGTAGCTTGCAATTCGAATGTTCCATAAATTACTCCTTTAAGATTAACGGCAGGTGTCGCGTCTGACGACTGAACTTGCCATTGTTCTGAAAAACCAACTGCGTGTCAACAAACTTCAGCCGGTGTTGCATACTAATTTCTAATTTAACGCGGTTCGATCTGCGACAGGTGGCGCGCTACCGACAACCATGCTCCCAGCCAGCCCAGATAGATGGAGAACAGCAGCAGGGACAGGCTGTCGCTGAGGGTGAGCGGTTGCAGGTTGAAGTTGCTGGCGTACAGTTGCGACAGGGATGCCAGCGGTGACTTAAGCAGTTGCAGGCTCAGTGCGATGATGCTTAAAGCGGCAATCCCGCCAAGCAGTCCCTGCATGGCGCCAAAATACAGGAACGGACGGCGGATGAAGGCATCTGTTGCACCGATCAGCTTGGATACCTGAATTTCATCGCGCTGAGTCAGGATTTGCAGACGTATGGTATTGAAGGTAATTGCAACCAGACCCAGGCTGAGCAGCCCCGCGAGTAGCAGTACCGCCATGCGTGCAAAATCGAGTATGGCTTCGAGCTTGTATGCCCATGCGGAATCCAGTTGCGCCAATTCAACCTTGGGAAACACCTGCAAGCTGCTGCGCAGTTCATCCAGCGAGCGGGCGCTTGCAGATTTAGCAGAGACAATAAAGGCATCCGGTAACGGATTGCTCTCCAGACCCGCAATGACATCGTCCATTCCGGTACTTTGTCCCAGCTTGTTCAGGGCTTCTGTGCGGGAAACAAAGACGGTGTTGCTGATGGCGCTGTTTTGAGACAATTTTTCGCGCAGCGCCGCCACGTCGTCCTCAGTTGCGTCCATCGTGAGAAACAGACTGATTTGCGGAGCCGCTGACAGTTGTTCGACCAGTCCTTGCGCATTTTGCAGCAGTACATACATGCCGGCAGGCAGGCAGAGTGCGATGCCTATGACCAGAATGTTGAAGAATCCTGCTACGGGGGATGCAAATATGCGGCGCAATGCGGTGCGTGCCACGCTGTAGTGCTGTGTGAGTGAGCTCATCATGCTTTGAAACCTGCCCGTTCAGTATGCGTTATTTCACCCTGCTTGAGTTCAATGATGCGGGACTGCGTATCGCGCAGGATGCCGGCATCGTGCGTCGAGATCAGCAGCGTGACGCCCACCTGATGAAATGATTTGAAAATATTCATGATTTCTTCTGCATATTCGGCGTCCAGATTGCCGGTGGGTTCGTCTGCCAGCAGGATGGAGGGGCGATTCACGATCGCGCGCGCAATGCACAGTCGCTGCTGTTCGCCGCCGGACAGTGCAATCGGGTTGGCCTTCTCGCGATTGAGCAATCCTACCTTGTCCAGCGCCGCACGCACGCGTTTACTGCTCTCCTTGTGATCAAAGCCGCAGATTTGCAGCGGCAACTGTACGTTGTCGAAAACGTTGCGATCAAATAAGAGTTTGTGATCCTGAAAGATAATGCCGAGATTGCGCCGCAGATAAGGGAGGGCTGCACTCTTGAGGGTGCTGAGGTTTTGATTGTTGACCAGCACCGAGCCCGAGTTCGGTCTCTCGATCGCTGCAATGAGTTTGAGCAGGGTGCTTTTACCCGCGCCGGAATGTCCGGCAAGATAGGCCATTTCCCCTTTGGCAAGCTCAAAGGAGACATTTTTGAGCACATCAAAACCGCCGGGATAGCGCTTGCTCACCTGGTTAAACGAGATCATGCAGACTGTCCCAGCAAGGCATCGACAAATTCTTCGGCATTGAACGGACGCAGGTCATCCAGACCTTCGCCTACGCCGATGAAGCGCACCGGTATCGGATGGGCGCGCGCAATTGCGGCG
>JBAZCE010000087.1:0-9574 GCA_041671105.1 Gallionella sp.
AACCTGCTGGTGAACGGTTCTTCCGGTATTGCGGTAGGTATGGCGACCAATATTCCGCCGCACAACATGACCGAAGTGATCGACGCGTGTCTTGCGCTGCTGAAGAATCCCGACATGGATATCGAAGAGCTGATCGAATATGTGCCGGCCCCCGATTTTCCGACTGCCGGTTTCATTTATGGTCTGGCAGGCGTCAAGGAAGGTTATCGCACCGGGCGCGGTCGCGTGATCATGCGTGCGCGTTGTCATATCGAGGATATCGGCAAAGGCGAACGCCAGGCCATCATCATCGATGAGCTGCCCTATCAGGTGAACAAGGCGAATCTGCTGATGAAGATCGGCGAAATGGTGCGCGAGAAACGACTGGAAGGCATTTCCGAAATTCGCGACGAATCGGACAAATCCGGGATGCGTGCGGTGATCGAGTTGAAGCGCGGCGAAAATGCCGACGTGCTGCTCAATAAACTGTACAAAGATACCCAGATGCAGGACAGTTTCGGCATCAATATGGTGGCCATTGTCGACGGGCAGCCAAGGCTGTTGAATCTCAAGCAGGTGATGGATGCGTTCCTGCGTCATCGCCGCGAAGTGGTCACGCGCCGCACGATATTTGAGCTGCGCAAGGCACGCGAACGCGGCCATGTGCTGGAAGGCTTGGCGGTCGCCTTGTCCAATGTGGATGAGATCATCGCGCTGATCAAGGCAGCCCCGGCGCCATCGGACGCCAAGCGTGAACTGATGTCGCGCGGCTGGCAGTCTGCCCTGGTGGAGGACATGCTGAGCCGCGTCAGCGATGCGTCGCGTCCCGATGGTCTGGCGCCGCAGTTCGGTCTGGTAACAACGGGCGCGGTGCGTACCTATTTCCTGTCCGATGCACAGGCTCAGGCGATACTGGAGTTGCGTCTGCAACGCCTGACCGGCATGGAGCAGGACAAGATCATCGGCGAATACCGCGAGGTGATGGACAAGATTGCCGACCTGCTCGATATTTTAGCTAAGCCAGAACGTGTCACCGCGATCATCGGCGATGAGCTGGCGGCCGTAAAGGTACAGTTCGGCGACAAACGCCGCAGCGAAATCGTCACGCACACGCATGACATGAGCATGGAAGATTTGATTCCGCCTGAAGATGTGGTGGTCACGCTCTCGCATGGCGGCTACATGAAGGCGCAGAAGATGGATGAATACCGCGCGCAGAAGCGCGGCGGCCGTGGACGTCAGGCGACCAAAAACAAGGACGATGATTTTATCGATAACCTGTTCGTCGCCAATACGCATAATTTCATCCTGTGCTTCTCCAACAAGGGGCGCGTGTACTGGATGAAGGTCTACGACGTGCCGCAAGGCAGTCCTACCGCGCGCGGCAAGCCGATCGTGAATCTGCTGCCGCTGGAAGACGGCGAAAAGATCAACGCGATCCTGCCTGTCACCGAGTTTGTCGATGACAAGTATGTGTTCTTCGCAACGGCCAACGGCACGGTGAAGAAAACCAGCCTGAACGATTTCTCCCGTCCGATGAAGCGCGGCATTATCGCGATCAATCTGGATGAAGACGATTATCTGATCGGCGTTGCGATCACCGACGGACATCACGACGTGATGCTGTTCTCCAACGGCGGCAAGGCGGTGCGTTTCGACGAGGATGATGTGCGCGAAACAGGGCGCGCCTCACGCGGAGTGCGCGGCATGAAGCTGGGCGACAAACAGCAAGTCATTTCCTTGCTGGTGGCCGAGAACGAGCAGCAAAGCGTGCTGACCGCAACCGAAAACGGTTCCGGCAAGCGCACGCCGGTTGGCGAATACACTCGTCACGGACGCGGCACGCAAGGCATGATCGCGATTCAGACCTCGGAACGCAACGGTCGCGTGGTTGCCGCAACACTGGTGAATACTGAAGACGAAATCATGCTGATCGGCACCAACGGCGTGTTGATCCGTACGCGCGTCAATGAGATACGCGAGATGGGCAGAACCACGCAGGGCGTGACACTGATGAACCTGGAGAAGGGCGAGAAACTGGCGGGCTTGAGTCGCATTGCCGAACCGGCTGAAGAGGAAGGCCAGGAAGAACAGGATCAAGAAGACAGGACTGAGGATTGAAGATTGAGGATTGAGTTAAAAGCGGCGCATCAGGTTTTTCCGCTCCTCGCTCCTCGCTCCTCGATCCTATGACTTTTTTACTGGAAATTTGGGAGTAACACGGTATGACCATCTATAACTTTAGCGCGGGACCTGCAGTATTGCCAAAAGAGGTTTTGCAGCAGGCGCAGGCGGAAATGCTCGACTGGCAGGGCAGCGGCATGTCGGTGATGGAAATGTCGCACCGCGGCCGCGAATTCATGGGCATCGCGGCACAGGCCGAAGCCGATTTGCGCGAGTTGATGGGGATTCCCGGTAATTACAAGGTGTTGTTTTTGCAAGGCGGCGCCAGCCTGCAATTCTCGATGATTCCGCTCAATCTGTTGCGCGGAAAACGCTCTGCCGATTATGTGAATACTGGTGTGTGGTCGAAGAAGGCAATAGACGAGGCGAAGAAATTTGCAGACGTGAATGTAGTCGCGAGCGGCGCGGACAAAAAATTCAGTTATGTACCCGATTTTTCAACCTGGCGCTGCGATAAGGATGCAGCCTATTTGCATTTTACGCCCAATGAAACCATAGGCGGTGTGGAGTTCAGCTGGTTGCCGGAAACAGGCGGTGTGCCGCTGGTGGCGGACATGTCTTCGGACATCCTGTCGCGCCGGATCGATGTATCGAAATACGGCCTGATTTATGCCGGGGCACAGAAAAATATCGGTCCGGCAGGATTGACGCTGGTCATCGTGCGCGATGATTTGATCGGCAATGTGGCGGCGGGTACGCCGACCATGCTAGATTACAAGATTCATGCCGACCATGATTCGATGTATAACACGCCGCCGACTTATGGAATCTACGTGGCGGGGCTGGTGTTTCAGTGGCTGATGAAAAACGGTGGGATCGAGGCGATGGAGCGAGTCAATGTCGAAAAGGCGCAACTGTTGTATGCGGCGATCGATGAAAGCTGCGGTTTCTACCATTGCCCTGTGGCTGTGCAAAACCGATCGCGGATGAATGTGCCGTTCACCCTGTCCGAAAAACTTTTAGCCGGGCACCCGAAGGATGCTTCGCTCGACGGCGAATTCCTCAAACAGGCCGAAGCCAGGGGTTTGCTGCAACTCAAGGGGCACAAGCTGGCGGGTGGTATGCGCGCCTCGATTTATAACGCAATGCCGTTGGCAGGGGTGCAGGCATTGGTGAGCTTCATGAACGAGTTTGCGCGGGAAAACGCGTAACTGCGACATGGCGGATCCCTACCGCATACTCACGCTGAACAAGATTTCAGCAGCCGGATTGAAGCGTCTGCCGCCTTCCGGCTTTCAGGTGGCGGCAGATATAGCAGAGCCGGATGCGATTCTGGTGCGCTCGCAGGTCATGCACGACATGGAAATTCCTGTCAGCGTAAAAGCCATTGCGCGCGCCGGAGTGGGCGTCAACAACGTACCTGTTGCATTGATGAGTTTGCGCGGCGTGCCGGTATTCAACGCGGCAGGCGCGAATGCCAACGCGGTCAAGGAGTTGGTTATAGCGGGCATGTTGCTGGCTGCACGCAATATCGTACCTGCGCTTCAGTTCGTCGCGGCTTTGGCCGGCGATGAGTAAGCGATGCGAGAGTCGGTCGAGGAGGGTAAAAAGCAATTCGACGGCATCGAGCTGCGCGGGCGTACGTTGGGTGTCATCGGTTTGGGCGCAATAGGCCGTGAGGTTGCAGAAGCAGCACAGAGTATGGGTATGCGCGTTTATGGCTATGATCCTGAAATCACCCTTGACGCCGCGTGGAGCTTGTCGGCGCAAGTGAAAAAGGCGCAAAGCATAGAGGAATTGTTAAGGCACAGCGACTTTGTGACGCTGCATGTGCCGCTGCTGGATGCAACGCGCGGCATGATCGATGCTAAGCGTGTTGCTTTGATGAAACAGGGTGCCGTGCTGCTGAATTTTTCGCGCGATGGCATCGTGGATAACGACGCTGTGCTCCCGGCTTTACAGACTAAACACTTGCGCGGTTATGTATGCGATTTTCCCGCGCAGAAGTTGCAGGGACAGGCTGGTGTGGTGACGCTGCCGCATCTGGGGGCATCGACCGAAGAGGCCGAGGAAAATTGTGCGGTGATGGTGGCAGATCAGGTGCGCGAGTATCTGGAGCACGGCAGTATCAGAAACTCGGTGAATTTTCCGACCTTGATTATGCCGCGCGAATCATTGCATCGGCTTGCAATAGCGAATGCGAACGTGCCGAATATGTTGGGGCAGATTTCCACGGCGTTAGCCAAAGCCGGCATCAATATCCACAACATGATGAACAAGTCGCGCGGTGAAATGGCTTACACGCTGGTGGATACTGATTCGAGAGTGCCATCTGAATTAATCGCACAGATCGCAGCCATTCCCGGCGTGCTGATGGTGCGTAACCTGCCTTTATTGGAAATGTAATGAGTGACAAACTGAAACAATGCCGCCAGAGGATCGATCAGCTTGACGACGAGATGCTCAAACTGGTCAGTCAGCGTGCCGCGTTGGCGCAGCAGATCGGTCATCTGAAAGAAAACGGTGTGGTGCTGCGCCCGGAACGCGAGGCGCAGGTGCTGCGTCGTCTGCAAGACGCCAACCCCGGACCGTTGAGCAATGCGGCCATCGCCGCCCTGTTTACCGAAGTGATGTCGCAGTGTCGCGCTCTGGAAGCGCCACTGACGGTGGCTTATCTCGGGCCGGAAGGAACTTTTACCGAAGCTGCCGCCCTTAAACGTTTCGGCAGTGCGGTGCAGGGGGTGTCTTGCGCGACGATAGACGATGTGTTCCGCGCGGTTGAGAGTGATTCGGTTCAGTACGGCGTCGCGCCCGTGGAAAACTCCACCGAAGGCGCGGTCGGCCGCACGCTGGATTTATTGCTGCAAAGCACGCTTTCGGTCTGTGGCGAGGTGATGCTGCCGATACATCAGTGTCTGCTGGCAACAGGATGTGATCTGAGCGAAATTCACACCGTGTATTCGCATCCGCAGTCGCTGGGTCAGTGCCAGACCTGGCTGAATACCAACCTGCCTCATGCTGCGCGCATTCCGGTATCGAGCAATGCAGAGGCGGCAAGACTTGCATCAGCGCATCCGAACAGTGCCGCGATTGCGGGGAGCCAGGCGGCGTTGCATTTCAAGTTGCAGGTGTGTGTTGAAAACATCGAGGACGATGCCAGAAACACCACGCGGTTTTTAGTGCTGGGCAAACAGCAGGTCGCACCTTCAGGTGATGACAAGACGTCGTTGGTGTTGTCGGCGGCTAATCGTCCCGGGACGGTTCACGATCTGCTCTCGTCGCTGGCGACGCATGACGTCAGCATGACCAAGTTCGAGTCGCGTCCGTCGCGTTCCGGATTGTGGGAATATGTGTTTTTTGTGGACATCGAAGGCCATCAGGCCGATGCTCATGTTGCGATGGCGCTGGCTGAGCTGAAGCTTACTGCAGCATTCATGAAGATTTTAGGTTCGTATCCGGTCGCGGTGTAGGGTGGGTTAACCCTGAAGGGTACAAAAGCGTAGCGTAACCCGCCATCAAATAGAGGTGTTTTAAGTATGACAATTAAGCAATTAAGTTGGGATGTGGATTTTCTGAAGAATAATCCGGCTTTTCAGAGCGACAACTACGGCATTCCTGCGGATGCGCGGCACATCAACTATCCGATCAGAATGGTGAGATACTGGTTTATCTATCATTTTTTGCGCGAAGAATCGCAGCGCCGCGGCGCACTGAATGTCTGCGAAATCGGCGTTGATGTAGGCCAGATGCTGGGCTTTCTGAAAGCGGCCGTCGAACTCGGCGGCGATAAGGTCGAACTTGCCAGTTGGGATGCGGTGGATGCGTTGATTCGCGAAGATATTCTGGGTCGCGTAGGCTACAACAAGTTCTATCAGGTCGATCTGGAAAGCCCCGAATTCGCATTGAGCGATGACAAGCAATACGACGTGATGATTGTGTTGCATGTGCTGGAACATCTGTTCAAGCCTGAGGAGATGGTCGCGAAAATCGTGCCTCATCTAAAGCCGGGCGGTATCCTGATCGGCGGCTTGCCCTCAACACCGCAGTCTTTTGCGCAAGGTCGTGAGGATAAGATACGTGCGACTGCCCGTAAATACGGTCACGTCAGCGTGTTCTCGCCTGAGCGAGTGCGCGAGATGGCTGCGATGAATGGTCTGGAAGTCGAGTTTTTAAGCGGCGCTTTTTTCATGCGTAAGAAGGGTTTCTTCCTGGAAAACACCAAGTGGTGGTTGCGCTTCAACCTGTGGTTCGGCGCGAAATTTCCCGGCTGGCCGGGTGAGACCTATTGGGTTTTACGCAAACCGTTGTAGGTCGGGCTTCGCCCGACATGGTGGGCAATGCCGCAGGGGTATTCCCACGGAATAGAAGGCGATAAATCGCCTATTCCTGAATGATAGCCCACCCTACGCACCTTAAAATGTTGATGATTGTTTAAATGAATTATTCTGAACTGGCACCAAGCTATATACGCGCGATCGCACCTTACCAGCCCGGTAAGCCGATTTCCGAATTGGAACGCGAACTGGGTATCACCGACATCGTCAAGCTGGCATCCAACGAGAATCCGCTGGGAGCCAGCCCGGCGGCGGTTGCGGCTGCCCGTGCCGCGCTTGACGAAATCAGTCTGTATCCCGACGGCAACGGTTTCGCGCTGAAGAACGCGCTGGTGACGCGCTACGGCGTGTCGTTCGGACAGGTGTTTATCGGCAACGGCTCGAATGACTTGCTGGAGCTGGCGGCGCGCGCCTTTTTAACGGTAGGCGACAAGGTGGTCTACTCCGATCATGCCTTCGCGGTGTATCCTCTGGCGACTCAGGCGGTCGGGGCGACCGGCATCAGCGTGGCGGCGAAGCATTACGGTCACGATCTGGATGCGATGGCTAAGGCTGCGACAGACCATGGCGCCAAACTGATTTTTATCGCGAACCCGAATAACCCGACCGGCACTTTTTTGCCTGCTGATGAACTGCATGCATTCCTGCGCGAATTGCCGGAAAATATCCTGGTGGTGCTGGACGAGGCCTATAACGAATATCTGCCGGTAGAATGTCGTTACGACAGCGTCAGTTGGCTGGGCGAATTTCGCAATCTGATTATTTCGCGCACTTTTTCCAAGGCCTATGGCTTGGCGTCCTTGCGGGTCGGCTATGCATTGGGCGATGCACAGGTCATGAATATGATCAACCGGGTGCGCCAGCCGTTTAATGTGAACAGCATGGCGCAAGCCGCTGCGGTGGCAGCGCTTGATGATGCGGAATTCGTGCAACGCACTTTTGAATTGAACCTGGCCGGTATGGCGCAGATCACGAGTGGTTTGCAGGCGCTGGGCCTGGAATACATACCGTCTTATGGTAATTTTATCAGTTTCAAAATTGCCAATCCTGTCCTGAGCCCGGGCGAAGGGGCGGCGTACGCCTATCAGCGTCTGCTGGAGCTTGGGGTTATCGTCAGGCCGATTGCGAGTTATGCGATGCCGGACTATTTACGCGTTTCCATCGGTCTGGAAACACAGAATCAGAAATTTTTATCTGCATTGAAGCAGATACTTGGAGAATCAGCATGATCATAGTAATGGGAAGAGACGTCACCGACGAACAAATCGGCACAGTGGTCAGGAAGCTTGAAACGGCTGGGCTGAAGGCCAATATTTCGCGCGGTATAGAGCGCACGGTGATCGGCGCAATCGGCGATGAACGTCTGTTGAGCGAGGAAATGTTCACCCCGCTGCCGGGTGTGGAGACGGCGATGCATATCGCCAAACAATACAAGATTGTGTCGCGCGAATCGCACCGGGAAAATACGATCGTCGATATCGGCGGCATTCCTTTGGGCGGCAATCAGATACAGGTGATCGCAGGACCTTGTTCTGTCGAAACCCAGGAACAGATGGATCTGTCCGCAAAATATGTGCATGAAGCGGGTTGCCGTTTGATGCGCGGCGGCGCGTTCAAGCCGCGCACCAGTCCTTATGCGTTTCAGGGGCACGGCGCGGAAGGTCTGGACATGTTCCGCAAAGCTGCCAGCCAATACAAGCTGCCTATCGTCACCGAGCTGATGGATGCGCGTCAGCTGGATACCTTCCTCGAATACGATGTGGATGTGATTCAGATCGGTACGCGCAACATGCAGAACTTCGATCTGTTGAAGGAAGTCGGGCGCACCAATAAGCCGGTGATCTTGAAGCGCGGCATGTCCGCGACTATTTCCGAGTGGCTGATGGCGGCGGAATATATCGCAGCGGGCGGCAATCACAACATCATTTTCTGCGAACGCGGTATCCGCACCTTTGAGACTTACTACCGCAACGTGCTGGATGTGACGGCAATTCCGGTGCTGAAAAAAGAGACCCATCTGCCGGTGATCGTCGACCCGTCGCATGCGGGAGGCAAGGCATGGATGGTGGCTGCGTTGTCGCAGGCTGCAATTGCGGCAGGCGCGGACGGGCTGCTGGTCGAAATGCATCCGAATCCTTGCGAAGCATGGTGCGATGCGGATCAGGCACTGACGCCGGCGGAGCTGAATAAATTGATGGTTACTCTGGGTGCCATCGCCGGTGCCATCGGGCGAACGTTGTAGATCGGTTGAAAGGTTGGTGTAAGCTGATAGTGTTACTGTTTAAGACGCACTTTGCGCGAATGGCAAGGGTGGGCACTCACCCGTATCGCCGGAAGGTATCTGGATCATGCACTTGAGAAAATTATTGTTGGCCTTACTTGTTGCCGGTATTTCGCCTGCGGCCTCGGCTATGTTCATGGGGGAGGGGCAAATACTGAGTTTCGTCGGTGAGCCCTTGTCTGCCAATATCGCCCTGCTTGGCGGGTACAGCAAAGATATCCGGTTTCATCAGGTCAGAAGTGCCGAATGTCGTGCATCCATTATCGGTAAAACGGCAAATGGCTGTGATTCGATTTATGAAGGGCCGCTTGCATTTTCAATCAAGCGACGACCGGATGGTCAGTATTTTTTAAAGGTAACGGGTGAAAAGAGCGACGATTTGTTTTATCGCATCGTCATCAGTTATGCCTCGGCTGACTCGGGGCCTTCCTACAATACCTTCGAGTTTTTGCCTGAGTTCAGGGCGACTCCCGATGTGCAGCCGGCCGTCCTGGATGAAAGGGATGTTGGTGCTGCGCCGCCTGCCGGTAAGTACGGGGTCATCAGGGGCGAAATCATCGAATCGGTCCCCGAAGAGGTAAGCCATGACCGGGGTTCATCCAGGCATGTCCCCGTGAAGCTTGCGCCGCCTGTCAAAGTTGAACGGGCCGATACGCCTAAGCGTAGTGTGAATCCGGTCGACGTGAAGCCATCGATGAAGACCGACTCCCGTTTGCAGATCAAAAAATACGGGGAGTATGCGGACGATATTCATGCGCTTCAGAAAGAGAACGGCGAAATCGAAGATCAAATTGCGCTGCTCGAAAAACATATCGGCTTGCTCAAGGAAGTCATTCGTTTGAAGGGGCAGATAGGC
>JBAZCE010000088.1:0-9426 GCA_041671105.1 Gallionella sp.
ATCTTGATGCCATATTTCTCGTCGAATTTCATCACCGACGCGATCACCAGCGAGGCACAGTCGGTCAACGGAATGAAGCCCACCTTGACCTCTTTGAGTTCTGGCGCATCTGATCCGCTTGCCCAGGCTGCTGCCCGCGTCCCCATCGGCACCATGGACATAATCCCTGCGGCCCCTAGAATTGCTCCTGTCTGTTTCATGAATTCCCTCCTGCTGTTTTGTTCGGGCGCCCTGGGAGCCACAAATTTTTCGGTTGTAATGATTTTCGAGTCTTCCATTTCCAGCTCTCCTTTACTTCGTCAAAATGCAAAAAGGCGTCCGACCGCGCAGATACGCAGTGGGACGCCTTTGTCCTGAATTCCAATTCTCCGAATCGCCGTTGATTCGTTGATGTTTATTACAAAGCAACAGTTGTGCCAGATGAGCTAATTAAAAATTAATAACTAATAATTAATAACTTACAACTTTACATTGCCTGCCTTGCCGTTTACAAAAAACACATACAGACCCGCTTTGGTGCATGAGCGGCTTCAAATTCGTGCATTTTCTGGATTTGGAACACCACACGGAGTATTCTTCGGCGTCGGAATTTGTACCTCCCCACTCAACCCGCCATGCAGCCAAAAAGCCGATGATTGATTACCAGGAATTAAAACAACTCGAAGACGACCTGTGGGAAGCCGCCGACCAGCTGCGCGCCAACTCCAAACTCACCGCAACCGAATATTCGATGCCTGTGCTGGGACTGATTTTCCTGCGCCATGCCACCACCCGATTCAACGCCTTGCTGCCGGATGAGTTCACTCAGGACGAGATTATGCTTGGCGCCGAGTCGGTGTTCCGCCACGTCGAATGCATGGGGCAGATGCATTGATACCCAGAAGACAAAAGCGAATAATGGAAAAATTCAAGGTGCACCACCTGTTTTGCCGTGTGGCGACATGGTGACTAAGCTGTCAAGCGGGTTTCGCAGGGAAGGGCTGCTTTATGCCCAACTCGCAAAATACGACAGCCGAGCCGCTGGTTATCAGGGCGAACGGGTGCTGGAGGCAGATTACACATGAACACACAGGAACTCACTGCGCTGCTGGACAGATTGTGCGCCGAGCCGCACGAGTCTGAATGGTTGGAATTCAAAGCCAACCGTTTCGAGCCGCAAGCATTGGGCGAGTATTTATCCGCACTGGCCAATTCCGCCTGCCTGCTGGGCAAGCCGCGCGCCTATATGGTGTTCGGCATCGAGGATGGCAGCCATGCGGTCGTAGGTACGAACTTTGATCCCATCGCAGAAACAGTGAAAGGCAAGGAGGGTAAAGGCAATCAGTTGCTGCCGCTGTGGTTGTCGCTGGGATTGCTGCCTAATACCGGCTTCGAGATTCATCCCTTTACCTATCGCGCTCAACGCGTGGTGCTGTTCGAGATTCATCCCGCCTTTGATCAGCCTGCGAAATTCTATGGCACGGCTTATATTCGCGACGGTTCCAGTAAAACCGAGCTGGCTCGCTACCCGGAAAAGCAGCGGCAAATCTGGCAGCGCCGAGTGGACTGGAGTGCTCAGATATGTGAGCGGGCCACCCTCAGCGATCTTGATCCCGCAGCGATTGCCAAGGCACGCACTGAATACAAGACCAAATTTCCCGCCAGAGCAGCGGACTTGGGACGCGACCTTTTTGAACAAGGCCAAGCTGTCGATACAGGGCGGGCTAACCAATGCCGCTTTGTTGCTGCTGGGTTTGCCGGAATCGACATCCCTTTTGTCGCCTGCTGTGGCGCGGATTAGCTGGCTACTGAAGAATGAGCGTAACGAAGATCAGGACTACGAACATTTCGAGCCGCCATTTTTACTGAATGTAGACAAAATTCTTGCGCGAATCCGCAATCTGACGGTGCGAGAGCTTCCCAGCGGGACGCTGTTTCCGATTGAAATGTCGCAATATGACCCGTGGGTGATACGCGAAGCCTTGCACAACTGCATCGCCCATCAGGATTACGGTTTGCGTGGACGCATTCAGGTGGTGGAAACACCGCAAGGACTGACACTGAGCAATGTGGGCGGCTTTCTGCCAGGGCGGGTGGAAACGGTAATTAAACAGGATGCACCGCTGGAAATCTATCGCAACCCATTCCTCGCCGAAGCGATGGTCAATCTGAATATGATTGATACGCAGGGTGGCGGTATCAAGCGCATGTTCCAAGCGCAGCGCCGCCGCTTTTTCCCCATGCCGGATTACGATCTTTCCCAGCCGGAACGAGTGGTCGTGAACATACAGGGACGCATTCTGGATGAGCGCTATACCCGTTTGTTAATGAACCGGACAGACCTTGATCTGACGATCATCATGCTGCTGGATCGGGTGCAAAAAAATCAACTCATATCGTCAGATGACAACAAGCGATTGAAAGCGGCCAAACTGGTGGAAGGTCGTTATCCCGGCCTTGTTGTGGCCGCTGAGATTGCAGCAGCTACCGGACAGAAGGCGAAACACATACGCGACAAAGGTTTTGATAATCACTACTACCGCGATCTAATTTTGAAAATTATCCGTGAGCATCAACCGGTATCGCGCGAAGATATTGACAGGTTGTTGCTGGATAAACTACCGGAAATTCTGAACCACAAGCAAAAATTGACGAAGCTTAATAACTTGATACAGGGTTTGGCAAAATCGGGGCAGATTCGTAATGACGGTGGCAGAAAGTATCCTCGATGGACGTGGCTGGATAGCAAAAAGAATTAATAAAAAACCATAAAGACGGAAAGAACACGGGTTTAAAAAAATTATATCCAGCTGATATTAAATGGATTTTTTATTTATTTTTGCTAATTAATAGCGGAATAAAATCAATAAAACTATTAATAGGAAGCGCATACATGGCAAAGGCAAACCAACTGAATGAGGCACATTTGTAGATAGGGTGATGGCGCCTCCGAGCAAAAAATGTCGGATGAAAAAGCGCGAGCCGAGTATGAACAGTATGCCGTCTTGCGCCGTGAAGCTAGGGAGGCCGCGGGCGAGGCCGAGTTGATGAAACAGCTTGAAGCCGCCGCCAAACTGATTCCGGCACGCAAGAAGAATCCTTCACGTAACCGCTATCAGGCGCTCAGCTCCTTTGCCAGAATGATCGCCTCGGCAATCTCTGCCATCCGTTTACCCTTGCTCATCGCCAGATTGCGCATGCGTTTATAGGCATCCGGTTCGCTAAAACCGTGATCTTCCATCAGAATTCCCTTGGCTTGATCCACCAGTTTTCGTTCGGACAGCTGATCCTTCGCCTCTTTCAATTCGTCGCGCAGCCGCTTGTGCTCGGCAAACCGCGCGGCGGCGACCTGAATAATGCCGCTCAAGTCTTCGCCCTGTATCGTATGCGCCACATAAGCGCTGACACCGGCGCGCATCGCCGCCTGAATACTTTGCTGATCCTTCTGTCCGCCCAGCACCACCACCGGTTTTTCCAGTGTCCGCGACATCAGGCTGATCTGCTCCAGCGTATCGCGCCCCGGCGCATCGGCATCCACGATAATGACATCGGCGAAGGCGGCCTGTATCGAATGCTCGTCCACCTGCTCCCAGGCCAATATCCCTACGACATCGTACCGGGCCAGCTCAAGGCTGGCCTTCAACCAGGCGGCCCTGTCACGCACATCATCGATAATCAGTATTCGTTTCACATTGACTCCCTTGCAATACAACGAGCAATAAACGAGCCAGACCAAAACGGTCAGGATTCATGGGGATATTTGTCAAATGCAGCAATTTTGCGCACGGCAAGCGTGCGCGATGCATGCTATTGGTGCAGCGGCTACCGCCATCTTATTTGCGAATCTTCCGTTATGACCAGTCCAGATCCAGACATGCGACCAGCTTTCCGCCCGGCGTATCTGTCAATGCAGATAAGGTGATGCACTGGCTTTTTCCCGTCAGTGAACGATAAGGGCGGGAAATCTGAATTTCGCCGGGGTTGAGCATTGCCTGCCTGAAATAATAGCGCCTCGACCAGTTCGCCCCGCTCGCCTCGGATAGCGGTTTATAGCGCGGGTCGGCGTATTCCGGCAGCGGGCTTTTGAGGATGTTTTCACCGATCTGATAGCCTCCCTCATCGAGAAAGTACACGCGCATCACACTGGGCAATTCAAGCAATCTGTCGCAGGATTGCACGTGAGTCTGTCCGCCTTCCTTGATGATCTGCAACACGGCCTTGAACTCGGCCAGACATCGATCCACGGCATCCCGGTAGCGCGTGCTGACAGCGGCGGAAAACAGCGTGTGTTTCTCGCGTAACTGCGCCAACACATGGTTCGGATCCTGCGTGTCGACAAGCTGCGCTCTCGGATAGCCGAAGTAATAGCCCTGCACCAGATCCACGTTCGAGTCGATCGCAATCAAAGCCTGCTGTTCGGTCTCGATACCCTCCACCAGCGCGATGCAGCCCAGCTCCTGAATCAGCCCCACCAGACTCGGCAAAGCCTTGCGCACGACACGACTGGTCTCCGCCTGAACGATGATGGAGCGGTCGAACTTCACGATATCCGGCTGTATATTCCAGATCCGGTCGAAATTGGAGTGAGACGCGCCGAAGTCGTCGATCGCGACAAGACAACCCAGACTCTTGTAGTAGTTGACCGCCGCCGAGAGTATCGATTCGTCGTAAATGCCTTTCTCAAGAATCTCAACCACGACCTGGCTGGGCGGAACATTGAATTTCTCCAGCATCTCTTGAAAAAACGAACCGTAACTTTTCCCCAGGACCGTGACCAGCGGATTCACATTCAAAAAAATCCACGACTTGTCCGAAAATTTCGAAAAATTCTGCACGTGAACTGCACGACACAGTCGATCCAGCAGAACATTATCGGACTCATCGTTCACCTGCCCGAACAAGGCAAGCGGAGATACCGCCACACCGCCGGCATCGACTGGCCGGCACAACGCCTCGTAGCCTACCGGATTTTTATGGGACAGACTGTAGATCGGCTGAAACGCGCTGGTCACCCGAAAATCCCGGAAACTGCCGGCAACCGGCCCGTCGCCGCCGATGCGTTCGTTGATCCGGCTAAAGCTGTGTTTATTCGCGTCCATATCGCTCGTTTTTGACATCCGTTATCTGAAACTGGTTGACCAACAGGCGCAGTTTTTGCGCACCCTCGCGGCTTCCCGCAATCGC
This sequence comes from Gallionella sp., assembly GCA_041671105.1. Taxonomy (GTDB): domain Bacteria; phylum Pseudomonadota; class Gammaproteobacteria; order Burkholderiales; family Gallionellaceae; genus Gallionella. The sequence continues at coordinate 5,164 of JBAZCE010000088.1, forward strand.
AAAATTCAATTCTCCCAGCGATTCGCTCATCAAATCTGCGGCCCTGGCCACCCCTTGCACCTTGCTGCCGCTGCCTGACGAACTCGCCGCGATCTGCGAGATCGTCGCAAACATCCGTTCGACAATCTCGTGAGAGCCGGAGTTATCGGCAGCCGACGCTTCCGCCAGACGCAACCCTTCCTCCATGCCGCTGGCACCCAGTTCCATGATGGATACCGCTTCGCGGGCTTTGGCCTGAACGGATGAGATCATCTGATTGATTTCACGCGTAGCCACACTGGTGCGTTCCGCCAGTTTGCGCACCTCATCTGCGACGACTGAAAAACCGCGTCCGAATTCCCCCGCCCGCGCGGCTTCGATCGCCGCATTCAATGCCAGCAAATTGGTCTGATCCGCGATGCCGTTGATCACCTTGGCGATATCGCCGATTTTTTCGGTGCTCTCGCCAAGCGAGCGTATCGTCGAAGATGAGGCGCTGATCGAATCGCGAATTACCTGAGTGCGTTTTTGCACCATGGCCAGTTGCGCACCGGCCTGCTCCGTCGCCTGTTGCATCGCAGCACGCATTTCACTGGTCGTCTGTGTTGCCAGATGAATGTCGCTCATCTGCGTCTCCAGTGCCTGCAAAATATCCCCTACCGCGGCGAGCACTTCATCGGTTGCGAGCGTCGCCTGCTTGTTGCGCTTATCCATATGCGCCTGGTTGTTGGTCAGCTCGTCCGTGCCATGCCGGACATCGCCGACCGTGCGGTCGATATTGTCGATCATACTGTTGATCCATTGCGCCAGCACCCCCGCCTCGTCGCGGCTTGCATCTGTCCGATCCAGCCGTTGCGACAGATTGCCGTGCCCTTCCGTGACGTTACGGATCACGGCGACCATCCCTCTTAAGCGCATGCCGACAGGCTTGACGGCATAGCGATACAGTACAGCGCTCCCCGTTAAAAACAGCGCGCAACATACCCCGGCCATGGTCAGCGCATCCGGTTTCAAGGTCAGTGCGACGCCGCTACTGATTGCCGCGATAAGCACCACCATCGACAAATATACGGACATCATCCTGAAATTGAGGCTGCGGAAGCGATACACCTCTTCGAGGTCGGCCTCGCACATCATTCCCCACACATCGGGCGATCCGGGCAGCGAAAAGGTGACGCCCTGACCGATCACCGGGATATGGCGATAATCCGGGTAGCCCGGGTAAGTAACAAAGGTATTCTTGCCGCGGTTGATGGTCTCTCTGACCCCCGGATGCAGCTGCCCGGTGGCAGGATCGTTGAACGTCAGTTCGAATTCGGTGTGATTTTTGACCTTAACGATGCCAAAATCCGTGCGCACGCCCTGTTTCAAGTTGTCGCCCATACTGAAGGTGGCATCTTCAAAGCGTGAGCGGGACAACGCCGTGCCCGGTCTTATGGAACGATCGAATTCCGGCTTCACCATGAACAGATAGTTATCCCCCGATTCGTGAAAAATATGCCCGGCCTCGCGCTGAATCAAATCCCCCAGCACATCATTCGGCACTCGTCCGCACACCGCGCCCAGCAATACCCCCTCCTTGTACAACGGAAGATAGAACATCAGCGTCACTGCATCGTGAAACCTTGAACTGGATGCGCCGATAGACAGCGTTGTGGCATCAAGGTACGGGCCATGCAGGAATCGCTCTTTCAGTCCGCAGGCTAGTACCTTCGCATCCAGATCCCTTTTGCCGACCCTGTCCCGACACGTTGAATACAGCGTCACGCCTTTGGGATCGACCACGAACAGCTCCGAGAAATCGCCCGCCATGCGCAGGTTCTCGGCAAGCCTGTCTGCATCGAATCCGGGCCAGTCGTGAGCGATCTGCTGCGACATGCCGGATAACGTCGACCACATCTGTTCAGCCCATTCGGTCAGGATACGCACGCGGGTACCGGCGATAGACGCGAAAATTTCCTCCAGGATGGGATAACGCCATTTGTTCAGATAACAGGCCCAGCCCATCGCGATGCGTCCTGTTTTGCCAAGGAATGGCAGCCAGGCCAATTCCTTCCCGGTTAAATTCATTTGTTGGCTTCTCAACATTTTTTTCTTTCGATCTGTAGGCTACGCTACAACAAAGCAAGATCGATGCCAAACAAACAAAGTCAACACAAACAATCATTTAAACAACTCAGCCACAAACAGGCGCACCAACAACGTGCAGACGGGCGAACATCGGCAACTTCAACGCACAGGGGCTGGGCGTTGTTGCGTGAAGACTGCAATGCCGCAATGCCGCAGGGGCATTGATGGAACAACTAAACATTATCTAAGGCTTGAAAGGACCAAGCCTAAGATTCTGTTTATCCCTCGGAGCTACGGAGATGAACCCGCAGGGGGCTTCCCCATGCAATATTGTCGCACTGCGTGCTTGTATTTCATGTGAAAAAAAGGGCACCGTGAGGTGCCCTTTCAAATGGAGTCGGGGAGACTCCGGGAGGGAAAATCGATGTGAACCTCGCGTAGCGAATCCTTATCCCCCTCTCCCGCGAGCGGGAGAGGGCGGGGAGAGGGAAACAGGCATGGCGGGTATTATCATCAGACCACGCCTGTTAGCCTGAACTTTGCATAAACCGTCTTCTGTGCGATTTCATTGCTCCCGTTGTATTTTTCGATTTTCAGCCGACAGTCCCCCAACCCCCGCTGGCGGGGTGAAGCGTGAATGGGTTGTTGATAAAGGTGAGCGGCACCGTCTCGTGAGCCAAACGTGCCGGGTCATGGAGAAGCCAGCATGGCAGGTTTTCTGCTGGCCGGGCATAGTCGCTGACAGACCTGTGCCAGCAGCGCCTTGAACGGGCAGGCACTGGGCAGGTGTAACTGCACTCGATCTTTATACTGTTTGACCCGCACGGCAATCTTGAACAGCGAGAGGATGACTGTCTTGGGCTGAGCGGTAGCCAGCGTTGTACCCTGTAGCCCCAGTTGGCGCAGTTGCTGGTGCAACACATACGCTGCAGCCGTCAGTAACAGGCGAGCGAAGTTGGCGAGGAAGGTTGACGCTGAGGTCCGGTCGGACTTCAGATCGCACTTAACTTGCTTGATCCAATTCTCCGCCTGTCCGCGTTCGCAATACTCCTGTTGGTAGAGCGTGCTGGGTGTAGGGCTGCGCAGCGTGGTCACTACGAAACGTTCGTTGTCCTTGTCAGATTTCCCGTCGCTGCCCGCCAGAACCTCAGCTTTGAGCACCACGCGATGGGCTTGCGACCAAGACTTGGCCGCATACTCGAACTCACCGAACAGACGCATCGCCGCCACGTCTGGCCCCAGGCCATGGGCCGCCAGTGAACGACGCAGATCAAGATGCCCGCGTGCGTTCCTCATCAAACCTTCAGCCTTGCGGGACAAGATGGCGTTACCGGTCAGGCCGAAGATGAAATCGGCATTGCCATCGTCAATAATCAACTGCATCAGCTCAGGGCTGGAGAAGTGCCCGTCGCCACGCAGCAGAATATGGGTTTGCGGCCAGTGCTGGCGCAATAAACGCAGCACACGCTTCATAATCATGGCGTTCTCAGCACCCGTCGGGCGTTTGCCGGGACGCAGCACGGCGGTTACCAAAGCGCCAGAGCTGGCCTCGAACACCAATAACGGCAGGTAGCAATAATGACCGTAATGGTGGTTGTAAAAGGACAGTTCTTGTTGTCCATGGGTGGCATCGTCGGTGTGATCGAGGTCCAGCGTGATGCGCTTTGGCGCGCATGGGTAGCCGGCGATGAATTGCTCGACCAGCGCGCAAGTCATGCGGTAAATGTCGATACGGCGCAGCGACCCTTCCAAGCGGGAGTGAGTGGCACCACAGGCCAGCAGATTATCGGTATCCAGTGGCGCACGCTCAGCCGCCAGCTTGAACATCGGGTCGCCGCGTAAAGTATTGGCATCATTACCATCTTCATAACCCGAAGCGATCTGAAAAATGCGCTGTGTCAGCAAATCGCGCAGGGGGTGCGTGATGTAGCGAGCGTCACGGGAATCGGTAATGGCAGCAGTCAGGCGATTGAGCAGACCAATGCGGCGGTCGACTGCACCCAACACCACGGCACCCAAGTCAGAAGATAACTCCCCGCCTTTAAAGTCGGCGCGAACTGTGAAACCAGGAATGGAAGGAAAGCGGAGTTGTTCTGGGGTAAAATCGGCAACAGGGCGAGTACAAGTAGGCATTTTTTACGAATCGGTTTCTAGATAACTCCAATTGTATCAAATGGTTACTGTGCTATTCGCCCTATTCATGCAATATTCAGG
>JBAZCE010000089.1:0-1906 GCA_041671105.1 Gallionella sp.
TAACTCATCCAGTTTGACCCGGCGTGCTTTGCTCAGAGAACTGATGCGATCCTTTGCACGATTCTCGGCGATGCGGTCGGCGATGGAATCCAGCATCGCCTCCATCATCCTGGGCGAGACAATGTACCCCGCAGGTTTGTTGTGATTCAGAATGGCGACTGCCTGATTTTCATCTTCAGCAAGCTTGAGGATACGCGTCGGCGAGTCGCGCAATTCGGTGACGCCAATGCTAATTCCTGCATGTATAACGTTCATAATTCCGTCCTTAAAAACGTGCGGTACAGTGTATGTTTTCGCTTAGCTCGGGTCAACATAAATCCCCGTAATGTTGCAAATATCCCGGCCAAACATCGTTTAATCGGAGCCGACGCCACCTGTTTCATTGCACAGTGCGCTATACAAACCTCCCCGGCACGTCACCCCGATTTTGTCGATGCTCGAACCGCGCACCCCTGAATCAACGATGGAACATCAGGGTAAATCCGGATGTTTTGCCCATAGCCCGGCCTCTGCAAAACCGCCTTGCAACGCACTCGTATAAAAAAATATTGCCAAATATCAACCAACTTGGTTAATATTCACACCTAGTTGGTTAATAAACACCTCCAGCTCATTGATTCCAATTGGATAACAGGGGCGATCAAGGCACTTCCGGGAGCCGCGCACTGCAGAAAAATTTGAACGATGACGATGCTTCCTTCCGAGGAGAGATGAACATGAACTGCCCGAATTGCGAGAAACCGACGCTGGTAAAAGTGTGCCGCGACATGCCTTATACCTACAAGGGAGAGAAGATGGTTCTCTCCGATGTGACCGGCGAATGGTGTCCTGCGTGCGGCGAAGCGTTGCTCGATGAAACGGAAGCGAGCCGCATCAGCCGCGACATGACGGCCTTCAACAAGAAAGTGAATTCGGAGCTGTTTTCAGCGGAGGAAATTACCGCCGCGCGCGAAAAATTGCGGCTGACCCAGCAGGAAGCGGCAGCACTGTTTGGCGGCGGCATCAACGCTTTTTCCCGGTACGAGAACGGCAAGACCAAGCCGCCGGTTGCACTGGTGAAACTGCTCAGACTGCTGGAGAAGTATCCCGACCTGCTGGAAGAATTGCGCTAGCGCACATCGTCTGGTGCGATGGTTCGACTCAAAACCAAAGCTGCCGGATGACGTCTTTAAAATACCGCTCACCCTATATTTAAATTCGCCGACTTGATTTAGGTCAACAACCGCCTGTTCAAGCTCTGTAACACTAACGCAACACTCCAGCCTATCGATATCATGAAAAATACCACGCTGATTGAACTTCTGACCTCATCCATCGTGACGGTAGCCCCCGATGCAATTATCAGCGACGTGCTGGCGATGATGGCCTCGTTGCGCATCAGTTGTGTTGTCGCCACTGACGAAGAGCGTCACCCGCTCGGGATCTTCACCGAACGAGATGCGGTGAGTCTGCTGGCCGAAGGCCGCGATACCGGGAAGATCAAAATAGAAGAAGTCATGAGCAAACCGCCGCTGTGCGCAGCTTCGGATGTCGATTTCCGCGCCGCCTACCGGATACTGCTGGAGCAGGGTTTTCGCCATCTTGTCGTGATCGATGCCGACAATCGCGTGCTCGGCATAATCACCGAAGGCGATTTTCTGCCGCACCTCGATGTCGGCGATTTGTCCGAGTTCAAGACCGTCGCCCGGGTGATGTCTGCCAAAATTGCGACCGTCGGCATCGACGACACGCTGAGCGATGCAATCGCCGCCATGCACCACAATCACTACAGTTGCGTCGTAGTCATGCGAAAATCAGCTCCGACCGGCATTCTCACCGAACGGGATGCCGTCAGACTGTCGACGACCATCGCCGATCCTGCCGGCGTCACGGTCGGCAGCGTCCTGCAGTCGCCGCTGATCACAGC
>JBAZCE010000089.1:1916-9410 GCA_041671105.1 Gallionella sp.
ACGACGCTCTTCCGATCTACAGCATCCGGCATCTGGTGATTGCCGAACAGGGCAAGCTGCTGGGCATCGTCACGCGCCATGACCTGGTTAAAACCCTGCAGGGCAGTTACGTCAACTATCTGCATGAAACCATACAGCAGCAGCGCAGCGAGTTATTCCAGCTCGGCCAGCAAAGCACGCTGTTCAAGTTGCATGCAGCAGCCCTCGATGCATCCGCCAACGCGATCATCATCACCGACAGCAACTCGCTGATCGAATGGGCCAACCCTGCCTACTCCAAACTGACCGGTTATGCGCTGGATGAAGCCATAGGCAAGTATCCAAAGGATCTTGTCAAATCCGGACTGCAAAATCAGGCATTCTACAAGGTGCTGTGGGATACCATACTGAGCGGAAAAGTATGGCACGGCGAGGTGATCAACAAGCACAAGGACGGCACGCTGTTCAATCAGGAGATGACCATCACGCCGGTGCGTTCGGAAAAAGGCGACATCACCCATTTCATCGCGATCAAACAGGATATCAGCGAACGCCGGCAAACCGAAGAGCGACTGCGCGAGGCGGCTGCCGTGATGGAGAACACGCACGACGGCGTGGTGATTACCGATACCACGCCCAGCATACTCGTCGTCAATCAGGCTTATACGACCATCACCGGCTACAGCCTGGCGGAAGTCCTCGGCAAGAACCCCAACATCATCAGTGCCGGACGTGCCGATAAGACTTTCTATACCGCGATGTGGGCGCAGGTGCTCAAGGAAGGCTACTGGCAGGGCGAGGTCTGGAACCGTCGCAAGAACGGCGAGTGTTATCCGCAACTGCTTACCATCAACACCATCTACGACGAGGAGCACAAGCCTGTGCGCTATGTCGGCGTGTTCTCCGACATCACCCAGCTCAAGGAAAATCAGGCAAAGTTCGAGTTCATGGCACATCACGACCCGCTGACGAAGCTGCCCAATCGCTCGCTGGCGGAATCCAGACTGGAACATGAACTCGAACAGGCGCAGCGCCAGTCGCACCAGATTGCGGTGCTGTTCATCGATCTGGATCGTTTCAAGGCGGTGAACGACAGCTTCGGCCATCTGGTCGGCGATGAGCTGCTGTGCGCGGTTTCCGAACGTCTGGGACGACGCGTGCGCGAAGGCGACACGCTGGGCCGTCTGGGCGGCGACGAATTCATCCTGCTGGCCAATCCGCTGAACGATACGCAGGATGCGGCCGTGATCGCGCGCGATTTTATCGATGCGCTGAGCGAACCTTTTCAGCTCTCTGAAAATCATGAGGTATTCATCGGCGGCAGCATCGGCATCAGCCTGTACCCGCAGGACGGCGATAGCGTACTGGAGTTGATGAAGAACGCCGATGCCGCGATGTACCTGGCCAAGAAAAACGGCCGCAATCAGTTTTCTTTCTACACCCGCGAGCTGAATGCCGGTGCCTGCGCCCAACTGGCGATGGAGAATGATTTGCGCCGCGCCCTGTCGCAAAATGAACTGGTGCTGCACTATCAGCCTAAAGTCGATTTGCAGAGCGGGAAAATCTGCGGTCTGGAAGCATTGATCCGCTGGCAACGGGGCGGTGACGAATGGATAGCGCCGGATGTATTCATCCCGCTGGCGGAAAAATCAGGCCTGATCCTGACCATCGGCACCTGGGTGATCGAGCAGGCCTGCTGGCAAATTCGCAATTGGCTGGATGAAGGCTTGTCCAACGTGAACGTCTCGATCAATGTCTCGGCACGCCAGTTCCGCAGCGGCAACCTCGACAAGCTGGTGGAACATGCCTTGAGGAAACACAAAATTGAAGCGCGTCATCTGGAACTTGAACTGACCGAAAGCATGTTGATGGTGGAACCCGATCATGCCGTGGCGACCATGCTGAAACTCAAACAGATCGGCGTAAAAATCTCGCTCGACGATTTCGGCACCGGCTATTCCAGCTTCAGCTACCTGAGCCGCTTCCCGATCGACACGCTGAAGATAGACCAGTCTTTCGTGCAGGACGTCACGACGGAACCGAATGCGGCCGAAATTGCCTCGGCCATCATCGGTCTTGCCCACCGGATGAATTTGCGCGTGGTTGCCGAAGGGGTGGAAACCGAGGCTCAATTAGCCTATCTGCTCGAAAAAAACAGCGATGAGATTCAGGGTTTTCATTTCAGCAAACCGCTCACCCCGCACGACATCGCCGCGATGATGCGCAGCGGCAAATCGCTGCCCGGCGCCGTGCCTAAAAGCAGCGCTGTCCGCACCCTGCTGATCGTGGATGACGACCCGGCAAGTATCAGAGAGATAGAGCATGCGCTGCAAGGCGAAGACTGCACCATCCTCACCGCCGGCAATGCGCATTTCGGGCTGTCGCAACTGGCGCTCAATCACGTGCAGGTGATACTCGCCGTGCAACACCCGTCCGGCCCGGATATGCTGGAGGTTCTGCACAAGGCGGAGGAAATCTACCCGCACACCGTGCGTATCCTGTTATCGGATATACACGACGAAATGAACCGGCTGAACCATGCCGCCAACTCCGGCGTCACGCACAAGGCCATCACCAAACCGATCGCAGGCGAACACCTGCGCCGCCACATCGGCGAGTCTTTTACCTACCACGCCGCACTGTCTCAGGCGTCGTCAAGTTAGGGATTCGGACAAGGCGGGCGATGAACCCGCCGCTGCAAAATCACAACACATCAAACCTTATGTTTGAGGGAGTGGTAATGGCTCACCAATTTTTCCAGCGTTGCCAGCAGCATGGGCGTAATGCGTATCACCGCACTCAGATCGACACAAAAGGCGCCGGTATCTTCAAGGTACTCATGCGTCAGGCGATTTCTGATACTGCGGATTTCGACCATTTGCTCGGATGGAATCCCGAGTATACCCGCACGCTCGGCGACTGAAAAATTCTCCAGTGCGGTACCGACATGTTCACCGACCGCTTCAAGCCATAATCTAAGCACATTGTCGGCGAGGTAATCCTGAAATTTACCGAAACGCGCGCAAAAGGCGCTTACACGTTCTTTCTTCATCTCGTCCAATTCGAGATTACGCACCCATTGTTCGTCGATCAATTCTGCCGATATCCAGCCGTATGAGAAAAGCAATTCCTGACGAATTTTCTCGCAATGCCGTAGCGACAACTCAAGCCGTTCTCCGGTATTCATAACAGAATGCCTTTCATTCCTTCCTGGTGGATCAACTCATCCGCTGTCGCATCGTCCTTGACGACCACATCGATTGGAAAAACATCACCCAGTTTGGCGCATATTCTGGCCGACAACTTGCGTGACTTTTCCTGACGCTGAGCGTCTGTCCCGCGAATCTGCACATGCAAATCGATATCACCGCCCAAAGCACTGTCATCCGCACGCGAACCAAATAGCCTGACGCTGGATTGATCGCCGAATATCTCGCGGGTTGCATCGACGATGGCCGTCCGTTGTCGCTGAGTGATTCTCATCTATACCTCACGTCTTGTAGCACCGCGCAAAGGGAGGCTGCTCTCCGGCAAAAATTACCCCACCCATTTACGTGCGTTCTGGAACATCTTCAGCCATGCGCCGTTTTCCTGCCAGTCCGACGGATACCAGGAGTTCTGCACCGCACGGAACACGCGTTCAGGATGCGGCATCATGATACTGAAGCGCCCGTCCGGCGTGGTCAGCCCGGTGATCCCCTGCGGCGAACCGTTCGGATTGAGCGGATAGGTTTCAGTGGCGGCACCGCGATTATCCACGTAGCGCAACGACACCAGCGGCTGGGCCGCCTGAAGTTTTTGCGCGCTGCCGAAATCCGCATACCCTTCGCCGTGGGCGACCACGATAGGCATGCGACTGCCCGCCATGCCGTCGAAAAGTATCGACGGCGAAGCCTGCACCTCGACCATCACGAAGCGCGCCTCGAACTGCTCGGACTGATTGCGCGAGAAGTGCGCCCAGTTTTGCGCGCCCGGGATGATTTCGTGCAGATTGCTCATCATCTGGCAGCCGTTGCACACCCCCAGGGCGAAGGTGTCATTGCGGTTGAAGAAGGATTCAAATTCGTCGCGGGCGCGTCCGTTTAACAGGATGGATTTCGCCCAGCCCTCACCCGCACCCAGCACATCGCCGTAGGAGAACCCGCCGCAGGCCGCAACGCCCTTGAATTCGCTCAAATTAACGCGACCGGAAATCACATCGCTCATGTGCACGTCTACCGCCGCGAAGCCTGCGCGGTCGAATGCGGCTGCCATTTCCACCTGCCCGTTCACGCCCTGCTCACGCAGAATCGCGATCTTCGGACGCGAAAGCATGCTCCCTCCCCCTTGCAGGGGGAGGGTTGAGGTGAGGGTAGAAACCGGGCTTGCACTCACAACTTCTACCTCCATCCTGTCCTTCCCCCTGCAAGGGGGAAGGAACGCTGCGTTCAAATCGTAAGTCAGCTTTACATGCAGACCGGGATCGGCAGCATCCAGCAGGCCGGCAAACTCGGCTTCCGCGCAGTCGGGATTGTCGCGCAGCTTCTGCATCTGGTAAGTCGTCTCCGACCAGATGCGATGCAGATTCACACGGCTGTCGGAAAACAGCATCTCCGTGCCGCGCATAATCCCGATCTGTCCGCTCTGATTCGGCGCGGCGATCGCCTGCACGGCAAGACCCGCTTTGCGCAGCTGTTGCATCACGGCATCAACGTCGCAGTTCTTCACCTGAACGATTGCACCCAGTTCCTCGTTGAACAAGGCACTCAGCGCATCGCCTGCCAGACCTTCAAGCTGAATATCCAGGCCGATATGCGAGGCGAAGGACATTTCGCACAGGCTGACGAATGCACCGCCGTCCGACCTGTCGTGATAGGCGAGCAGCTTTCCATCCAGATTAAGCGCTTGAATGCACTCAAAAAATGCTTTCAGCGCAGCGGCGGAATCCACATCCGGCGCGGCATCGCCTACCTGTTTGTAAACCTGCGCCAGCGCCGAGCCACCCATACGGTTCTTGCCGCATCCCAGGTCGATCAGCAACAGCGTCGTGTCAGCATCAATCGACAACAGCGGGGTGAGCGTATCGCGCGTATCCGCACAGGGCGAAAAGGCCGTCACGATCAGCGACAAGGGCGATGTGACCTCTTTGCGTTTACCACCCTCTCCCCTGCCCTCTCCCTCTAAGGGCGAGGGGGTTTCGAGCCAGGTTGTTTTCATGCTCATCGAATCCTTGCCGACCGGGATGCCGATACCCAGTTCGGGGCACAACTCCATTCCGACCGCCTTGACGGTATCGAACAGCGCGGCGTCTTCGCCGTGATGACCTGCTGCCGCCATCCAGTTCGCCGACAGCTTGATGTCGCCGATTTTTGCGATGCTTGAAGCGGCGATGTTGGTGAGCGCCTCGCCCACGGCCATGCGTCCGGACGCTGCGGCATTCACCAGCGCCAACGGCGTGCGTTCGCCCAGCGCATAGGCTTCGCCCAGATGGGTGTTAAAGCCCATCAGCGTGACGGCCACATCAGCTACCGGCACCTGCCAGGGGCCGACCATCTGGTCGCGAGCGGTCATGCCGCCCACGGTGCGATCGCCGATGCTGATCAAAAACGTCTTGTTCGCAACTGATGGCAGACGCAACACGCGCGCTATGGATTCCTTCAAATCGAGCTTGCTTGTGTCGAAAGCCGTCAATTGAGGCGTTTCGCGCACCACGTTGCGCGTCATTTTGGGCGGTTTGCCGAGCAATACCGACAGCGGCATGTTCACCGGATCGTTGTCGAATTCGGTGTCGTGCACGATGATCTGATCGTCCTCGACCGCCACACCCACCACCGCAAACGGACAGCGTTCGCGTTCGCAGAAGGCTTTAAACTCAGCAAGGCGTTCGGGGGCGATGGCCAGTACATAGCGTTCCTGAGACTCGTTGCACCAGATTTGTCTGGGCGACATGCCGGTTTCATCCAGCGGAATCTTACGCAGTTCGAAAGCCGCACCGCGACCGCCGCCGTGCACCAGTTCCGGCAGCGCGTTGGACATACCGCCCGCGCCGACGTCGTGGATGGACAGAATCGGGTTGTTCTCGCCCAGCTGCCAGCAGCGGTCGATCACTTCCTGCGCACGGCGCTGCATCTCGGGGTTGCCGCGCTGTACCGAATCGAAGTCCAGATTCTCGGCATTGCTGCCGGTATCCATGCTGGACGCGGCACCGCCGCCCAGCCCTATCAGCATGCCGGGGCCGCCCAGATGCACCACCAGGGCGCCTACGGGCAAATCGTGTTTGTGCGTGTGGATCGCGGAAATGCTGCCCAAACCGCCTGCCAGCATGATGGGCTTGTGATAGCCGCGCATCTCGCCTGCGACGTTTTCTTCGAAGGTGCGGAAATAGCCGGTCAGATTCGGACGGCCGAATTCATTGTTAAAAGCAGCGCCGCCCAGCGGACCGTCCAGCATGATCTGCAACGCGGTGACGATGCGCGCAGGTTTGCCATAAGACGTTCCCTTCCCTTGTTCATACTTCTCCCACGGCTGCTCGAACCCCGGAATATTCAGGTTGGATACCGAGAATCCGGTGAGCCCCGCCTTGGGACGCGAACCGATACCGGTCGCACCCTCGTCGCGGATCTCGCCGCCCGAACCCGTCGCAGCACCCGCAAAAGGCGCGATTGCGGTCGGATGGTTATGCGTCTCCACCTTCATCAGCGTGTGCGTCATCTCCTCGGAAAACTCATACGCACCACCGGCGCGAGGATAGAAACGCTCGACGGATGCGCCTTCGATCACCGAAGAGTTGTCCGAATACGCAACCACGGTGCCCTCGGGGCTGACCTTGTGCGTGTTGCGTATCATGCCGAACAGCGACATGTCCTGCACCTCGCCGTCGATCACCCAGTCGGCGTTGAAAATCTTGTGGCGGCAATGCTCGGAATTGGCCTGCGCGAACATCATCAGCTCGACATCGGTCGGATTGCGCTCTAGCTTTTTGAAGTTCTCGACCAGATATTCGATCTCATCGATCGACAACGCCAGCCCCATCTCGCGGTTGGCAGCATTCAGTGCATCGCAGCCGCCTTGCAATATATCCACCGTCGCCAGCGGTTGAGGAGAGCCGTGACGGAAGATTTTGGCCGCTGCATCGTCCAGGCCTGTCCTGAGCCCGGTCGAAGGGATAGCCAGCACAGACTCGGTCATGCGGTCGTGCAACAAAGGCAACACCGCCGCACGCTGTGCATCGCTCAAACGATCAAAATAATAAATCACGCCGCGCTCGATGCGCTCGACACAGGTTACGCCGCAATGCTGCGCAATATCGGTCGCCTTGGTAGACCAGGGAGAAATTGTCCCCAGACGCGGCACGACCAGCACGCGTTCACCCGCAGGTTCTGCAGGCGTATTGACCAGGCCCAGTACGCGATCCAGCAGACCGGCTTGCGTCTCGTCCAGTACGGCGCCACGCTGCGCGCTGAAGTAACAATGCCGCGCGTCGGCGATGACGACATCGGGCGCGATGGCATTAAGGGATACGCGCAACTTTTCCAG
>JBAZCE010000090.1:0-1943 GCA_041671105.1 Gallionella sp.
GACCAGGCTCAAGCCAGGCCTGCTCCGGCGTGTTTTCAGACTGATCATCTTCAACCAGCAAGACGCGCACCGACACCTTGCCCTGCCGATTCTGTCCGCTGGAAAACTTGATCGCGTTGCTGGTCAGGTTGACCAGTATCTGGCGCAACCGTCCCGGGTCACCCATGACAGCGACGTGAATGGCAGGATCAACGAACAGCGTCAGTTCCACCTCCTTCTTCAGGGCCATGCGCCCCATGGTTTCGCATGTGCCATTCACCACGTCGGCGATATTCACAGGCACGCTCTCCATCTGGAGTTTCCCGGCCTCAATCTTGGAGAAATCGAGAATTTCATCGATGATGCTCAGCAGGGAAAACGCCGAGTCGTGAATGATATTGACCATATCTATCTGGGCAGTCTTGAGGCTGCTCTGCTGCAACACGTCGAGCATGCCAATCACGCCGTTCATCGGCGTGCGTATCTCGTGGCTCATGGCAGCCAGGAAGGATGACTTAGCCTGGTTGGCCTGTTCGGCTTCAAACCGGGCATGCTCAAGATCGGCGGTGCGCGACACAACTTTGCTTTCCAGCTCTTCATTGAGTTTACTTAACGCCGCCTCGGCCAATTTTCGTTCGGTGATATCCTCCTTGATGCCCAGATAGTGCGTTATGCGACCTTCGGTATCGCGCACCGGAGAGACGAAAATGGATTCGATATATTCGCTGCCGTCCTTGCGCCGGTTGATGAATTCTCCTTTCCAGATTTTGCCGCTCGTAAGAGCGGCCCACATATCATCATAGGTTTCCCGGGAGTTTTTGCCCGAATGCAGGATACCGGGGTTCTGCCCGATCAGCTCATCACGGCGATAGCCGGTTGCCCTGATGAAGCCCTCGTTGACATATTCGATGTTTGCATCGAGGTCGGTGATCACAATCGAGCTGGGGCTTTGCTCCACAGCCAGCGAAAGTTTGCGCAATTCGTCCTCCGCTTGTTTTCGCCGTGCATCAAGACGAAAATTGACCAGCGCGTAACTGATGTCTTCGGACATCTCGATCAGCAGCTTCATCTCTTCGTCATCGAACGCATCGGGTTCGGCGGCATAAAGCGCAAACACGCCAACCGGCAGCCCCTCTACCACCAGCGGAAACACGGACACGGAACGATAGCCACGGCTCAATGCAGGATCGCGCCAGGCTGCCATGCGTTCGTCGCTGGCGATGTCGTTACAGACCACCGGCGCTACCCCGGTCAGCGCCAGTGTGGTTAATGCGCAGCTTCCCGGAATACCTTCATATGCGGTCAAATTGATCTGCGCCAGATAGCCGTCATCGCGACCGGCCTGCGCGAGCGGCGTCACCTGCCGGGTATCCGCATCAAACTTGCCTATCCATGCAAAAACAAAACCGCCATGCTCCACCGCAATACGACAGGCTTCCCTGAACAACTCCCCCTGCTCGCGGACGCGCACGATCGTGGTGTTGATATTACTGAGCACACAGTAAATCCGGTTAAGCCGCTTTATCTTGGCTTCGTTTTCCTTACGCTGGGTAATGTCGCGAAACACGCCTACGAGATAAGTCTTATCGCCGAAATTCACTGAGGAAGACTTGATATCGGCGTAAAACACCGAGCCGTCTTTACGCTTGACCGGTAAATCTGCGGCGAGTTGAATCTCTCCGCGCAACTGCCCTTCAAACTGTTCGATAACATGCGGCAAATCCTGCTGCGGGTGAATATCCGCAACGCCGAGCCTGGTGAGCTCTTCAGGGCTATATCCCAGCATGCGGCAGATGGCCGGATTGCCTGTGGCGATCCGTCGGCTCTTTGCATCTGCCAGCAACACGCCGTCGAGTGTTCCCTCAAAGATGACACGAAATTTTTCTTCCGATACGCGCAGCCTGGTTTCCGCCTGCTTGCGTTCGGTGATGTCCTGTGTCGTGCCAATTCCATAAAGCGCCACA
>JBAZCE010000090.1:1953-9326 GCA_041671105.1 Gallionella sp.
GATGATGGCGCGTTCCCTTACCCAGCGAGTTTCGCCACCTGCCACAATGCGATGTTCGATATCGTAGGGAGCCCCTGCAACCGCATCTCCCCAGGATTTGAGCACCCTTTCTCTGTCATCGGGATGGAGGGTAGACACAAAAGTGTCCAGATCAGTCGCTTCTTTCCCGGGGATGCCGAAGATACGATGGGCTTCTGCCGACCACTCTAGCCGATTGCTTGCAATATCAAGATTCCAGCTACCGATTTGTGCGACTGCCTGGGCGCGATTAAGCTTGCCCTCGCTGTTGCGCAACTCCGCCGTCCGCTCATCGACCAATTGCTCAAGATGCTCATACAGTCTGGCGCGCTCAAGCGCCACAGCGACTTGATTGCCGATGCCGTACAGCACCCGCAACGCCGCTTCGTCGAATTGCCCCCGCCCCGTTCCGACCAGATTCATGATTCCCACGGGGCGTTCACCGGCCCACAACGGCACACTGGCGTGGTGGCGCACATCGTGGGTATCGCCCGGCACGCCCTTTAGCCGCTCGCACTCCAGGATATTGGTCACGCGATCCAGCTCTCCCGCGAAAAAGCGCCGCTGACAATTGCACAAACCCTCCATTGCACCTTCGCGCTGCAAGGACACTGGCAGATTGCGCGCGGCGACGAGTCGAAAACCGGACTTTTCATCCCACAGGCTGATCCAGCCGGCCTGAATTTCCGGCAACTCCACAGCCCATTCCAGCGCAGCCTCAGCCACCTGGTGTTCAGTAATTGCATGATTGAGACCTGCAGCAAGGTTGTACAGCCCGTTCAACACCTGGTTGGAGTGTTCCAATTCCATCTCGCGCAGCTTGAGTTCAGCGTTGATATGAACCGCCTGTTCATAAGTCGAAATCAGCAGATCCAGGATCTGCTGCCGCTCCGAATTGATGAAGTATTTGTGGCCGCTAAGCTCAATTTCCACGCCCATCTGCATCTTCTGGTTCTTGCGAAACTCCAGGTTCATCAGCAGGTAGTCGATGCGCGACAGCAGGTAACGCTCGTCATAGGGTTTTCGGATAAAATTGTCTGCGCCGCACTCCAGCCCGCGAATCACGTCCTCAGGATTGGACAGCGTGGTCACCAGGATGACCGGAATGTCTTTGAGTTTTTCGTCGGACTTGATGGCCTTGCAAAGTGCGTAGCCATCCATCTCGGGCATCACAATATCACTGATGAGTAGCGCCGGCTTTTGCGCCTGCACCGCCTGTAAAGCCAGTTTTCCGTTGGCAGCGATGGTTACCTTATAACCGTTCTGTTTAAGCATGAAGGCGAGTAATTCAGCCTGAGTGCGGCTGTCCTCGGCGATGAGAATCTCTGTATTGCCATTCTTGCGCTTGTTTTTCTCGATCTGGCGCTGTCCCAATGCCTGTTTCACGCTGGAGACGATATCATCGTCTTCCCAGGGTTTGGAAATATAGCGATAAATCTTCCCCTTGTTGATGATATCTATAGTGGAACTGATTTCGGCATAGCCGGTCAGCAGGATGCGAATCGTATCCGGCCATTTTGCGCAGACTTGCTCCAGGAATTGCGCACCGTTCATATCCGGCATGCGCATGTCGGAAACCACCAGATCCACGACTTCCTTCTCCATGATTTCCAGGCCGGCAGCCCCGCTCCCGGCGGTTAAAATGCGATAGCCCAGCGGGCGAAACAGCCTTTTCAACGCGGCAAGAATACTGCTGTCGTCATCGACAAACAGCAGGGATTCCTGCCGGGCTGCGCCGCCCGCCACCTGTAATTCTGCAAAACTTACGGGAACCTCCTCGCTATTTTGTGTCAGGTTCTGGTTCATATTTTTACCCGCTTTTTTTAGTGTTCGCCAAATCCGCCAGAACTGCGGCGATCTTGTCCGGCGCCAGGATATACATTGCCGCATCGAGTTTTATCGCCTCGCCCGGCATGCCGTGCACCACGGAGGAATCCTTGTCCTGGGCAAGCGTGACCGCCCCTTTTTCTTTCAGCAGCAGCAGTTCTTCTGCGCCGTCTCGTCCCATGCCGGTGAGCAGACCGGCGACGACATCGCCGCCGTACACTTCGGCCAGCGAGCGGAATAAATAGGAAACCGAGGGGCGCAGCCCGTTTTCCGGTTTATCTCCGGTGAGCACGATTTTTCCGCCGTACTCCAGCTTCATCTGGTATTCATCGGGCGCAACATAAACATGGCCGGGCAAAATGTATTCGCCTTGCGTGGCAACATGCACAGGCAAGCTGGATGAATTCGCCAGCCATTCGACGAACGCCGCAATAAACCCCGTCGCCATATGTTGAACGATCAAGACCGGCACAGGTAAATCCCCGGGCAACCCTGCCAGGATGGTTTGCAGCACGGGCGGCCCGCCGGTCGAAGCGCCCAGGGCGATCACTTTGATTCTTGACGATTCAGCCGCCACGGTCTTCGCAGCCGGGGTCAAGGCTGAACCGCGCCGCGTCTTCGGCCAGCGCCGTACCACCTTAACTTCAGCCATCAGTTTCACGGTCTGTACCAACTCACGGGCGTTGGCGGCATGATCCGGGTGACCTAAGCCGGCGGGTCGCCCCAGCACAGCCAATGCGCCGGCATCAACGGCCTTGAATGTCGTTGCAGTCTCATGCGGATCAGAGCTTCCGCTCACAATCACAATAGGGGTCGGATCGGTTTCCATAATCAGGCGCGTCGCTTCGAGCCCATCCATTTTTGGCATGTGAATATCCATCGTGATCACATCGGGCCGGTAGTGCTTCACCGCAGCGATGGCTTGTTCGCCGTCGCACGCCGTGCCGACCACCTGAATCTCCGGATCCGAACTGAGTATGTGAACCAGAAACTCGCGCACCACAGGAGAGTCTTCGGCTACCAGTACTTTAATCATGTTTTCCTTTGTCACCTGTTAGATTAAGCGCCGGATAACTTCCAGCAAATTGCTCTGATCAAAACTGCTCTTTACGATATACGCGTTGGCGCCGACATCGATGCCGCGTTCGCGGTGTACACTTGATTCCAGCGCCGTCACCAGCACCACGGGCAGTTCGGCCAGCCGTTTATCCGCGCGTACCTTTGCGGTAAGGTCGAAACCATCCATCCGCGGCATTTCCACATCGGAAACGATCAAATCGAATGTGCCGGTCTTCAGGGTGGTGTACGCATCCACCCCATCCACTGCGGTCGTAACCAGATAACCTGCCGACTCCAGAATATTCTTCAGCAGCGCCCTCGATGTAATCGAGTCCTCCACCACCAGGATGGACAGTTTTTTCGCTGTCCCTTGCGTTTCAGCGGCAACGATCGGCGGTGCCGACTGCTTCGCCGCCGACTTCAGCAGATCGGGAACATTGAGCACAGCGACCACTTTCCCTGTTCCCAGCACGCTTGCGCCGGCGATATTGCGCACGCGTGCCAGTTGCGGCCCCAGCGTCTTCACCAACACTTCCTGCTCGCCGATGATCTCGTCCACCCGAAATGCAACATGCTTGTGGCCTGCACCTAAAACAACCACCTGCACCTGCTCAGTCACAGTCGTACTCTTGCGCGGTAATTCCAGCACTTCACCGAGGCTAACCAGCGCAACGGCCTGACCGCCCAGCGAAATCGTTGCGCGATTTTCCACCGTACGTATGTCTTGCTGTGCCACCCGGGCCACCCGCTCGACGCTGAGTGCGGGTATAACAAAATGATATTCGCCGGCACGAACCAGAACGCCGCGAAAAGTAGCCAGCATCAGCGGCAGCGTGATAAAAAAGGAGGTTCCGCTATGCTGTACGCCGCTATCGTGTCGCGACTCAAGCGAGATCACGCCGCCCAGGCGCTCGACCTTTTCCAGCACGATGGCAAGCCCGAGGCCGCGTCCCGAGATATCGGTGATAATCGGGCTTGTGGAAATTCCTGACTGAAAGACAAGTTCCTGTGCCTCCTGCGAGCTTAGCTGCTCAACCCTGTCGCCCGAAATTATGCCAAGCTTGCAGGCTGCCGCCCGGACTTTGGCAACATCGATACCGGCGCCGTCGTCGGCAACCAGAATTTCAATTTTTCCGCCGTCTTTTTGTGCAATGGCAATCGTGATAGCGCCGTGTTCCGGTTTGCCCTTATCCCGTCTCAGCGTCGGCGGCTCGATGCCGTGATCGATGCAATTGCGCAGCAGATGCATCAGCGGATCTTTCATTTCTTCAAGGGTACGCCGGTCGAGCTCAATTTCGCTGCCACGAATTACCAGCTCCACCTGCTTGCCCTGCTCGCGTGCAAGCTCACGGGTAAAACGCGGGAAAGTTTCCAGCAGCGAAGAAAAGGGCAACAGGTGCATTTCCTTCACGTCATGCAGCAGACTCTCACTCATGCCTGCCAGGGTGCGCCTGTCATGCGCGGCGAACTTGCTCATGCGCAGCAAGCGCTCCTCCAGTGTTTTCATGAACAGCGACTCGGTCTCCAGATGCTCCAGCAGCTTTGCGAGTTCCTGTGCCGGAAATTTTGTGAGTTCTCTGACGACCCCGTTATTTCTGACACCGCCTTCGATGTATCGCTCGATCTGCCGCAGCGCGGGCCGCATTCGAGCACGTTGTTTTTTCCAGGTTACGAAAGTAGCCGCGACCTCGCGCAACTCCCCGGCGCGCTGTGTCGATGCCAGTTGCGGTGTTAGCAACTCCTCGACCTGTCGCATCACGGCATCGAGCTTGCGCGTGGAGACCCTGACCGTCTCGGATGCGAGACCGGGGTATGCCGGTGGCATGGGTAATGGTGCGTTCGCCCCGGACGGTGACGAGCTTGGCGTCTGTTGAACAGGCAGCGAAGATTGAACAGGCCGGGACGCTGAAAATTGGCTTGCCACGGACTGAACGAACTTGCCGTGCAGGGCGTCATCGAGCCGTCTGCTCAGTGTCGCAATAGCCGCCTTTCCCGAATCTGCTATGCGCCCCATATCGGCAATGATAAGCTTGCTCAAGTCATCAATCGCCTCCTGCATCAAGTCGAACAGCTGCGCAGAAATGGCAAGTTGTCCGCCCTTTAATGCCGCCAACACGCCCTCCAGTGACTGGCAAAGCGATGCGATCTCCTTGAGGTTTACTGCGCGCGCAGCGCCCTTAAGACTGTGTGCCTCGCGAAACACATTTTCGACGATTTCCGCATATCGAACTGCTACGGGATTATTTTCCAGTTCAATCAACCCCGCCGACATCATTTGCAGATGTTCGTTTGCCTCGCCCCGAAAAGTTACGAGCAGTCTTTGCAGAAATTCATCGTTCTGGTTGGTCATGATGTTTTTTATCCCGGAAAATCCCTCAGGGAAAAAACTGCATGTCGGGCTTCAGCCCGACATGTCGGATTGAAATCCGACCTACGGCCCGTTGATTTCATGATGCCTTGCCCCCGATCATGTCACTCAGCTTCTGCCCCAATTCATGCAGACTCTGCGCGGCGACCTCCGCCTGTCTGGTGCCCGACACGTTTTGTACGCTAGCCTGTTTGATGTTCTCCATCGCCAGCGCCACCTGATCCATCCCCACCATCTGTTGCTGACTGGAGGCCGCAATCTGGGTCGCCGCCTGCGCCGCCTCGGCTATGCTGTCGGACAACAGGCGGATAGACTCGCCAGTCTCCGTAGTCTGTTTCATCCCGGCTTGCACCGCCTTATTGCCCTGCTCGGTGGACAGCACCGCCATGCTGGTCGCTCGCTGAATATCGCCCAGTATCGTGCGCACCTGGGCGGTCGCCTGCCTGGATTGTTCGGCCAGACTCTTGACCTCCTGCGCGACCACTGCAAAACCCTTGCCCTGCTCACCAGCCTTGGCAGCTTCAATCGCGGCATTCACCGCGAGCAGGTTGGATTGCTCGGCCAGATCGTTGACCGTGGCGATGATCTCGCCTATCGCCTGGCTCTGCTCGGAGAGCCGCACGATGCTCTCGGCGATGGATTCCATTTGTTCCTGTATGCGCTGCATACCGGCGACCGCCTCTTCCACCGATTTGCGTCCGTCCCGGGAGACTTGTGATGCCTTCTGCGCACTCTCGGAAACCAGGCGCGCCTTCTGGCTCGACACCTGCGCCGTCTGCTTCACCTCTTCTACCGTCGCCGTGGTTTCGCTCACCGCACTCGCCGTCTCGGCAGCTCCGGATGCCACCTGCGTCGTGGTGGCGAGTATTTCGGCAGAGGAAGTAGAGAGTTGATCAATGCTTGCGCGAAGTTGACGAGTGATCGTGCGGCTAAGATAGATGCCGATGCCCAGCCCGGCAACAATGGCAAGCAATGCCGCCATGGCCATGGCAAGCATGAAACGGTGCGTCGTCGTCTCAAGATCGGCGCGCCCTTCGGTCTCCAGCTTCAGTTCACGCTCGCGAAACTGATCCAGCTTTTCGAGCAATGTCGTGGTCAACGGGCGCACCTCCTTGATTCCCAGCGCCAGCGCCTCCCCCCGTTTTCCTTGCTGCGCCAGCGCAATTACGCGTTGCTGTGCACGTTCATTCTGTTGCTGCAAGTATTTGACTTCTTGCAACATATTTCGAGCATCGCCGGAAATTACCAGCAGGCTCATCGCTTCAATGCTCTTGTTGAAGTGGCGATAATCAGTTTGTAAATCGCTTAAGAACTGTGTGTCTTGATCGGTATAAAGAAGCATGCCCCGGTAATGCCCCACCTGACTGCGAAGCTGGAAGCGCAATTCGTTGGAACCATCTACCAGACGCTCATTCACGTCGATATAACGATCGTAAGTATCTTTGATCTGCTCCAGAGAGTAGAAGGCGATGCTCATTAACGACACCAGCAGAGCCAGTACGATTGCATATCCTCCAATCAATTTTTTGCCAATGGTCATGATGTATCCTTCAATTGTTACAATCGACACGCACTACACCTTGTACTGCACCGCCAGCTGTTGCAGCTTCTGTCCCAGTTCATGCAGACTCTGCGCGGCGACTTCCGCCTGTCTGGGGCCCGACACGTTTTGTACGCTGGCCTGTTTGATGTTCTCCATCGCCAGCGCCACCTGATCCATGCCCACCATCTGTTGCTGACTGGAGGCCGCAATCTGGGTCGCCGCCTGCGCCGCCTCGGCTATGCTGTCGGACAACAGGCGGATAGACTCGCCAGTCTCCGTAGTCTGTTTCACCCCGGCTTGTACCGCCTTGCTGCCCTGTTCGGTGGACAGCACCGCCATGCTGGTCGCTCGCTGAATATCGCCCAGTATCGTGCGCACCTGGGCGGTCGCCTGCCTAGATTGTTCGGCCAGACTCTTGACCTCCTGCGCGACCACCGCAAAACCCTTGCCCTGCTCACCAGCCTTGGCAGCTTCAATCGCGGCATTCACCGCGAGCAGGTTGGATTGCTCGGCCAGATCGTTGACCGTAGCGATCATCTCGCCTATCGCCTGGCTCTG
>JBAZCE010000091.1:0-9239 GCA_041671105.1 Gallionella sp.
AAGGGCAACGATGTGACGCAATTGAATGACGCCGGGCTGCAATCGCCTATCGTGAAGAATATCCACGAAGCCGCTTTGAAAACGGTTATCGAACGCACCGGTGCGCAAAATGGCGACATCATCTTCTTCGGCGCGGACAAGGCCAAGGTGGTCAACGACGCATTGGGCGCACTGCGCAGCAAGATCGGTCACGAAAAAGGCTACACCAACGGCGCTGCATGGGAGCCGTTGTGGGTGGTGGATTTTCCGATGTTCGAATATGACGACGAAGCAAAACGCTGGTCGGCATGCCACCATCCGTTCACGATGCCGAAGGACGAGCATATCCAGTTCCTCGAAACCGATCCGGGGCGCTGTCTTGCCAAGGCCTACGATCTGGCTTTGAACGGCTGGGAGTTGGGCGGCGGTTCGGTGCGTATCCACAAGGAGGAAGTGCAGAGCCTGGTGTTCCGCGCACTCAACATCGATGCCGAAGAAGCTCAGCTCAAGTTCGGCTTCCTGCTCGATGCACTGCAATACGGCGCGCCGCCACACGGCGGGTTGGCGTTCGGTCTGGATCGCATCGTCACGATGATGACCGGTGCCGAATCGATCCGCGACGTGATCGCCTTTCCCAAGACGCAGCGTGCACAATGTCTGTTGACGCATGCGCCTTCCGCGGTGGATGAGAAACAGTTGCGCGATTTGCATATCCGTCTGCGTCAGCAGGTGCAGGTGCAGGCTGAAATATCGGAATAATATGTTAAGAGGCTGGCGTTTCATCTGCGCGGCATTTCTGCTGGCAAGCTTGCTGCAGGGGTGTCAGCCTGATTCGGCAGCCGCTCGTGCCGGGCATGGTCGGGAAGATTCGCGTGAAGGCACCGTCTCACTTGCAGATTTGCCGGTTGAGGCGCATGAGACGTTACGCGCTATCAAGCAGGGCGGGCCGTTTGCCTATCCGCGCGACGGTGTGGTGTTCGGTAACTTCGAGCGGGTATTGCCAAAACAGGCTCGCGGCTATTACCATGAATATACGGTGAAAACACCGGGAGTGCACAATCGGGGTACCCGCCGTATCATAAGCGGTGTGCCGGGTGAGTATTATTACAGCGCTGATCATTATCAAACTTTCAAACGCATACGGGAGTAGCCATGGCAGTACCACAACTGAACGATCTGGCGGCGGCGGGCTGCCATAAGCTGGACTGTAGTGTGGAAGAGCTGTGCGATGCTGCCGATGAGGCGGGATACGCTTTTTTCGAAGCGGATTTGAAGGGGATCAAGGGTAAGAAGAATCTGCTGATAGCGCTGGCTAATGCGACACGCTTTCCCGATGAGTTCGGCGCCAATTGGGATGCGCTGGTCGATGTGCTGTGCGATTTGTCATGGGATGCAGCTCCGGGCTACGTGCTGGTGCTGCGCAATATCAGCCCGACTTTCGGACTGTCTGCCAACGACCGTGAAATCGCGCAGGATATATTCGACGACACGGTGGTGTACTGGCGGCAGCGCAACAAACCGTTCTGGATCTTCTTCGCCTGACCCATGATGCAAATTCTCTGTGCCCGCCGCGCGGGCTTTGCATCGACCGCTGTGCCACATGAATATGAAATCCGTTAAACAGCCGGTCTCGGTACTGGTGGTGATCTATACCGCAGGGCTTGATGTATTGTTGCTGGAGCGTGCCGATCATCCGGGTTACTGGCAGTCGGTTACCGGCAGTCGCGAAGGCGATGAGGCGTTGCGCGATACGGCGATACGCGAAGTGTTTGAAGAGACCGGCATCGATGCAGCTGGATTTGAACTCACCGACTGGCAGCTGCAAAACAGCTATGAAATCTATCCGCACTGGCGGCATCGCTATGCCGACGGGGTGACGCAAAACATCGAGCATGTTTTCGGCTTGCAGTTGCCCGAACGGGTTGCAATCAACATTTCTCCGCGCGAACATCTGCATTTTCAATGGCTGCAGTGGCATAAGGCGGCAGACAAAGTCTTCTCACCCAGCAATCGTGCGGCAATATTGAAATTGACACAGGAAAATGCCATGAGCGATATCTCCATTCCCTACGAACACCCGGGTCAGCCGGTCGCTGCAGCCTGGGCGCGCGTCCTGGCCGAACCTTCGGAACGGGAAAAACCTGAATTGATCGCGCGCATCAAGCGCCTGTTGATCGAACAGGATGCGGTGCTGGTCGCGCATTACTATGTGCATCCGGATTTGCAGGATCTGGCGGAAGCGACCGGCGGCATCGTCTCCGATTCGCTGGATATGGCCAACTTCGGCAACCAGCACAAGGCGAAGACAATCGTCGTCGCGGGTGTGCGCTTCATGGGCGAGACTGCCAAGATTTTAAATCCCGAAAAGCGAGTGCTGATGCCCGATCCCGGGGCGGAATGTTCACTCGATCTGGGCTGTCCTGCCGATGAATT
The DNA here is from genome assembly GCA_041671105.1 of Gallionella sp. Taxonomy (GTDB): domain Bacteria; phylum Pseudomonadota; class Gammaproteobacteria; order Burkholderiales; family Gallionellaceae; genus Gallionella. Next base: position 2,413 of record JBAZCE010000091.1, read on the forward strand.
CGCCGCCTTTTGCGATGCACACCCGGACAGAACGGTGGTGGTATATGCGAACACCAGTGCGGCGGTGAAGGCGCGCGCCGACTGGATGGTGACAAGTTCGATCGCATTGCCCGTAGTCAAACATCTGCATGAACAGGGCAAGAAAATCCTCTGGGCGCCGGATCGCCATCTGGGCGGTTACGTGCAGGAGCAGACCGGCGCCGACATGCTGCTCTGGCAAGGTTCCTGCGTGGTGCACGACGAATACAAGGCGCAGGAGCTCATCACCCTCAAGGCGCAACATCCGGGGGCGCAGGTGCTGGTGCATCCGGAGTCGCCGCGTGCGGTGGTCATGCTGGCCGATGTGATCGGCTCGACGACGCAGCTGATCAATGCCGCGCGCAACTCGGCAGCAAAGGTGTTCATCGTCGCGACCGACAACGGCATCCTGCACAAGATGCGCACGCTTTGCCCCGACAAGCTGTTCCTGGAAGCGCCCACCGCAGGCGTCGGGGCGAATTGCACCAGTTGCAGTCATTGCCCGTGGATGGCGATGAACAACCTGTTCAATCTGGCGCAGGTGCTGGAAACCGGCGCGAATGAAATTAGCATCGATCCGGCCATCATTCCGCGCGCCGTGCTGCCGATCAAACGCATGCTGGATTTCGCGAAGCAGATCAACCTGCCCACAAGAGGCATCGGCAACGCGTAATTTTCATAAATCCAAAGACTGTCCACCAAATACACGAAAATCACGAAAAAATAACAAATCTGATAGGTCAAAAGTTTGTGTTTTTTCAGCAATACGTCTGATGGGTGACAACGCGAATTTTGCTGTCTTTTTAATCGTTTCGTGACTTTCGTTGATAACCGCTTTCCCTATGGTTTTACGATGATAATCAACAAGCCGCCCGGCAACACAAGGATTGACTAATTCACCTTAAAGGGGATAATTCGCGCATGGAAAAGTTAAAAAATCATTATTCGCTGGCAGATATTCAAGCGCAAATGACGACTGTTCCGGCGATGAATTTAACGGGTTCAGCTCGTGTCGGAATTCGTGAGGCCGGTATGGCCCAGGCAGATGCATTGGCTGCAGTGAAAGCGCTGAGCCGTGATAATTTTTACAAGAGCATGACCACACATGCAGATCACCGTGACTGGCAAGATGTATATCGCAGCGAATGGAACGGCATCATGCTGTATATCAAATTCCAGCGTGCCGGTGATTATTTCGTGGTTTCGTTCAAGGAGTTGTGAGATGACAAATAAATGGAATGAAAAACCTTGCCCGCTGTGCAAAGAGGGGGTGTTACACGCTGGAACCAAAACGGTGACGCAGCATTACAAAGGACACAGTTATCTGTCGGAAGCCAGTGGTGCGTTCTGCGATCACTGTGCGGATGGGTTTGTTGAGTACGACGAAGCAGAGGAAACGGCTTGGCTGGCTTTTCGGAATAAGGTGGATGCCGATGATGCGGCTGAGTTGGCGCGCATCCGCAAGAAGCTGAAACTCACCCAGCTTGAAGCAGCCAGGCTGGCCGGCGGCGGAAAGAATGCTTTTTCCCGCTACGAGCGCGGGCAGGCAAAACCTGTTGCCGCTGTGTTGAATTTGTTCCGCCTGCTGGATAAGCACCCTGATTTAATCAAGGAATTGGCTATTTGATCTAACCTCAACGTTGTTCGCGAACGACTGGTTCGTGCCAATTTCTGAACAATTTCTGAACATCAGGTGATGTACAAAATTTCAGATACACTACCTGCAATTCCGGCACGCATAAAAGCTTGAGGCGTTTGGTTTGCATGATATAAAATAATCATTTACACTAAAATCAATCGGTTACTGTAACGTAGGACAGCATATACAGAACACTCTCCTGCATATATTTGAATAATACTGTCTACTTAACGTTGGGGCCTTCGTATGAGCAGAACTGAGACCGACTCGTTTTCGTATAAGTGCCCCTGCGGAGCTGGTACGATAGAAAAGACTATTGTGTCGACCGATTATGTATTTCCCTCGGCAAAAGTGATGTACAGCGTTCAATGCGCGGAGTGCATAAAGGTGTGGCGGCTTTCCAATGGCCGCTTAATCCAGAAAGAAAGTGAAAAACCTTATATTGAGGCGAACAAGGTGCTTCGCGAAGCGCACAAAGCAGTCTTGGGATGCGTCCGTCGAATCGCACAGTGCTATTGCGAACAGCAGTCTTTCCTTACGAAAAAGTCTGAATATGAGCACCTAAAGACTATTGGTCGCTTTAGAAAAGGCTACGCAACGTATCTAAAATGGAGAAAAGAAGGCAGAGCGATGCATGAAATTCTTGTGCATGAAGGGCCTTCCTCGCGAGGCGAAGCGTTGAAATGGGCTAAATCCGTTGCAAGCTATTTTGGTCTCTTCAACGAACTAACAGAAGTTCTTGACCAACTCTCGCAACGAGAAATCGCAGTGAGTCACGCAGAGAGACAAATCGTATATAGAGCCTTATGAATATCGAGCAGTGCCCTAACCCGGCGCTCAACCTCGCTCCTTTCAGTCGCTGGACGCTACGCGATAAAGCAGCGCAGTGCCCGGTTAGCTCTACGTTATGCGTATTCATAGCTCATGAAATAATTGGACGCAGTGGTAAACCCGCGCTTTGCATTTGGTCTGTTCGGCTTCTCTTTGGTCGTCTGAATAGTTACGGTCACGTGGGCAGGGGTCCGTGGGCAAGTCTGGCATTCCAATATTTTTAAATGTGCGGCCGCATTTATGGTGGTTTGGGACGACTCGATTAACGGATTAACGAAGCTGGAACACGAAATTTGCTATTTCGACGCTAATTTTTTCGGTGATACAATAGCCAAAAATCAGGAGTACGGATTATGCATGCAGTTGAATTTGAAACTATTTCGAAAAATGGGATTATCGAAATTCCTCCGGCCTATAGTGAGTTTGCATCCCAGTCTTTACGCGTTGTGCTGATGATGAATGATGCTCAAAAAGATAGCAAACTTGCACAATTGCAAGCGCGCATTGACGAAGGTATTGCCAGCGGTATTGGTAATCGCTCGATGTCGGAACTTAAAACCATTGCCCAAAGTCAGTTTTCAGCCCGTGCAAAATAATGGCATATCAGTTGAGTGTCGAAGCCGAAGAGGATGTAATCGGCATTTACATTTCAGGTGCAGAACAGTTCGGCCCGGCGCAAGCAGAACGTTACCATAACAATCTGGAAACGATATTTGATTTTTTATCGGAATATCCGCAGGTAGCACGAGTTCGCGATGAGTTGGCTCCGTCAGTCAGAGTGTATCCATTTGGCTCACATATCATCATGTACAACGTGGATGAAGCTGGTGATGTGTTTGTTATTCGTATTCGACATGCTCACGAGGACTGGTTGACGCACTAAAGTGCGTAAGCTGATGCCCCGCAATGGATAGCCAGTTTGCTTCCTTTGCTCAAATCCTCGGGGCGACTCTATCTGATGGGCGACGAAGCGCAAGGCCAGTACGAACGCGACGACTTCGATCTTCCCGATGCGGTGACACTGACATGTGGCGACAATCACCGCAGTCCGCGTGCCGTGTGTCAGGTCATCAATGCGCTGAACTGGTTATACCTGCCATCCCTCTCGCAATAAACCTGCTTGCGACTTATTGAAGCGGTGAAATGTCGCCTTGCACCGCGCCGGGCTTTTCATGGGTAGAATACAACCATGCTCACCGTCGCCACCTACAATATTCACAAGGGGTTCTCCACCTTCAATCAGCGGGTGGTGCTGCACGAGCTGCGCGAGCGCTTGCATGAGCTCAACGCCGATATCGTGTTTCTGCAGGAAGTGCAGGGGGAGCACAACTTCCACTCGCAGAATTTCGCAAATTACCCCGACGGCGCGCAGCACGAATTCATCGCCGACCGGCGCTGGCCTCATTCCGCCTACGGCAAGAATTCCATCTATGCGGAGGGGCATCACGGCAATGCGATTCTGAGCCGTTATCCGATTGTGCAGACGCTCAACACCGATATATCCGCACATCGCTTCGAGAGCCGCGGCCTGCTGCATTGCGAGGTCGAACTTGTCAGCGGATTGCGGGTACATTGTCTGTGTGCGCATTTCGGCCTGTTCGCAAGGGGGCGCCGCGCTCAGACCCGCGCGCTGATCGAATACGTGAAGTATGAGATCCCGCCCGATGCGCCGGTCATCATTGCCGGGGATTTCAACGACTGGCGCAACAAGATGAGCCTGTCCATCGCCAGCGAATTGAACATGCACGATGCGTTCAATCTGCATGGCGGGGATGTGGCGAAGAGCTTTCCCGCCAGAATGCCGATGTTTCGCCTGGACCGCATTTACGTGCGCGGCTTTTCAGTGCTGCAGAGCGATGTGCACGTGGGGGGAGACTGGCAACGCCTGTCGGATCACGCAGCGTTATCAGCCACGTTGAGTCTGAATGAATAACGGGCATGATAAATGGTTTTTCAATGATTGAGCCCGACTTGCCCGTTTCTCTCTCTCCCAACTCTCCCCCGCCAGCTGGGGAGAGGGATGCTGTATCGCTACGCGAGTCTGGCGTTAAGGCTCATCAGGTAGACGGGAACCGGCTCACCCTGCTGCAAAACGGTGCGCAGTATTTTCCGCAACTCTGTGCGGATATCGACGCGGCCCGCAGTTTCATCTATCTGGAAACCTATATTTTTTCCGCCGATGTGACCGGAAGCCTGGTGTCGCTGGCCTTGCAGCGTGCAGCCCGTCGCGGCGTGGTGGTGCGCGTGATGATGGATGGTTTCGGCTCGGCCGATTTTCCGCCGCACTGGCAGCTGGAAATGCAGGATGCGGGTATCAATGTGCAATGGTTTCGACGCGAGATATCTCCGTTTACCTTGCGCCGCAATCGCCGCCGTCGGCTGAGGCGTCTGCATCGCAAGCTGGTCGTGCTGGACGGCGAGGTGGCGTTTGTCGGAGGCATCAACATCATCGACGATGCGACAAGGAATGGCGGTGCTGCTGCGCCGCGCTTCGATTTCGCGGTGCGTGTCGAGGGCAGTGTGGCGGGGGAGATTTATGCTGTCATGCGCCGTCTGTGGAGCGCCGTTTTATGGTCAGGTGCGCGCGGCAAGCGCATCGAGCGTTTCATCATGGATGCCTCAAGGCGCTCTGCGCTGCCCAATATCACGGTATTTTTGCGCGATAACCTGCGCTATCGCCGCGATATCGAACACGCCTATTTGAAAGTAATTGCGGAAGCTACGCGTGAGGTGGTGATTGCCAACGCCTATTTTTTGCCCGGTCTTATTTTTCGTCGCACCCTGATGCAGGCGGCCGGGCGCGGTGTGCGCGTCGTCCTGTTATTGCAGGGCAGACCCGAGTATCGCCTGCTGCACTATGCGACGCATGCGCTGTATGAGGAATTGCTGGAGGCCGGTATCGAAATTTACGAATATCAGATCAGTTATCTGCATGCCAAGGTCGCCGTGGTGGACGGGGTGTGGGCGACTGTCGGATCGTCCAATATTGATCCCTTCAGTCTGCTGCTGGCGCGCGAGGCCAATCTCGCCGTGCAGGACACAGGCTTCGCATCCGAGTTGCGCGGCGCGTTGTTTGAGGCGATCGAAAAAGATGCTCAGCGCATCGAAGCCATGCACTGGAAACGACTCGGTTTCGGGGCGCGCATGCTGGTCAGGTTCAGCTATGCCCTGGTGCGCATGATGATCGGGCTGATCGGCTACGACAAGCGCGACGTCTAGCGCCCTAAAATCTCTCCTCGTTCCTTAATGCAGCGTCGTGCCGCTGCACTCCGAATCCTTCACTCAGAAACAGGAGCTTTAGCTCCGTTGTTTCGTGGGAATGCCCTTGCGGCATGAATTTACTTTACCCGGTAGAAGCGTTTCGCCAGATTCAGCCCGTTCAGTCCGTCGAAGCGGCTGTCCATTGCGTCATCCAGTTTGGACAGGCGCTCGTCGGGGTGGGGGTGGGTCTTGAACAGCAGGGCGACGCTGCTGTCGTCAGCCGAGGTGTGGCCGATGGTCTGCAACACGCCGGGCAGACCATAGGCGTCGTAACCTGCGCGCGCCGCCAGCACCACAGCGATGCGATCCGCCTCGAACTCGGCGCCCTTGTCGAGCGAGCGGGAGACGATTTCGGCGCCGCTGCCGATCAGGTTGCCTATCTTGTCGTTGCCTCCCACCTGTTTTTCAATCAGACGGCTGCCCAGATCGACCATCTTGCTTTGCTGCAGAATCTTCAGGTGGTGCTTCTTGATGACGTGGCCGATTTCATGCGCCAGTACCCCGGCGAGTTCCGCTTCATCGTTCAGCTGCCGGTACAGGCCAAGGGTCACGAAGATGTAGCCGCCGGGAGCGGCGAAGGCGTTGATATCGTTGGTATTGATCACGCCGAAATGCCAGGCAAGATCGGGGCGCTCGCTCTGGAGGGCGACCCAGCGACCGACGTTATTGATGTATTTCTGCAGATTTTTGTCCGCCACCAGCGGTGCCGCCCCCAGCAGGTTGCCCGCGATCTGTCGTCCGATGGCGACTTCTTCCTGTTCCGAATAACCGCCGGATGATCCCGGTTTTTTCAGATCTCGCGCTGCATTTCTCAACTCCTGCCCCAGGTCAAAGGCGTTTGCAGGAGATAAATTCAATGCCAGCGATAAAATTGCCAGATATTTGATTATTAGGGTTTTCATTTTGAGCCTCCTGCGGATGACAGATAATCCATCCGGCGTGCAACCAGTTTGGCGTTGGCGGCGAACTTTTGTGCATCGGCGCGGCTGACAGCATACGACTCGACAAGATTCAGCTGCTTCTCATCGTATTTTGCGGCCTTGAGTTCTTCCTCGTTCAGTCCGCGTATACCGGTGGT
>JBAZCE010000092.1:0-2000 GCA_041671105.1 Gallionella sp.
TTTCACGCAGCAGATCTTGTGCTGCCGACAAGCATCCTCTTGGCAAGGCAATATGTTTTGGAAAGTTGTCGGCACAACCGATAACGCGAGGCTCGTCCCAAGCAGGCATGCGCATTGCCTGGAGTTTATAGAATTCCGGGTTTTGAAAGGCCGCAAGTCGAATCAGACGGTTAACAAGCGGCTGCGGCAACTTGGCCTTCTCGAAATACACCATATTCGCCAGAGTCACCTTGAGCGATTTCGGCATTTTTCCGGAAAGTTTTTTCGATATAAGTGTGCGCTGCTTCCACGGCGTCTTCTGATCTTCCTCAGCAATGAACGCCACATCCAGTGGATGTGTATTCCCTGTGGCAAGCAAAATTACCGACTCCATGTCTTCACGGCTGATTGGCCTGATTGATGCAAGGTAGCCCCATTGATCCGCGTATGGCACGAGCTGTTCATCCACGAACATACTAAATCCCAGTTCGCGCGGCTTTTTTTGTAATGGCAACGCAATCAGGTTACCAAATCCACCCTTGGGCATGGTGTCCTGATTCGGAAATAAGCGGTCATAGGAATTCAGCTTCAATTGTCGGGTGCGCGCGCACGTATGGCTGATGATGGCGGTTCCAAGTTGGCGTGCATCACGAGCTGGCACGCTCCGTGCAAAAAATATCCAGACGTGCGCACCATTACCGGAGCGAGAAATTTCCAATGCCGCAGGGACTCCCATCTCACGACACGACTGTGCAAACGCGCGTACATCCTCGCGCCAATCAGCCTCATCAAAGTCAGCGGCCAGAAAATGGCAGGTATCATCGGTCAACAGCGGATAGACACCAATAGTGTGTTTGCCCGCGAGGTGCTCGAAAACGATGACATCGGTCAGCGGTTTGAGCAACTGATTACTACAGTTGGAACACTTGACGCGCAGCTTGTCGCAAAACCCTGCTCGCCATTCATTCACACAGACCGGGGAATAGCCGACCTTGCCGGTTTTCTGGCTCTCCCAGCGTATAGGGTAAACATCAGTACGGCCACGGAACAGTCGCATAAAAAGCGCAACTTTCTCGCCCGTACTCAGTTTAGATGGTTCTGATTCTTTGCTAGGTAGTTGAACCCGGACTGGATCAACTGGCTTTTTCCAAGCTATCCCGTGCGTTTCGAGGATTGCAATTAGCCGCGCGTTTTCAGCACGAAGATCGACTAATTTCGCTGACTCGTCCATCGACAGCCAAAATAATTATGCGAACACGACCGACACATGACCTTCTGTGCGTGAACGAGGTACAGACTTAACAACAATCTGAATATCGCGACCTAAACGGGTAAGGCACTCCAACATTTTTGTTTCAGAGATGCCGCGAAACTGTCCGCGCAGCAAACCGGACAGCTTAGGTTGCGTGATACCCAACAGTTCGGCCGCTTGAACTTGAGTCAGTTTGCGTCGTTTGATAATTTCGCCAATATTGGTGGCCAGTTGTGCTTTGACCCACATTTCTTCGGCATCAGGCATGCCGAGGTCAGCATAGACATTGGTACTGCCGGCTTCGATGTTGCTCATTTCTTTACTCCTTCCGCATGATGCTGCGCCAATTTCAGTCTATCACGAATCAGATCCATATACTGCCTGGGCGTTGCTATGCCCTTGTGTGATTTCTTTTGAAAGCAATGAAGCACGTATAACGCATTGCCAAACCGGACTGTGTAGACAGCTCGATAGGTACTGCCATCATCGTCTTCAACAATTTCAAGCACACCCGCCGACCCAAAACCCTTGAGCGGCTTTGCTTGTGAATGCTTACCGCCATGCTGCGCCACATGAAGCGCGAATCCAAACACATCTATGACTTCGGACGGCATAGACATCAAATCTTTTTTTGAGGATGCCACCCACTCTAGCGGCTTGACAGTGACTTTATTCATTTTTTAATTATATCCATATAGGAATAAAGATCAAGCTATTTGCGCACTAAACAGAGTGCAGCCTGATCAGTAACCCATTCATATAACGTACC
>JBAZCE010000092.1:2010-9129 GCA_041671105.1 Gallionella sp.
TGATCGTGACTGCCCCCGTGCCGTTGGCATGATTTGCATTAAGCGCTAAAAGCAAAATGTTTATGGGCATTTTAACCATATATCACCTTAATCAAATGATCCTGCAAATAGCCTGCAAATAGCAAATGAGATTCGCGTCATGGTAAGCTCTACGCGTTAAGTCGGATCGATTTTAAATCCGCTGCCTACTTTGAGATTTCAACTATATGATTCTGCGTGGCCCGCATCGCCCTGATCTCCTGAAAAACGAAACGCTGCCCGACCTTCTTGAAGCCACCGCACGACGAGCACCTGACAAGACGGCGCTGATTTTCGGCGAACACACCTTAAGTTATGCCGAATTGAATGAAAAAGCTGACAGGGTAGCCTGCTGCCTGATCAATATGGGTGTGCAGCCGGGTGACGTAGTGGGACTGTGGTTGCCGCGCGGCTTTGACCTGTTGATCGCACAGGCAGGAATTTCCAAGGCGGGTGCGGCCTGGTTACCGTTTGATGCCGATACGCCACCGGCCCGAATCGAAGTCTGTCTCGATGACGCAAAGAGCCCGGGGCTGCTCACCTGCCGCTCGCATGCGCCCGATGAATTTGACAAGCCCTTGTGGATACTGGAAGAGCTGTTCGCCTCATTGCCCGCAGATACACCGCTTGCCAGGCGGGATGACAGATTCACAGCCGATTGTCCGGCCTATGTGATCTACACCTCGGGCTCCACCGGCAAACCCAAGGGAATTGCCGTTAGCCACCGCAGCATCACCCATTTTCTGCGCAGCGAAAACGAAGTGCTGGGAATACATACGGGCGACCGGGTATATCAGGGCTTTTCCGTCGCGTTCGACATGTCTTTCGAGGAAATCTGGATATCCTATCTGGTCGGTGCAACGTTATGGCTGGCGCCCCGTGAAATCGTCGGCGATCCGGATGCGCTGGCGCTGGCGCTGAACGCCAACGGCATCAGCGTGTTGCATGCCGTTCCCACCCTGCTGGCGCTTTTTCCGCGCGATGTTCTCTGCCTGCGGTTGATCAATCTGGGTGGCGAGATGTGCCCGCAGGGACTGGTTGAGCGCTGGGCGACCCCTGAACGCCAACTCTTCAATACCTACGGCCCGACCGAGGCTACCGTGTCTGCAAGTCTTGCGCAGTTGCGTCGCGGCGAGCCTGTCACCATAGGTCGCCCGCTGCCCAATTACGGCCTGCTGGTAGTGGATGACGATCTTAAACTTGTGCCGCAGGGGGTAACCGGCGAGCTTTGCATCATCGGCCCGGGAGTTGCCCAGGGCTACCTTGGCCGTCCTGACTTAACGGCCGAAAAGTTTGTCGAAAATCCTCATGCAGAAGGTGAACACGAGGCGCGTCTATATCACACGGGCGACCTGGCGCGCATCGATGAAGAGGGCAATGTCCAGTGTCTGGGCCGGGTGGATGACCAGATCAAAATCCGGGGATATCGCGTCGAATTGGGCGAGATCGAAGCCATCCTCGCAAAACAGTCTGGCATCGCAACAGCGGCCGTCATACTCAGGACGATGGATGATGTCGATCAGCTCATCGCCTACTATGTCTCCAATGCACATGTTACGCCAGCTGAACTGCGCAAAAGCATGGCCGCTCAGTTGCCGCCTTATATGGTACCGGCGCGCTTCGAAGAGGTACAGGTACTGCCGCGCCTGACTTCAGGCAAGATAGACCGCAAGGCGCTGCGGATACTGCCGTTAGCGGATGTCATTATCGATGATGAGTCCGACCTCCCCGAGGGCGATGCCGAGCAGGCCTTGTTTTCAGCCTTGAGACAGCTTTTTCCCGGACAACCCTTAAGGCGCGAAGCCGATTTCTTTACCGACATGGGCGGACACTCCCTGCTGGCGGCCCGTCTGGTCTCGCGACTGCGTGAGGATGCGCGTTTTGCCAATGTGACCGTTCACGACATCTACTGCGAGCGTCGCCTGATCGCGATTGCCTGCGCACTCTCCAAAAAGCAGCTGTCGGGTGCTGCAGCAAAATCCGACATTGTAAAAACATCGAGGACACGCCGGATATTGTGCAGTCTGGCGCAGGCCGCCACCCTGCCGCCGCTGGTATGCCTGAAAATGGCGCAATGGCTGTCGCCGTTCTTCACCTATCACTATTTCACAGGCGATGAGGGCGACAGCATGTGGCGCGCTATTTTTGCAGCCCTGCTGGTTTACCTGCTCGCCAATTTCGCAAGTTTTTTGTTTGTCATCGCCGCCAAGTGGCTGGTGGTGGGAAAAATCAAGGCCGGACGCTATCCTCTGTGGGGATTGATGTACTTCCGCTGGTGGCTGATTGACCGGATTTCTGAAGTACCGCCGCGCCATCTGCTGTCGGGTTCATCGCTCAACGCGATGTATTTGCGCGCGCTGGGTGCAAAGGTTGGCAGCGACGTGCTGATCGGCGCATTGTCGATACGTGCTCCCGATCTGCTCAGCATCGGCAATGGCGTATCGATCGGTTCTTCGGTGAATTTCGAGAATGCCCGCGTCGAACGCGGCGAGCTGATACTGGGCAAAATCAGCATAGGCGATGAAGCGGTGGTGGACTCCTATGCCGTCATGGAAGGCGACACCGCCATCGGCGACTACGCCCATCTGGGCGGACTGTCTTCACTTTGCGCAGGAGAACGAGTGCCGGAAAAACAGCACTGGGAGGGCTCTCCCGCGCATTTTTCAGCTCAGGTGGATATCGCCTCGCGCCGGCCGCGCGAGAAAATTTCAGGATTACGCAAGGCCGTTGAGACGCTGACCTACTTTATCGGCGCAAACATGGTCGCCGTGGTGTTCTTCCTGCCGGTCTTCCCGAGCTTCATCCTGATCGACTATCTGGATGCGCGCTGGTTAAAAGAAGTGGATGCCCATCTCTCGCCGATGAGCGCATTTTTCACCTACCTGTTGCTGTCAATTCCTGCCAGCGCGGTACTGGTGCTGGCCACCGTGCTGGCGTCGACCGGTTTTCGCTATGCCGTGCTGCCCAGACTCAAAGAAGGTTCATGGTCTGTCCACAGTCCGGTATATTTTGGCAAATGGCTGGGCAACCAGATCCAGGAATCCAGCCTGTTTGTATTGCACGGGCTGTATGCCACCGTATATGCGCCCTGGTGGTACCGGCTGCTCGGCGCCCGCGTCGGCCCGGGCACCGAGATTTCAACCGCGCTGGGCGTGGTGCCGGACATGCTCACCATCGGCACCGACAGCTTCGTGGCTGATGGCGTGATGCTGGGCGATGAGCGCATCGAAGGCGGCTGGATGAGCCTGCGCCCGACGCTAATCGGCGATCGAACCTTCCTGGGTAACGGGGCCTTTGTGCCCGACGGCAGCGTGCTGCCCGACGATGTGCTGATCGGTGTGCAATCCAGCGTGCCTGCAAACGAACGCATGCATCCGGGAGATACCTGGGTCGGCAATCCACCCATCATCCTGCCTGCACGCGAGCAGTTCGAAGGGTTCGACCCCAGGCTCACCTTTCACCCTACCCTGCTGCGGCGTCTGAGCCGTGGATTCGTCGAAGGCCTGCGCATCGTGATGCCGATGGCCGTAGTGATCGCGGTAGGCTATCTTACCGTGGCGCTGGTGATGCCGCTTGCCGGTGCCGGGCGCTTTGTGGATACCGCACTCGCCTTGGCGTTAGCAGGTTTTCTCTACGGCGTAGGCTCCTTCCTGTTTGTGGTGCTCATCAAATGGCTGGTTATCGGCCGTTACAAAGTCCGCTCTGCGCCGATGTGGACCGCCTTTGTGTGGACCAGCGAGGCGGTAACGAATCTGTATGAGTCCATCGCCGTACCCAACTTCGTGGACTTTTTGCGCGGCACACCGATGTTGCCGCCCTGCATGCGTCTGCTCGGCTGCAAGACCGGTCGCGGAATCTACATGGATACCACCGCATTCACCGAATTCGATTGTGTGAGCATAGGCGATTACACCTCACTCAACGGCTGGTGCGGCCCGCAAACCCACCTGTTCGAGGATCGCATCATGAAAATCGGCAAGGTGGATATCGGCAGCGGCGTAACAGTCGGGCCGCGCACCATCATTCTTTACGGCGCCCACATCGGCGATGGCGCAACGCTGGGACCGCTCACCCTGATACTCAAAGGTGAAAACATCCCGCAGGGCACAAGATGGACAGGCTCGCCTGCAGAACCCTGGGCAGCCTGACGCGGCTTACTGACTGAATTCAGATTAAATTGGCAGATTCGACAGAACCGTGTTCGCAACGAACTATATAATGCACTCAATGCAAGATGCCTGATGGATAAGCGTCATTGCGATCAGCCAACCTGCCCGTTTATTTAATAACCTGTTCAACTACGAAACATGTCGACTAAAAACACTCCTCCCCTCCCCCCGACCCTCTCCGATCAGGAGATGGACGAACTCGGCAACTTTCTGTTGTCGGATGCCACTTCTGATGAAACGATGATGCTGGATTGCCTTGACGGCTTCCTGACGGCCATCGTTAGCGCTCCCGTCATGCCGGCCTCCAGTGTATGGTTGCCCAAGGTGTGGGGCTCGTCGGAAAAAGATGAGCCGTCGTTTGATAACTATGCACAGGTGGAACGGATCACCGGCCTGATCGTGCGGCACCTGAGCAATCTGGTCGTGGCTATGCAGCAGAATCCGGACGCATGCGAGCCGATATTCGACAGCGCTGTCTATCCCGACAGCCCGCGAGAATTTGTAGACGGAGAAATGTGGGCCTATGGCTATATGACGGGCATCAATCTTCAGCGCCAGGATTGGCAGGCTGCTTTTGATGATCCGGATAATGCTGAATTTTTGCGTCCGATTTATTTGCTGGGCACCGAGGATCTCACACCGGCAGAAGAAGCGCTGATTGAAACACCGGAGCTGCGCGAAGAATTGGCAAAACTAATCCCTGCCGGCATCGCCGGGCTTTACCGGTTCTGGGCGCCGGTTCGTCGTACCATTACAGATCCCGCTATCCGGCGTGAAATGCCAAAAATCGGACGCAATGAAAAGTGCCCGTGCGGCAGCGGCAGGAAATACAAGAAATGTTGCGGTGTCACCGTGCCGGAATCGAGCGACGCTTAAACCTCACCCGCAACCGTTTTCATACTGACGATGGCACGCCGCAATCACCGTTTATCTGATCGAACGGTCCGAAGACGTACTGTAAGAGCCCAACTTCAAGAAGTGCAACCCCGGCTACGTCACAGGAAAACCCTGCGTTTATGTCGGCATGACGGGAGTGGATCCAGACCTCCGATTTGACGAATACAAGGCGGAAATCAAATCGAGCAGGTACTGCATCCGGGCGATATATTCGCGAGTCTGTCCGTCCTCATGGTGCTAATTGCAGATGCTCAAGGTGCGTTTTTGAAATCTGGCGCCCATGTTTCATCATGAGCGGCCTTGGTATGAAAATAAATGGCATACTGTAACAAAGTCGGGTTGCGGCATGATGGTTAGCCGGGTTGCACATAGCTATCCAAACACAGGAGATCGACATGAGTGATCAGCATATTCGCAGGGCACAATCGTGTGCAGCGGATACTCGTCAGGCAGTGCATGAATTTCACGCCGCAGTGTCGCAGCCCGACATGGAACTAGTAATCTTCTTCTGCACCAGCGAGTATGACCTTGATGTGCTGGCTGCGGAAATGAACAGACTGTTTACCGGGGTGCAAGTGGTGGGCTGTACCACGGCCGGGGAAATCGGACCATCCGGTTATTGCTCGCATAGTATGTCCGGTGCAAGTTTCGCGGCGGGCAGTTGCATGGCAGTCAGCGAATTGTTGGATAATTTAAGCCTGTTCAATATCGCCGGGGGGCATGCCTTTGCCCAATCTCTGCTGCAGCGGCTCGAAAGCCACGCCCCGCATGCCGACTCGAAAAATAGTTTCGCATTACTACTGATCGACGGCTTGTCCGTTCGTGAAGAGCCGGTGGCACATGCATTGCAGCATGCCTTGGGCGAAATTACACTGTTCGGCGGTTCGGCGGGTGACGACCAGAAATTTGCCAACACTTATGTGTTCAGCGAAGGTCGATTTCATGCCGATAGCGCTGTGCTGATTCTGATCAGCACTTCTTTACCATTCAAGATATTCAAGACCCAACATTTCGTTTCCACAGATGAAAGACTGGTCGTCACGGAAGCCGATACCAGCCTTCGCATCGTCAATGAAATCAACGGGTTGCCTGCCGCCACCGAGTATGCCCGTTTGGTGGGTGTTGACGTACATGAGCTTAACCCCTTGCGTTTCGCTTCTGCGCCCGTGGTAGTGATGATTGACGGCACGGACTATGTGCGTTCCATCCAGAAAGCGAATACCGACGGTAGTCTGACTTTCTTTTGCGCCATTGAGGAAGGAGTGGTGCTGAGAGTGGCGCATGGCGTGGGTCTGGTGAAAAATATGGAACAGACATTCGACAACATTCATGCGCAAATCGGGCAGCCGCAGCTGGTCATCGCGTGCGACTGCATCCTGCGCAATCTGGAAGTATCCCAGAATGGCTTGAAAGATCGCGTTGGCGAAATATTCAAACGCAACAACACCATCGGCTTCAGCAGTTACGGCGAACAGTTTCGAGGCGTGCACGTCAATCAGACGCTCACCGGGATTGCCATCGGCAGTGCATCGAACATAACTCAAGAGCCGCGTAATGTCTGAACAAGTGCATCCGCTATCCGGCATGAACGAGCAGACCTTGCAGGCCGAGATCACACGTCTGAACAAGATTATCCAGTCATTGATGAACCGCGCCGAGCGCAGCGCCAGCCTTCAGGGGTCTGACTTCAATCTATTCCAGACCGCAATCACGCTTGAAGATCAAGTGCGCCGTCGCACCGTGGAACTGGAAGCCGCGTTGCGGGAAAACGAAAAAATTACCCGTGACCTGCGCGAAAGAGAATCTCAAATCCGCCACCTTGCTTTTTATGACGCCCTGACGCACCTTGCCAATCGCCGCCTGCTAACCGACCACCTGGGGCAAGCAATGGCCGCAAGCAACCGCAACGGGCGTTATGGCGCGGTGATATTCCTCGATCTGGACAATTTCAAATCGCTCAACGATACACACGGGCATGAAGCCGGAGATATGTTGCTGATTGAAGTGGCGCATCGTCTTAACCATTGTGTGCGTG
>JBAZCE010000093.1:0-9080 GCA_041671105.1 Gallionella sp.
AGACGTCCTGATAAAACCGATAGGTATTTTTGCCGCTCTGTTTTGACAGATACATGGCTTCATCCGCCTGTATGATGAGCTTTTTGAGCGATTTTGAGTCATCCGGGAATACGGATATGCCGATGCTTCCCCCCACGTGACAGCGATGCCCCTTTAAAACGAAGGGGGCGGACAGCGCGGCGATGATTTTTTCGGCAATCACGCAGGCGCTCTCGTTCGAGCCGGTATCGTTCAGGACAAAGGTGAACTCGTCCCCGCCTACACGGGCTACCGTATCCGATGCGCGTATCGTGTCCTTGAGCCTTTTTGAGACGCCCTGCAGCAGCAGATCGCCCACGTCGTGCCCCATTGTGTCATTGATCTTTTTGAATCCGTCCAGATCGAGGAATAACACGGCTACCTTGTAATTGTTTCGTTTAGCCAGGGAAATCGAGTGTTCGAGTTTATCCAGATACAACGCGCGGTTGGGCAGATCCGTCAGATAGTCATAGTGCGCCAGATGCGCGATCTTCAGTTCGGTGCGTTTGCGCTCGGTGATGTCTCTTGCGATCCCGACGAAGTAAGTCTGTCCTGCCAGCACCATTTTAGACAGGGATAATTCCATCGGAAACTGCTCGCCGCATTTTCGAACCGCCATCACTTCTCGTCCGCGCACGCCAATCAACTTGGCCTGCCCCGTCCGCAAATAGCGGCTGATATGTTCGTCATGCACGCTCTGCTCAGGCTCGGGCATCAGTATTTTGACGTTCTTGCCCAGCACATCCTGTTGCAAATAACCGAATATTTGCTCGGCTGCGGGGTTGAATCCCTGAATTTCTCCGGCTTCATTGATGGTGATGATGCCATCCATGACGTTCTGGATGACGGCCTGCAGCTGCCCCTGGCTTTTTTCCAGCTCTCCCTTGGTTTGCTTCAGGTTCATGACCATCTGCCAGAACAGCTTGACCTCGGAGCCGCTGGTCACCCGTTTGTCGCCAAAAACCTTGGCAACTTCGAGCGCGATCGAATCATCGTGCGACAGGTTGTATACGATGCAATCAGTATAATCCCGGCAAGCCTGCAACGCCTCTGCGGGGTCGGTATAGGTCGGAATGCCACATTGTTTTGCCAGACGGAGTCCGGCCGCGTCAGGGTTCGTATCTGCAATGGCGATCACCTGAACCAGGTTGTCTTCCAGAAACATTTCGAGCAGAGCATGGCCGCCACGCCCGGCGCCGATAATCAGGACCGGAAATCCCTGGATTCTTTGTGTTGCCATGTACGCTCCTTCGTTAACGGGGGTGACATTTATAACGCGGGCGAGATTTTGGCACATTTGGCGATTTTCGCCTAACGTAATACACTGTTTATTACAAAATATTACAAAATCATGCGCCCCGCATAAAATCTTACGCCTTGTTGGCGCTGATCTGCTGGAACAAGGCCTGCCTGCGCGCGTTTATTTTGCCGGCAGCGACAGCTGTGAGCAATGCGCAACCCGGTTCGTGCAGGTGATGGCAGTCGCGGAAGCGGCATAGTCCCAGATATTGCGAAAACTCGATGAATCCCTGTTCTATTCTGCCCAGTGTCAGGTGATGCAGGCCGAATGCCTGTACGCCGGGGCAGTCGATCAAGTCGCTGGTTTCATCCAGGCTGTACAACTTGGCGTGGGTGGTGGTGTGCTTGCCCGAATCGAGCACGGTGGAAATTTCGCGCGTGGCGGCCAGCGCGTCAGGCAGCAGCGCATTGATCAGGGTGGATTTTCCCATGCCGGATTGGCCGACCAGCACGCTGGTGTGACCTGCCAGGTACGGGCGCAACGTGGAGACATCCTCCAATGCGGCCAGTTCCAGCACGTTGTAGCCGATGGCGCGGTAGGGGGCGAGTTGTACCCGGGCAGCAGCGGCGGCAGTCGCCAGATCGCATTTGTTCAGCACGATCAAAACAGACAGATTCTGGTCGAAGGCGGCGATCAGGCAGCGCGTCACCACCTCGTCGCTGAAGGAGGGCTCGGCCGCGACAACGATGATTATCTGGCTGACATTCGCCGCGATGAGCTTTTCCCTGTAGGCATCGGAGCGGTGCAACAACGAGGTGCGCGGCGCAGTGCGTTCAATCACGCCCTGATTGTCGCCGCTTATTTTCACCTCGACACGGTCTCCGCACACCACATCGCTCTTTTTGCCGCGCGTCAAACAAGGCAGCAGGCTGCCATTGCTCAGCCTCACCAGATATTGGCGGCCGAATGCAGCAACGATGCGCCCCTTCAGTATTTCGCTCAAGGCAAAAACAGCGCGTCTACTTTCGCGGCGCAGATAAAATCGTTTTCGGACAGTCCGCCGATGGCGTGCGTGGTGTATTCCACGCGGCAGCTGTTATAACTCACGGCAAGGTCGGGATGATGATCTTCCTTGTGTGTCATCCACGCCACGGCGTTCACGAACGCGATGGTCTGGTAATAGTTTTTAAACGGATAGGTCTTACTGATGAGCTTGTCCCGCTGCTCCCAGCCCGGCGAGAGAAGACGATTGATTTCATCCTGCGACAGGGGCGGGACGCCGCCCTCACAGGGTTTGCAATGCTTGCTGGTCAGGTCACATTCCATGATGCCTCCTATTTCAGTTTGTAATACTGGTTGAGATAGGCGCCCAGATGCTGTTCATCCTGAGCGCTCAGGTGCGCGCCCACATTGCCGCTGCAAACCCTGATTTGTTCGATAAGTTCGGCCGCATTATGCACCTTGCGATCGCTGCGGGTGAAGATGGCGCTGCCGTCGCCGCCCACCATCTGCGCGTGACAGCTGTTGCATTTGTATTTATCGAACAGCGCTTTCCCTTTTACCGCGTTGCCGTCGGTGAACGGACTGGACTGTGCGAGTGTGGCCGTGCATAACAGGATTAAAGCGGCGAATAGTTTCATGGCAATTCTTTCTAAAGCGATTGCAGGTTGGCGATGCGCACGGCGGCGGGCGGATGTGAATCGTAGAATTTCGAATACAGCGGATCCGGAGTCAGGGTCGCTGCATTGTCCTGGTACAGTTTGACCAGTGCGTTCACCAGATCGCCTGATGCCGTCTGGCGCGCAGCATACGCATCTGCCTCAAATTCGTGTTTCCGCGAATAGGCCGACATGACGGGGCTGAACAGAAAACTCGCCAGTGGCATCACCATGATAAACAGCAGCAGTGCCAGCGCAGCCTGCCCCGGGCCTCCCGAAGTATCGAAAGACGAAGGGGTGACGCCCAGGCCCAGATAGAACCAGCCGGTTTGCATCAATATGCCTAGCAGCCACAAGAAGCCCAGGCTGATCGCAAAGGTTGCAACGATGCGTTTCAGCACATGGCGATGCTTGAAATGGCCGAGTTCATGCGCCAATACAGCCTCGATTTCATTGATATCCAGGCGTTCGATGAGGGTATCGAAAAACACGATCCGTTTGGTCTTGCCGAAACCGGTGAAATAGGCGTTGCCGTGTGCGCTGCGTTTGCTGCCGTCCATGACGAACAGGCCGCTGGCCGTGAACCCGCACTTTTGCAGCAAGGCTTCGATGCGCGCTTTCATAGTCGCATTTTCAAGCGGACTGAATTTGTTGAAAAGCGGTGCGATGAAAGACGGATAGATAAATAAAATCAATAAATTAAATACGACCCAAGCGCCCCATACGTACAGCCACCAGTATGTTCCCATGCGTCCCATCAGCCACAACACGCCGAACAACAGCGGCAGGCCCAGGATGCTGCCTATCAGCAGGTTTTTGAGTGCATCGATCAGGTACATCTTGAAGGTCATGTTGTTGAAGCCGAAACGCGCCTCGATCACAAAGGTTTTGTACAGATCGAACGGGGCTTCCAGTAGTGATGAGAGCAACAGCACCATGACGATGGTCGCAGCGCCCTGCATCAGTTGCGAGCCGAACAGACCCTGGCAGATCTCGTAGACGAACTGGATGCCGCCGCCCAGCGTGAAAGCCAGCAGCAGCGCCGCATCGAACAGCACACCCAGCATCGCAAAACGCGTCTTGGCACTGGTGTAATCGGCGGCCTTTTGATGATCTGCCAGCTGTATTTTTTGACCGAATGCATCCGGCACCTTGGCGCGATGCGCTGCAATATGCACAAGATGACGGCGCGCCAGCCACAGTTTGGCTAAACTTGTGAGTGCGAGTGTTGCGATGAAAATGATTGTGAACTGCAAAGCTGTCATAGGTATGTATGTTTCGGTGGTGGGAAGAACGGAGGTTGTGACACAATACGCGTCTTACCGTTCAATAAAGCTTGCGAATTATGGCACAAAATCAAAATTACCTAGTCTGGATAGACATGGAAATGACCGGGTTGAATCCGGACACGGACCGTATCATCGAAGTTGCGATTGTCGTAACGGATAATAATCTGGATACCATAGCCGAAGCGCCTGTGTTGGTGGTGCATCAGCCCGATAGTGTCATGGATGGTATGGATGCGTGGAATAAATCGACTCACGGCAAGTCGGGCCTGATCGAAAGAGTCAAGGCATCCACGCTGGATGAGGCCACTGTCGAAGCATCGATGCTCGCGTTCCTCAAGGAATATCTGCCGCCCCGCACCTCACCCATGTGCGGCAATTCGATTTGCCAGGATCGTCGCTTCATGGCGCGCTGGATGCCGGCGTTCGAAGACTATTTTCATTATCGCAACCTGGATGTCAGCACCCTCAAGGAGTTGGCGAAGCGCTGGAAGCCCGATATGGCAAAGGGTGTGAAGAAACACGGCAAGCACGAGGCGCTGGCCGATATTTACGAGTCTATTGCAGAGCTTAAACATTACCGCGAACATTTCATCAAGCTTTAAAGATGTCGTGAACTAGCTTGAGGTCGTAAACATGAAACTTCGTCTGCATTGGCGTGAATTAGGGGTGCAGGAGAAGTTGCATATCCTGATCCAGGGATCTTTGATCATTCTGTTCTTCGTCTCGACGAACTGGGTGATAGAGCGTTTCGAGGCGCAAATCATCTCTCACGCCGAGCAGCGCGCTGACGAGACAGCCGATGGGCTGATCAACGGCATGAACATGCTGATGCTGGCCGGGACTATTTCCGAGCCCGCCAACCGCACGCTATTGCTGGAAAAGATGCGCGAGTCCGACGGGGTGCGTGAATTACGCATCGTGCGCGGCACTTCGGTGGTTGCGCAATTCGGGCCGGGTTTGCCGGAAGAACAAGCTCAGGATGAGATGGATCGCACGGCGCTTGCGACGGGTAAGTCTGCCTTTAAACGCATCGATGTACCCGGACAGCCGCCGATGTTGCGGGTGGTGGTGCCTTTCATCGCGAAAAAAAGTTTTCGCGGCACGAACTGTCTGTCATGTCATCGGGCCGCCGAGGGAAGCGTCAACGGGGTAGCCAGCGTCAATATCGATCTGAGTCAGGATCTGGAGACGCTGGCTCAGATTAAGCGGAATCTGTGGATAGGGAATATCGTATTGCAGATATTCCTGTCAGTGCTGATCTACCTGCTGGTGCGGCGACTGCTGACCGACAATATTGCACAGCCGGTGAATAAGCTGCAGAGGGCGATGTCGGAGATTCAGCGCAACAACGATCTGTCCAAACGCGCCGATGTGGATGAAACCAATCCGGATTTAGGCGAGATGGCGCGCACCTTCAATGCCCTGCTGTCCAGTCTGGAGCAGGCCAATGAGCGCCTGGAGTTGTTCGCCAGATTGTTTGAGAACAGCGGCGAGGCGATCATCATCACAGATGTCGACAGGCGCATACTGATGGTGAATCCGGCCTTCGAGCAGATCACCCAATACAGCGCGGCCGAGGTGGCGGGGAAAGATCCTAAACTTTTGAGTTCGGGTAAACAGACCGCGGAGTTTTACGGGCAGATGTGGACCTCCATTGAGGCGCTCGGGCATTGGTCAGGCGAAATCTGGAACCGGCGCAAGAACGGTGATGTCTACCCTGAGTGGCTGTCGATCGGCGTGATCAAGAATTCGAAGGGGCGGATACTCAATTACATCTCGCTGTTCTCGGACATCACCAAACGCAAGGAAGCGGAGCATCGCATCGAATTTCTGGCGCATTACGATATGCTGACCCGGTTGCCCAACCGGGCCTTGTTCGCAGATCGACTCAAGCACGCCTTGCTGATCGCCGATCGCTGCAATACCCGCGTCGGCCTGATGTTTCTCGACCTGGATAAGTTCAAGGTTATCAACGATACTCTGGGGCATCTGGCAGGAGATCAGTTGTTGCAGTCTGTTGCAGGACGACTGACATCCTGTGTTCGTCGCTCCGATATGGTTTGCCGGCAGGGCGGCGATGAGTTTCTGATTCTGCTTGAGGAAGTCAACTCGAAACAAGATGTCGAAATGGTCGCGCGGAAAATCATGGAAGAGATGGCATCGGTTCATCTCATCGGTGATGAAGAAAAAATCGTCAGCTTCAGCATCGGAGCGGCAATTTATCCGGATGATGCGGCTGACGATAAAAAACTTATTCAATTTGCCGATCAGGCCATGTATCAGGCCAAGGAAAGTGGCCGAAATAATTTCAGGTTTTATCAGGGCGAGTAGTACTATACTTCGACAAATCAAGTGCACAGGAGATCGTTATGTATAAACGCATTCTGGTTCCGATTGACGGCAGCAGTACTTCCGACAGGGCCTTGCAGGAGGCCATCAAGTTGATCGACGAACAACCGGCGCTGTTGCGCCTGGTGCATGTGATCGATGACTTGCAGTTTCTCGACGCGGAAGGCTATGTGGATTATGCGGCCTTGCGCGATCTGACCCGACAAATCGGTGAACGGGCGTTAGTCAAAGCCGGTGAGGTTGCAAGACAGGCTGATATTACGGTTGAGACATCCTTGCTGGATGCGGGAGGTAAGCGTATCGCCCGCGTCATCGATGCGGAGGCTTTGAGTTGGGCTGCCGATCTGATCGTGATCGGTACGCATGGACGGAGCGGATTCAACCATCTGCTGTTCGGCAGCGTAGCCGAAGGCGTGGTGCGCGGATCCTCTGTTCCGGTGCTGCTGGTGCGTAGCGAATAGCGAAAATCCAGTTTTCAGTTAACCGTAAACCGTTATTTACCGCCCATCGCCAGCGCGCGCAGCCGGCCTTGTTCGACCTCGCCCGCGTCACGCAGCCAGCCTTGCAGGTTGTCCGTCACCAGATCCGCCAGCGCATGAGCCCAGTCGCTACGCTCGTTAAGGCAGGGAATGTAATGGTATTCGCCGCCGCCTGCATGCAGGAAGTCTTCGCGTCCTTCCATGTTTATTTCTTCCAGTGTTTCCAGACAGTCCGCGACAAAACCCGGACAGACGACGTCCACGCGACGGGTTTTTTGTTTGCCCAGTTCCTTGAGGGTGGCCATGGTGTAGGGTTTGATCCATTCGGCACGGCCAAAGCGCGACTGGAAACTCACCCTGTATTGTTCGGGTTTTAACCCCAGCGCCTCACCCAGCAAGCGACCGGTCTTCTGGCATTCGCAGTGATAAGGATCGCCTTTGTCCAGCGTGTACTGCGGTACACCGTGGAAACTCATCACCAGTATTTCTCCGCGCCCCTGCTTTGCCCAGTATTCCTTGACGTTGGCTGCCAGCGATGCGATGTAGCCCGGGTGATCGTGAAAGTTTTTGATGGTGCGGATGGCAGGCAGGTTGCGCATTTGTTGCAGTGCGCCAAACACCTGGTCGAACACAGGTGCCGTTGAGCTGGCCGCATATTGCGGAAACATCGGCACGATCAGGATGCGCTGACAGTTCTGCCGTTTCATGTTGGCCAGCGCATCGGTGATCGACGGGTTGCCGTAGGTCATCGCAAAATCCACGACGACATGTTCGCCGAGCAGAGCTTTCAATGCGGCGGTCTGTTTTTCGGTATAAACGCGCAGCGGCGAGCCTTGATTCAGCCAGATGCTGGCGTATTTTTCGGCCGATTTTTTCGGGCGCACGTTGAGAATGACGAGGTTGAGTATCAGCCACCAGACCAGCCTTGGAATTTCCACTACGCGCGGGTCGCCCAGAAATTGCTTGAGATAAGGGCGCACGGCCTGTGCGGTGGGCGCATCCGGCGTGCCGAGATTGACCAGCAGTATCCCGGTTTTTTCGGGGGTGCCGTGAGTGAAAGCGGGTTCAGTCTGATAGGCCATGTTGTTTTGTGTTTAACCCGGTAATGTAAAAACCGGACTATCGATTCGACAGTCCGGTTGCAGGTGAGGCGGATGGCTTAATGTTGAAGCTTTTTCTCGGCCTTCTTGATGCCTTCGTTGATGTCGCCGTGGCGGCCAAGATCGGCATCTTCACGTCCCGGACGTGCGGGGGCATTCAGCGCTTTCTTGAAATGTTCGAGCGCCTTTGCATATTCACCCTCTTCCAGCAGGAAGTCTGCATAGAAATAGTTCTGGTCTATGCCGTTCGGATTGATCTTCAGCGCGCGTTCGAGATACTCGCGCGCCTTGTCATGATCGCCGAAAGAAATGAAGCGGGGCACCTTGTAGTAAAGGCTGCCGAGCGAGGTCAGCGCAGAGCCTTCCAGCGCGTTCGGGTCGATCTTCTCGGCGGCTTGCAGCAGATCGCGCGCAGCCTTGGCCGTGCCACCGGCTGCAAGTTTGGACTGGTATTTTGCCAGCGTGCTGGTGATGATGCCTTCCCAGATCAGGGGTTCGGCGCGCCCCGGGTTGGCGGCTGTGACCTGATGCGCTTCCTTGACGACTTTTTCCAGCGCGGCTTCACGCTCTTTTTCCGGCGTCTGGTAGTTGGCCGCTGCCCATTCGTGCTGCAATTGTGCGATGGACACATCGAGCGGGGTCGCGGCTGATGCGGTGTTGATGCCTAAGGCCAGGGTTAAGGCGAACAGGTAAGCTTTCATTGCAATTTTCCTATGGGTTGAAGAGGCTGATTAGTTTTTGGGTTTAATGGATTGCGCGTATTTGCGGGCGATGCGCGTGTTTTTCAATAGCCCGCCGTCAACCAGACGAGGGAACATGCCGTTTAGCCTTGCGAAGAAGGATTCGGGCTGACCGATGAAATACTCGGCGGCTTCGCGTTCAATTGCCAGCACGATCTGTTCGGCGACATAGTCCGGTTCGTCCATGTTGGTTTTTGTCTCTGCCAT
>JBAZCE010000094.1:0-7093 GCA_041671105.1 Gallionella sp.
TTCATGCACTCGCGATATTTATCCTGACGACACGACGTTCCCACTGAGCACTGCGCTGGCAATGGCGACAGGCATCGCGTCCGCCGCCGAGCATTTGCATTACATGGGCATCATGCACGGCGATCTGTATGCGCATAACATGCTGTGGAACGTGCGGGGCGATTGTCTGTTGGGAGATTTCGGCGCAGCCTCGTTTATCTCGGATGAGCGGCAGGCTCTGTCGCTTGAGCGCATCGAGGTACGCGCCTTTGGCTGTCTGCTGGAAGAATTGCTGGAGCGCTGCGCTGCCGGACAGCAGGCGACTATCGACATGCTGTGGGAATTGCAGCGGCGCTGCACTCAGCAGGACGTCTCTGCCCGCCCGTTGTTCAGCGAGATTCGGGGTGTGCTGGGTGAGTTGATGAATTGTTGCCGGGAGTAGCCGCTCGCGCTTAAACACGCTCCGCGACTATCGTTAGTGGCGAAAAGGAGTGAAGGGGGTAATCAAGGGGCTCATCGCGATGTTTGAGGTGTGTTGTTTCCGACGTAGTTCATAAAGGATTCCCTGTCTGACAACGAAAGCAGCTCATTGGCCCGGTGTCGTAATTCCGAGGTGATCACGCCGAACTGAATAACGATGACATCACGCTCGGCTGTGCTGCGATTCGGTGAACCGCCATGTAGCACCTTTGAGTGCAGAACCAGGCAGGATCGAGGCGCTACCGTAGGATCGCAGATAAAATTTTCGTCATCGGCCGTTTGCGTCGCACCGGGAAGGTGGGAAGCTGCGACAATTTTGGTTCCTCCATTGTTTACTGACATTTGCTGAAGAGGCAACAGCAGTCGCAGAGTGCGCTGGTCTGCCGATGCGAAGTAGGTATTATCCGCATCGCGATGCCAGCCAATGGCAGGCCCCTTAAGCGGAGGTTTACGCGTGACATTGGAGAAGTGAAAGACGACTTCTTCCTGAGCGCAGACCAGCAATCTGGCAGCGGTACTCCACAATGCATTGATTGAGAACAACCTGGCGAAGCGGGAATCCAGCGATACCAGGTTGCCAATGATGAAGGGCTCATCTTCCACCTGGCGGCTATCAATGCCTGGATTTCGCTGAGGATGCTGCCTTGTCAGCGCAGCCACGCTCACGCTTTCAGTTACGACAGCAGGATCGCCCTCTCTGTGCCGTTCAATTAAATGTGCGACCAATTCTCGTGCCAATAGCAAATCCGGCTCGGAGAGCATTTCATTTATAACCGCGTAGCCCTGGTGCGCGAACGTCATTTTATGCGGACTGGCGAAGCTGCATAAAATTTCACAAAAAACATCATGATCTCTTGAATGAAGTGACGTTTAGGGAACCGCCGATTTATTCGTCATCCCCGCGAAAGCGGAGATCCAGTGCCTTTATTTAACTGGGTTCCCGCCTGCGCGGGAACGACAAAACCGAATAAATCAGCATCTCCTTAGTTTCCCTATAGCGCCGGGTGAGTATTGCAAAAGTCGTTCGTGCGGTCGAAACCCGGCGGTTTTTAATAACTGCCGGATTCAGGTTGGCGCTGCCTGCTTCTTCATTTGCTGCGCCAGTTTTTCCCATGCGTCCAATTCACCTGTTAAGCCAAGTTTTTCCGCCAGTTTTTCCAGAGCATCCAGCGCCTGGGCCAGTTTTCTCGGTTTGGCAATGTTGTAAACCTCAACCCACAGCCGCATCGCTTCATCCAGTTCATTGTTTTGCCAGTGAATATGAGCCATGTTGAACAGAGTGGAGCATAACCCTGCCTTGTCGCCGATTTGTTGTTGAATGACGAGCGATTTTTTCAGATAAACAAGCGCTGTGTCGTAGTCGCCACGTGCATCATAGATTTGCGAGATATTGTTAAGTGTCGCCCCTTCACCAGTTTTGTCACCTATTTGTTGTTGAATGACGAGCGCCTGTTGGAGGTAGGGAAGAGCTTCGACGTATTCGCCACGAGCATGGTAGATTTGCGAAAGAGTGTTAAATGTTCTTCCTTCACTTCTCTTATCGCCGATTTTTTGAAAAATGCTTAATGCCTGGTTTACATGCTTTTGAGCGGTAGTGTAATCGCCGTAAACATGAGCGATTGTTGCCATATTGCTGAGCGTCACTCCTTCGCCATTTTTGTCGCCGATTTGCTGTTGAATGGTGAGTGCCTGTTGTAGATATTCCAATGCGGTCTCGTAGTTGCCGCTTGCAGAATAAATTAGCGAAATGTTGTTGAGCGTAACCCCTTCTCCCTTCTTATCGCCGATTTGCCTTAAAATAATAATTGATTGTTGCAGGTGAGTCAGAGCAGTATTGTAATCACCGCGTGTCTGAAAAATTTGCGAAATATTGTTGAGAGTTGCACCTTCGCCTCGTTTGTAGCCAGTTTTTTGATGGATAGCCAACGCTTGCTGGAAGTAGCCCAACGCTTGCGCATAATCTCCCATGGAGTCCATCAGATAAGCAAGATTTCCGAGCAAGTTGGCGCGGCCTGAATCATCCTCGGTGTGTTCTTGCAGCAGCTCCTTAAGGGTGTGCTGCCAGCGCTTTTTTTCCTCCTGGCTTAATCGATCAGCGGCGTGTATGCCGCTGATCGAGTTGATGGTTTGCAGGCTGATGCCTTCGGCCTGAGTTTGTAATTCGGTGGAAGCCTGAAATACGAATACGCCGCTGTACCAGTCGTAAAAATCCGGGGTGTGTTCCGCCAGGATGTCCAGCGCATAGCGGGGCAACCAGATGACCAGCGGTCTTTGCAGGGCGGCATAGCGGTTGCGCCGCCAGTTGAGTTGCTGAACTGTGGACAGCAGTTTGTCTTCGGATAAAGAGGGTAGCCATTGTTCCAGGCCGAACAGGAAGATCGGGCCTGCCGTGTCTTTGACCTGCCGTGCGATCAATTCGTCCAGCGACTGTGTTTCAGCAGGCAGTAGCGATAAATCCACGCGTACCGTTGCCATTTCCTGAGACAGCGTTTCTGCCAGTTCGTCGCGCAGGATAGGCAGATTGCACTCGACAAAGAATAGCGCGAATTTTTCGCCTGCCCGTTGCAGGGATTTTCTCAGCCGTTTCAGGTCGGGATAGTGCTGATAAAGCGTATCGGCTTCAGGCATTTTCAAGCAGACGCTCTTGTACCCACGAAATTTCCATCACCGCAGGATGCAGGTCGGCCCAGCGTTTGCCGTTCTGATATTCCAGTATCAGGCGCAGGTTGAGCATGCGTGCATAGACTTCTTCGCCGGTGACACGGTGGTTTTCTCTTACCCACTTGATTTGTTCGATTTCCGAGTCGCGCAGCAGACGGTCATATTCGCGGATCAGGGTTGAACAGGCCTGGTTTATTTCCATCATACCGATCTTGTTGCTGTCGGTCTCGGTTGCAAAACGGATCAGGCGCATCAGGTCGCGCATCACCCCGCCGCTAAGCCGGGTCAGTCGATCCAGCAGTTCGGGTTGCTCGAAAGTTTTGGCAAGATCGACGCGATTGGCAATCACCTGACGCAAACTGGCGACGCCCTCGGCAGAGGTTTTTACCATGGGCATGACCTGGATGTTGCCGAAGTCGTTTCCCAGATTGGCGTTATATCCCAGCGAAATTGGCATCGTGTAGACGATGTGGCACTGCGGGGCTTTGAGCTGTTCCGCATGAAGCACGAATAAATGTGCATGACTGGATATATTGTCTTCAAGCAGGCGGTAGTGCATTTTTTCCAGCCCGTCGACGATCAGCACCAGGTCTTTATGGCCGCGTAGTTGCACGTTGCGGCGTGCATCGCTGATCAATACGTTCAGTTTTGCGATAAACACCGCCAGTTCCCGCTCCAGATTCTGACGGGTGGTGGAGCGCCTGCTGCTGGCGCTCTTGATTTCTGCGGTAATTCTGCTCATGAGTTTGGCAAAGAAGGGGATGGTCGCCCCCGCTTCGGCTTGCGTCTTTAACTCTCCCGCCAGTTCATGCGTGCTGCTTTGTTCAACCACACGATCCGAAAACCAGAGCCTGATGTCTTCGAGTAGTGCGTCATTGAGCATGATGTCGTTGTTGCGCAATACGTTCTCGGTTTCCTTGGCGATGCTGAGCAGCACATCCAGATAGTTCAGATCGACCATATCGAGCAATTCCTCGACGTCGATATACACGACGAAGAAGTTATGCTCTTCCAGTTCCGCCTTCAGGCGCAGCAACTCGGTGGATTTCCCGCAGCCGCGGTGTCCTGTGAGCAGTTGCTGGTGAAATTGTGTGCTCTTGCAACGATTGATATTTCGGGTGATTTTTTTTGCAATGGTCTCCGTATCGCCGCGCACTTTGGAAAGATCGACATAGCGCTCATCCATCGCAGACAAGGGCTGGTCTGGATCACAGGCGCGGTAAACTTCATCAAGGGTAGTCGCCAGAGGCATTGCCGGAGTCATGGAAATCACCAATCGTAATTGAATATGTAATTGAGTTTAGCATGATTCATAACGACTTTTTACAGGGGCGCTAGTCGAGCGCGGAGTATGCAAACTTTTCGGACACGCCGGGCATATCTGTTTTTAATTTTGACTGGTATTTACGTTGCTTTCAGCGATAGCGGATCTCTGATGAAAGCGGATCTGGTTGCGTCCCGTATTTTTGGCTTGATACATCGCGGTGTCTGCGCACTTGAAGATAGCTGCTTGCGTATATTCGTGACCTGCGAACAGCGCGACCCCTATGCTTGCGCTGCAATGATGCGTAACGTGACTGCCGTCCTTAAGCTGCGGCAGCTCATAAGGGGCTGAGAGGGAGGTGCGAATCTTTTCCGCAATTTGATGTGCTTGTTCGTTCGATTTCTGTCTGTCCTGATCCAGTTCGGTCAGCACCACGACAAACTCGTCGCCGCCGATGCGCGCCACCGTGTCGACTTCACGCACGCATTTTTTGAGGCGATCCGCCACTTCCAGCAGTAACAGATCGCCCATGTCGTGACCATGCTGATCGTTGAGCGGTTTGAAATTATCCAGATCGAGCAGCATCAGCGCGCCGAAACAGCCGCTGCGCTGGCTGGTAGCCTGTGCCGCCCCCAGTCTGTCCGCCAGAAGCCTGCGGTTGGGCAGTTTGGTCAATACGTCATAATCCGCCAGATGGCGGTATCTGTTTTCGCTCTCCTGCAGGGCTTTTTCGAATTCCTTGCGCCGGGTGATGTCGCGGCAGAATACGAAAAATGTCTTGAATTCACGCATGAAGGTCGCGGACATTTCGACATCGATCAGATGTCCGTCCTTGTGGCGATGGCGCGTTTCAAACACGTCATGCCCCACCGTGAACAGTGTGTCGATATGCGCCTTTATTTCATCGCTCTGCTCGGTTACTTCCAGGTCGCTGACATGCATCTTCAGCAATTCTTCGATGCTGTAACCGGTCATGTCAGCGTAGGCCTGATTGACTTCCTGCAAGTTACCCTTGGTGTCGACCATCCAGAAGCCGTCCTGCGCGGTATCGATGATGACTTTATGTTGCCGAAATTGGGCTTCAGCCCGTTTTCGCTGAGTGATATCGGTGATGAAACCATGCCAGAGTGTCAAACCGTTTTCGCGTCGTTGCGGTATTGTATCGCCGAATAGCCAGCGTTCACGCCCCAGCCTGTCGATGATGCGGAATTCATGCTGCCACGGCGTCAAATCCCGCGCCGAGAAACGGGTGGAAGAGATGAAGTCTGCCACATCGTCCGGGTGTATATGCTCGATAAAACGTGCTGCACTGTCGTGCACCTCTTCAGGATGCAAGCCAAATACCACGAATAGCTGATCGTTTGCATAGGGAATCGCGCTGCTTTCGTCCGGGCGCAACAGATATTGATAGACGATGCCCGGCGCGTGGTTGCTGATGCTTCGCAAGGTATGCATCGACGCCAGCAATTGTTTGACGCGCGTATTTACGGTCGTATCCAGATCGGCGTTCAACGAAGACAACGCTGCGCGGGACTGCGCAAGCGCGGCCTTATTGTTCATGAGACGGCGTACTGCGATAAACATAAAAATCGAGATCAGCAGCCAGGTTGCGGTGTGAGTCGCAATGCTGCGATAAGACTCGTGGCGGATGCTCAGGGCAATCGGCATTACAGACCATTGCACGCTGAGCCCTCCGCGTACATCGCCCGGTTTATAACCTTTGTGGCAGGCCATGCACGCTGATTTTATATACAGCGGCGCCATATATCTCGCTATGCCGGCATTGATTCCGAGTCCCTCTTTTTGTGCGCCTGACTCGAAGGCTTGCAGGGCGCGCGTTTCCCATGCATCGGCTTTATTTTCGGGATTGATCGGCGCAAGACTGGTCAGATGCAGGCGTATTCCGGATTCGCGTTCAATCACACCGGAAATCTGCCGGGTCATATAGGAACAATTTATCAGGGTAAGCGGCCGACCGGTGATCGTGGCGGCAGATCTTATCGATTTGTTCAGGTAAGGGTTGGGCAGATCGCGACCGGTTTGCAACACATAGATGCCGCCATGCTCGGTATTCCAGATTTGCGTTGCCTCGACCAGATGAAACAGTGCTCTGCCCTGCGCCAGGCTTAGTTCAATTGAGTGCGCTTGCAGATTTTGCAGCGAGAAAAACAGGGAGGTGCCTGCCAGTGAACTCCAAGCCAACAGCGGCAACAAGCTGCGATATGACCGGGCCGCAGGTTCTGCCTGATGCGAGTCCGGCAGGTTTAACTCTGAAGCAGTATTGTTCATCGTCTGACCCCGTTCGTTAAAGTGAAACTCGCGTAGCGATTCGTTTGTCCAGCTTCGCTTCCCTCGCTGCGATCTGTCATGCTTGCCGCTTCATCGCGCCTCAAGAATCTAATTAACAACTTGATTTTTAAATAATCTTTGCTTCCCGGAAAGTTATACCGTTCGCCGCTCGTATGGTGTGAGGGCGATAGCACGCACTCTACCTGTGAAAATCCATCGCTGGTATAGACCAAAATATATAGGCCATAGCCCGTGGCGGGTATGCACAGTGAGCTTTAATCAAACTTGCCGGCTCATGTCGGTGCAGTAATGTTGGAATGTGAGATCTGCCCCCGAGCTCCGCGCTCCCAGCGGCGCGTCGTTCACCGAGGTCACGTCCAGCGTCATGGTCTTCGCAACTTGATCGGTGTTGATGCCGCC
>JBAZCE010000094.1:7103-9066 GCA_041671105.1 Gallionella sp.
TCGCTATTCCACCATCGTCCTGCACCTGGAAGGTGAAGTTGGCGTAGGCAGCGCCGTTGGCGTTGGCGACCGGTGCCAGTTGCAGCAAACCTGCGGCGATGTCGGCAACGGTAACACTCTGACCGCTGGTGACCGCTGTTCCATTCAACATCAGGCTGCCAGCGGCAGGCAGGTTGCCGATGATGACAGCGGCAAAGTTATTCGCACCGGCTGTGGATGCTGCATCGTTCGCATCGCTAAAGCCGAAGTCGCTCAACTGGAACACATAAGGCGTGTCTTCCAGCGTCGTGACGGTGGTGCTGGTGCCGACAGGTGTGTCGTTCACCGAGGTGACGGTGAGGTTCACGGTAGCGAGGTTGGAGTCCAGCGGGCCATCGCTTAAACGGTAGGTGAAGCTGTCCGCGCCGTTGTAGTTGGCAACCGGTGTGTAGCTGAAGCTGCCGTCGGCATTGACGGTGATTGCGCCGTGCGCTGGCGCATCCACCAGATGCGACAACAGCAACGGTCTGAGCTGGCTGTCGGCTTGGGCAAACGGATCGAAAGACAACGTGCCGTCTTCCAGCATTGTGGCAACATCGTCGTGCAGTTGCGGCAGGCCGCTGACGCGGATGTCGCTTAACGTGACGTGGCTATTACTTACGCCGAAGCCGATGAGATCGAAGCTTAAGTTGACGGCGGAATTTTTAGCGACACCGGTCAGGTCTACGCGATAGGTGCGGCTGCCGTCCGGGTTGAAGGTACAGATAACGCAGTTAGCCGCGTTCTGAGTTCCATCAGCTTGCAGGTTGAGGAAGGCATCAGAGCGGGTTAAGCCGTTGCTGCCGAGGACGGAGCGTCCGGTGTTGGCATCAAGCAAGGCGACTTCAAAGGCATCGTCCGGTGCACCGGTTAAATTATCCAGAGCAGAACCGGCGAGGGTGAAGCTGAGGTAGCGGTCTTTGTCGTTCAGCATGAAGACTTGGCTCAGGCGGGTTTGGCTGGTGGAGACTTCGTTGAGGGTGGCAGAGGCCGTTAGTGTTGAGCCAGTCGAAGCGGGAACAATGTCCACGCCACCCTGAGTATTCCAGCCACTAGCGGCGTTGAGGTTTGCGAAGGTCGCATTGGCGGCGGTTGCGTATTCGGTGACCAGGGTGCCGGGGACAGGTGAGATGCTCAATCCGCCATAACGGCTGCTGCGCAACAGGCCGGCAAAAGCCAGGCTCATGCCGCCCAACGGCATCGTCGGGAATGGCACGGGTACGTTGCCTGGCAGGTCGGAATTCATTCCGACTTGTTGGGCTGAAGCCCAACCTACAACACCATCCTTGGCCTGCGCAACCAGTTGTTGCATCAAGGCCAACTCCTCCGCACTCGGCAGACGACGAACCCCGGCAGTCAGCGTGGTCGCCATATAATCATGCCCGTTCGCGCTGTGATCTATCCCCAGCGCATGACCGTATTCATGCAGCAACACCGACAGCATATCCATCTTCCCCGCCGCCGCACTGCCCGCTTTGGCTACCCACTCGTTGGGATTGGAAGTCGGCAGGTATTCGGAATTGTCCGCAGGCGTGTTGTCGATGAACCAGTTATACCCAGCGGCGTTGGTGTCGAGGGTGATACTTGTGCCTGTGGTTTGGCCTACGGCGGCACCGGGGAGATCGGCAAAGCTCAGGTTGATGGAGTTGATGATTTGTTCGTTCTGCGCGAACAAAGACTGCCAGCTTGTAGCAACATCTGGTGCGTTGGCATCCTGCAAGTGTTGCAGTCACGGGGTCAGTGCAGTCACGGGGTCAGTTCTCACAATCCAACATTTTTTGCCCAATTACCTCGTACTTACGCACAGCACGACTCACCGTCATATAGTGCACCCCAAAATAACGCCCGATATCTGCCATAGTATATGCGCCTGACAAATAGGCATGCGCCATCGCTTCGTCTTTAACGGAAAAGCGCGACCGATACTCGTCCAGCGTCAAGGCCA
>JBAZCE010000095.1:0-9038 GCA_041671105.1 Gallionella sp.
CGGCAGGCTCAACCACGCGCACCAGACCTTCGAGCGCTCCCTCCCCGCCCCAGCGTTCGAAGATGACGCGCGTGCCGGGATGAATGCGCACGGCATCGGCGGACAACACGTCTACCTCTGCTTCGAGCGCATGCGGGTCGCCGATTTCCATCAGCGGCTGACCGACAGAGACCGCACCTTCACTCTGGTGCGCTATCTTCAACACCTGTCCGGCGACCGGGGAACGGACTATCACCCGTTCAGTGCTGCCGCTCGCAGCGTATTCAAGCGCAGTGCGGGCGGCTTCGAGTTCATGGCGCACGACGCTGACGGCGGATCGCGCCGAGTTGAAGTCCGCCGTGCCGCGCTCACTGGCACTAACTGCACGGTCCTCAGCTGCCGCACTGACATGCCCGGATGCACGCAACACACGCGTGCGCTGAAGTTCCTTTTCCGCCAGCAGCGCACTGCTCTCGACCGCTTCCGCACGCTGCACTGCCGCGCTGACGCCGAATTCCGCCGCCTTGATGCGTGCATGCGCTTCTGCACGACGGCGACTGTCCGGCATGTCGGCACGCAGCGGTTCCAGTTCTGCCAGTGCGGCACCGCGTTCGATTGCATCGCCCACGTTGAGCGTGATGCGCCTGGCAAACGCATTGACCGGGGCGGCGATCACATAACGGTCGATCACCCGTGTGCGGCCCTCCTGTTCGACGGTGACACGCAGCGGCGCACGGGTCGCTGTGCCGGTATCCACGTCGACCGCCTGCGTACGGAATCCCTGGAATAAGCCCCAGCCGACGATGACTGCGATCAGAGCCAGTGCGGTACGGCGACGCCATTGCACGATATTTTTCATCATGGTCACTCCGCCGTCTTCAGGACGGCTATCAAATCAAGCTGATCCAGCCGACGGCGCACCGCCAGCCCCGACACAATCGCGGAGACCAGCACCACCACCGCCGCAAAGGCATAAGTCCCGGGCATCAGCACCACCGGCACGCGGAACAGGTCGGTCTGCATGGAATGGGCGATGTAATAACACATCCATTCACCCAGCCACAGACCGAGCGGGATTGCCAGCAGGGTCAGGATACCCAGTTCGCCGAGCAGGATATAGGATATCTCCGCCCGGGTGAAACCCAGCACCCGCAAACTGGCGAGTTCACGGCCGCGCTCGGTGAGCGCGATGCGGGCGCTGTTGTAGATCACGCCAAAGGCGATGATGACCGAAAACACGGTGGCGACATAGGTGAAGAACAGCATGGTCTCATTCATCATGCGGTTGAAGTTGCGTATCTCCTGGACGCGTTCGGCCACGCCTGCAATGCGCGGCATGCTCTTCAACAGGGTATACAGCTGCTGCAACTGCCCGCTGTCGACGGTAAGATAAGCTCCGGACAGGGTGGGGCCTTCATGCATAAAACGGTTGAGTGTTTCGAGGTTCATATAGCCCGACACCCCGGTATATTCTCTCACCAGCCCGGTAACAGTGGCCTCGCGCACCGGACGACTGCCTTCCAGTATCTCCACCAGCACGCGGTCACCCACTTTCACATCGAGCAGTCTGGCGAGAAAATCGGTGAGCAGCAGACCTTCTTCCGGCATATCCACCTGCCGCAGGTCGGCATCCAGCAGACGCTGGATGTCGCCACCCGGTTCCACGCCGCGGATGCCGGTACGATAGCTCAGATGCCCGTGGCGCAGCCGCACCGGCACGACGCGAAACACCTCCACATGCCGCACGCCCGGCAGGCTTTGCAGATCAAAACGGGCGCGATACGCGGTCGGGTCAGTAAAGGTCACCGAGATATCCTCGCGCTGCGCCATGCCGAAATGCACATTCACCATAAAGCCGACCGTATCGCGCTGGAACAGGCCGGTGAGGATAATGCCGCACGCCATGGCGATGCCCAGCATACTGAGCAGCGACTTCAAGGCATGTCTGCGGATGTTGCGAACGATCATGCGCGCCGGTTGCGACAGCCAGCGCTTGATTCCCAGCTTCTCAATACCCGTCTCGTGAAACAGGGCAGGCATCTCGGGACGCATCGCCTCGGCCGGACGCAAGGATGCGGCGCGCCATACCGCCAGCACCGTTCCCGCCCCCGCCGCCAGCAGACTGATCGCGGCAGCGTCCAGCACCGTGCCGGGCTGCAGCGTGAATTTCAGATAGGGGAAGTGATAGAACTCCATGTAGATACTGGACAGCCTCATGCCCAGCCAGACTCCCAGTACGGTACCGCTTGCCACGCCCAGCCCGGTGATCACCGAAACCATCTTGAGATAATGCCACAGCACCTCCCGGTTGCCGTAACCGAATGCCTTGAGCGTGGCAATCTGCTCGCGCTGCATCGCCACCATCCGTCCGATCACCACGTTCAGCAGGAAGGCCGCGATGCCCATGAACAGGACGGGAAACAGACTCGCCAGCGTACCCAGCTGATTGAGTTCCTGATTGAGAAAGCGGTTCGAACGCTGATCACGGCGGGCATAAGCGCCCAGCCCGCCATAGGGTTTGAGCAATTCGTCGATGCGGTCAATCACATACTCGGCATCGGCGCCTGCGCGCAGGCTCAACGCCAGATCATTGAAGGCACCCTGCATGTCGTAGGCATTGCCCAGGGCTTGCCGCCTCATCCACATCACGCCATAACGCTTGTAATCGGGAAAGGCCGAGCCGGGGCGCATCTGCTGAATGAACTCGGGAGAGAGCGCAGTACCAACCAGCGTCAGCTTCTGACGCCGCCCGTTGAGGATCGCGTCAAAACTGTCCCCCGGCTGCAATGCGTGCGCCTGTGCAAACGGTGTACTCACCACCACCTCGTCTGCCCGCGAAGGCTGTCTCCCTTCACGCAGATGCAGCGCATTCAAGCCCATGCGACCATTCTCTGAGACTGACACCATCAACGCACTTACCGGTTCTGCAAAATCCGGCATGTCGAGGCGCACCTGCGCCGTCACCCGCGTCTCCACCTGATCCACACCGGCAACTGACCGTATCCGCTCGCGCAGTGACTCCGGCGCACGCTTGAGCTGTGCGAATACCTGTGCAAATCGATAGTCGCGGTAATAGATGTCCTGCGTCGTGCGCATCGAATGCTGCGCGGTGAGGAACATGACGTAGGTGCCGACCCCGCACATCACCACCAGAGCGATGGCCAGCGCCTGACTCTTCATCTGCCAGAGGTCACGCATGAGTTTGCGGTCGATTGCGCGCATGGTCATCACCAGTGCAAATCCATGGCGGATTTTTTAACGGCATTGCGTTCGATACGCACCACCTGTCCGTCGCCGAAATACACCACGCGATCGGCCATCGCCGCGATCACCGCATTGTGTGTGATCACCACCGTCGTCGTAGCCAATTCGCGATTCACGCGTGCCAGGACATCCAGCACCATCACCCCGGTCTGTGCATCGAGCGCGCCGGTCGGCTCATCGCACAGCAGCACCTGCGGACGCTTGGCTACGGCGCGTGCAATCGCCACGCGCTGCTGCTCGCCTCCCGACATCTGGGTCGGAAAATGATCGAGACGCGACTCGAGGCCTACCAGCGCCAGCGCCTCTTCCGGCGTCATCGGATTCTCGGCGATCTCGGTGACCAGCGCCACGTTTTCACGTGCGGTAAGACTGGGAATGAGGTTATAGAACTGGAACACGAAGCCGACATGGGTACGGCGATATTGCGTCATCGAAGCGTCGTCATCCAGAATCAGGTCGTGACCGTCATAACGCACCGTGCCGCCGGTCGGGGTATCCAACCCGCCCAGAATATTGAGCAGAGTCGACTTGCCGCTGCCTGACGGCCCCAGCAGCACGACGAATTCACCCGCGTACAAATCCAGGTCCACCCCGCGCAAGGCCTGGACCTGTACTTCGCCCATCGGGTATATCTTGGTCAGGCCGCGGGCCTCGAACATCAGACGCGCGTCAGTGACCTGCTCCGAATAAGTCATGATATTTGCCCATGCAAGACACCAAAACCTTCGCCTGGCTCACGCCAGTGTCAAAACGCCAGACCTTTTCGATAATCCTTATTCAGTATCGAATATTATGCGCGCGCCCAATCACCCTTCCCGGTTCCTCATATGATCTGCGACCTTGGACAGTACAATTGAAATATCTACTTTCAGCGCTTCGTCTTCGACGACTTCATCCAGCGCCCGGTTCATGCACAGCATCCACTGATCGCGCTCCGAACTACCGATACTGAAAGGAAAATGACGGCGACGCAAAAACGGTTCGCCGAACTCCTGGATGAACAGTTGTGGCCCGCCCAGCCAGCCGGATAAAAATTTGAACAATTTGTCGTTCGCACCCTGCAAACTTTCGGAATGTATCTTGCGAATACCGTAGGCCTCAGGCAGCTCGTCCATCAACTCGTAGAAGCGATCCACCAGCGCATGGACTTTTTCCGCCCCGCCGATGCGTTGATAATGCGTGATAACAGGAAGATTGATGCTCATAGTTACCATTCCCTGAATGAAAAACCCAGTCCAAACGTAGTCTGGCGATGATTGTAGTCGATCAGGCTCTCACCGTATCCGCTGGAGATCTGTGCATGCATACGTGCGGCGGTTCCCAATGCGACAGGCATGGACCAGTCGAGCTGCATAAAACCCAGATTACTATTAAAGTTAAAATTATTGCGCATCAGCAGGGCGACTGACTGGGCACGGCTGTCCGGCTCCCAACGCAGCAACACATCGCCCCGCCCCATGTAGTGAATGATATCGGGATTATCATCCTTCAACTGGTTTTCCGGAACGCGCCACCAGCCACGCGCAAGCACGGAAATGTTATCCCACTCCCACCCGCCTTGCGCATAGACACGGTTCCAGCTGCGCGACTCGGGCATTGCCTTGCCGTTCGACTGGTGAAGCAAACCTAAATTGAACAACCGCAATCCGGTTTCATTGCCTGTCGCAAAAGCGGCGATCACCTCAGGCTCATAATTGGTTTCACGAAACGGCGAGGAATTGCGCGTGTTGAACACCTGCCAGCTGGACTGCTGTGTATAGCCGCCCCACAGACGAAAGGTCTTAAACCCCCACAAATCGATATTATTTCGCGTATACATACTCGTCTTGAAACTCAACAGATACTTGGCTTCCAGCATATCCAGATCGTACGGCGTCACCACCGTATTGTTGAAGTTGGGCGAACTGGGCTGCCGGTTCAGATTGTCGGTTTTTCGAAATATCAGATAATTTTGTTTATGCAGTTGCAAGCGATCCAGACTGCTCTGATCGCGCGGAGGACGATTATCCAGATTCCACAAGCGGGTCAGATAAGTACG
Source organism: Gallionella sp. (assembly GCA_041671105.1). Lineage (GTDB taxonomy): Bacteria > Pseudomonadota > Gammaproteobacteria > Burkholderiales > Gallionellaceae > Gallionella. Next base: position 5,282 of record JBAZCE010000095.1, read on the forward strand.
CCTGGGGCCGGAATCGGCCCGCTTTTCAGAACTGCCCATGGTATGCCCCGTATCCGGCTCAGCCGTCGCCAGCACTGCCCCCCCAGGCGCCGCGCCAATCACAGCCGGCGGTGTAACAACGGGCACAGCCAATGCATTGTCGAAGCATTTCAGACGTTCGGCGTCGTTGCCCGGATAGTTTTTCGCGCAGAGCGAAAAAGCGTCGCTGTCGGCATACACCTGCGAAGTCAGAGACAGACATGACAGCACAATCAGATTATTTAGTTTTTTCATCATATCGATAACGGAAAACGCGCCAATACCTTGTAACCAACCTCACCACGCCCGGATTGCAATAATACAAAATCGGCAACCCGCCAGCATACCGGCTGCATTTCAGGTAGCGGATCATCGCTCCAGTGAACATTGCGCATCAGGGTGACATGCGGTTTGTATTCACGCGGCTCAAATCTGAAGCGATGTTTGATCAACTTTTGCTCAAGATCATTCACCAATTTCACCAGTTGCGGGGGAATGAGGCGCGGTGCGGCGTACAGGATATGATTATGTCCCCAGTAGCGCGCCTGATCAAAACATAATTTAAAGCGCGCGCCAACGACTTCCTGTGCAGCCAGTTTCAATGCTTCCAGACGATCCACCTCGACCTCGCCTAAAAAAACCAGGGTGGCATGCAAGGTTGCCGGGGTCATCACCCGCCCACAGCACGGCAATGCAGGCGTCCAGAGCGCTTGCGCGCGCCGCTCGGCGGCGGTGGGCCAAAGCGCAAAAAACACACGGACAGTGTCGGCAGACGTATTCATCATAAGCCGCCATTTTAGCCGCAATACAGTCAGGGTCGAGAGAACGCGTGCAATCAGGTAAAATACGCGTCAGACAAATATATCCGAATTATCCGTTAGCTTCGTCATCCCTGTGCGGAAATGACGTTAGTTTATCTTGGCGGCAATTCGGTGCAAAGGAACACCATGACTGTGCGTTTGCGTGAAATACCCTATAACTACACCTCTTTTTCCGACCGCGAGATCGTACAGCGCCTGTTGGGGGCAGAGGCATGGGACATCATCAACACCTTACGTGGCGAGCGTCGCACCGGTCGCTCTGCGCAAATGCTCTATGAAGTGCTGGGCGACATCTGGGTGGTGACACGCAATCCCTACTTGCAGGATGATCTGCTGGGCAACGGCAAACGACGCGCCGCCCTGATCGATGCACTGCACCACAGACTCAACGCGATCGATGAACGGCGTCAGGACAATCTGTCCGTCAAACGCCTGCTGGAACTCGCACGCATTGCAGTCGACAGCTTTTCAGAAGAATTTGACCGTACCCTGCTGTTGCGCAAACGCGCGCTGCGGGAATTGAGCCGACACACCCGCAGCGACAACATCCAGTTCGACGGACTTGCGCGCGTCTCACATGTCACGGATGCAACCGACTGGCGCGTAGAGTATCCGTTCGTGGTGCTGCATCCCGACACCGAAGCGGAAATTGCGGCTCTGGTGCGCACCTGCATATCCCTCAAGCTGACCATCGTGCCTCGCGGCGGCGGCACGGGCTATACCGGCGGCGCAGTGCTGCTGGATAAATATTCGGCGGTCATCAACACCGAAAAACTGGATAGCATCGGCAATATAGAGCAACAAATCTTGCCCGGATTGACTGAGCCTTATGCCACCATCCACTGCGGCGCGGGCGTTGTGACACGCCGCGTGATGGAGGCTGCGGAAAACAACAATCTGGTTTTCGCAGTCGATCCTACCTCGGCCGACGCCTCCTGTATCGGCGGCAATGTCTCGATGAACGCCGGCGGAAAGAAGGCGGTGTTATGGGGCACGGCGCTGGACAACCTGGTTTCATGGCGCATGGTTACACCCGACGGGCTGTGGATGTTCGTCGAACGTATCGACCATAACCTGGGCAAGATCCACGATACCGCAGAGGCCGCCTTTCGCATCAGCCGTTTCGAGGTCGACGGCAAGACGCCGCATAGCGAACCTGAAATTTTAACGATACCCGGCAGCGCGTTCCGCAAGGCAGGACTTGGCAAGGATGTGACTGACAAGTTTCTTTCCGGCCTCCCCGGCATTCAGAAGGAAGGTTGCGACGGCATCATCACCTCGGCGAGCTTCATCCTGCACCGAGCCCATAAGCACACCCGTACCGTGTGCCTGGAATTTTTCGGGCAGGTGAGAGAAGCGGTTCCTGCGATTGTCGAAATCACCGAACTGTTCAACAGGTCTTCGCTTAACCCTTCCCCCTTCACCCTTGGCCCTTCTCCGGTTTTCCTGGCAGGTCTTGAACATCTGGACGAACGCTATCTCAAGGCAGTGGGCTATGCCACAAAATCGCGTCGCGGCACAAGACCCAAGATGGTGCTGGTGGCCGACGTGGTGAGCGACGATGCCGATGCAGCGGCCAGTGCCGCCTCGGAAATCGTGCGGCTTGCCAATCTGCGCCACGGCGAAGGATTCATCGCCGTGACCCTGGATGCACGCAAAAAGTTCTGGCTGGACAGAGCCCGCACCGCCGCCATCGCCAAGCATACCAACGCCTTCAAGATCAACGAAGACGTGGTCATCCCGTTAGCGCGCATGGGCGATTACTGCGATGGCATCGAGCGCATCAATATCGAGCTGTCGCTGCACAATAAACTCGCGCTGCTGGACGCGCTGGATGAAATATTCTCCGGTGAATTGCCGCTGTATTACCAGGACGACAAGCAACTGGGCGATGCGGAATTACTGGGCAATCGCACGATTGAGGCAAAAAATTTGCTGTCCGAGGTGCGCACCCGCTGGGAATGGCTGCGGGACAATCTGGATAAAGACAGCGTAGGTTGGGCTTCAGCCCAACATGTCGGGTTAAAACCCGACCTACAAACCGAAAACGGCAAACCGAAAACGGTCTTTGAGGCGCTTCAGGATCACACCCTCCGCGCATCGTGGAAACACGAGGTACGCGATGTGCTGCGGCATATTTTCAGCGGAGGCACCTACCAGCCGATTATCGAACAGTGCAACGCCACCCATCAGCGCGTGCTGAAAAGCCGCGTGTTCGTCGCACTGCACATGCATGCAGGCGACGGAAACGTGCACACCAATATCCCGGTGAATTCGGACAATTACGAGATGTTGCAGCAAGCCTACCGGGCGGTTGATCGCATCATGCAACTGGCGAAGGATCTGGGCGGTGTAATTTCCGGCGAACACGGCATCGGCATTACCAAGTTTGACTATCTGGATGAGGCCGAAATCGCGCCGTTCATCGCGTACAAACAGAAAGTCGATCCTGAAGGCCGCTTTAACCGTGGCAAGCTGCTGCCGGGCAGCAATCTGACACGCGCCTATACGCCCAGCTTCAACCTGATGGAACTGGAAAGTCTGATCCTGGAAAAGAGCGAACTCGGTGAAATCGCCGATTCGATCAAGGACTGTCTGCGTTGCGGCAAGTGCAAGCCGGTGTGCACCACCCATGTGCCGCGCGCCAATCTGCTGTATTCGCCGCGCAACAAGATACTCGCCACCTCCTTGCTGTTCGAGGCCTTTTTGTATGAGGAACAGACCAGGCGCGGCGTATCCATCCAGCATTTCGACGAATTCAACGATGTAGCTGACCACTGCACGGTGTGCCACAAGTGCCTGAACCCGTGCCCGGTGAACATCGATTTCGGCGATGTCTCCATTGCGATGCGCAATTTTTTGCGCAAGCAAGGCCAGAAAAAATTTAATCCTGTTCACAGATTTCGATGTTTTACCTG
>JBAZCE010000096.1:0-8714 GCA_041671105.1 Gallionella sp.
GGCTTTGCGGGCGCGTCATCTTGCACGTACAGGTTGCGCAGATGAGCGGAAAGTTTGCTGCTGCCGTTAAAGCCTTGCGGTTGCCATATTACTTCACCGTTCAGCGCTGTGCCGGACAGTTGCGCTGCAAGACCGTCGCCGCGTTTGGCGGCGTTGATTTGCAGATCGTTGAAGCTTGCGCCGTAGCCTGTCAGCTTATCGATATGCAGGTTCGCACCGGCAATCGGCAGCGCTGATCCTGAACCTGCGGCTAATCCGTCCCAGCCCTGCAACGACAGCGTCGGCAAATTACCCGTCAGCCACACGCCTGTCCTGAGCTCTGCCGAAGGGCCTGTCCTGATGGAACTACTAGCCAATCGACCAGACTGCCCAACAGCCAAGTCGCTGGTTATGAGCTCTGCCGAAGGGCCTGTCCTGAGCTCTGTCGAAGGGGCTGTTCTGATGGAGCTTCCAGCTAATCGGCCAGGCTGCCCGGTAGCCCAGTCGCCGGTTATGAGCTCGTTCGAAGGCTTGTCTATCTCCTGTCCGCCAAAGCTGATCACGCCGCGCTTGATTACGTTTACGCCGTTTTCATCGGTGCGCATCAGACGCGCCCGCACCAGTTTGCCCAGTTGTGCGGTAATCATGTCCTGCCCGTCGGCTATGTTTTTCTTCTCGATGTGCAAGGGCCAGATTTCATTGGCGCTCTTGGTAAGCGGCGCGGGGAGGGTAGAGCTGATCCCCTGAAGATTTGAATTGAGTACCACCTGGGCGGTTTTTTTCACGACGCTGATGTTGGCATCCCATGCAGTACCCCCGCGCAGGAAGTTTAGTAAGGGATTTATCTCGGTCTTGCGCATCACATCGATATTGGTGCGGCCCTGCAGGCTCGCGTGTACTGCGCCGTCCTCGGTCGTCTGCACATTCAGATGCGCAGGGCCACCCAATATGTCCGCCGTCACGCTGGATGCATGCATGCCGGATTCGGTGAATGCCAACTCGCCGCGCGTATTGCGCAGCAACGGGACGCCTGCCCCTAAATCCATGTCGCTGCCCTGTACGCGAAACGAACCCGATACTTGTGCGGGCTTAGTGCCATTCAGGGAAATGCGTGTGAACAGATTCAGATGTCCGTTGCCGGTGGCGTTCATGCCGTCGGTAAATTCGTTTATGTAGCCGCGCACCGGGCTTTGCTGGATGAATTGCAGGAAGATACTGTTCGCCGCATCCGCGTCCCCCTTTATTTCCAGCGGCATGTCGGCATTTCTCATGTCCGGCAGGCTGATGTTGAGGTTGTGCAGTTGCGCACCCAGCATCGTGGCGGTCGGCGCTTTTACTTCCAGTTTATTTCCGCGCATCAAGAGTTCACCGCTGATGTTTTCGATGTGCGGCCAGTCGGGGGCAAATTTCACCGCGACACCTTGCGCATGGGCACCCATTTCGAACAATGCATCTGTCGAGCCGTTGAGCGGAAAATCGCTCAGATTCCCCCTGATGTGGAGGTGAAAGTCCTCGGTGTGTCCTGAGAGCATCGCCTCGTTGAGCCAGTCATTTTGTTTTTTGTCCAGCGCCACCAGCGGGGTGTAACGGGCAGCGCGCCTGATATCGCCGCGGGTCAGCCCGATTGTCATATCCAGTATGCCAAGAGTGCCAGCGCGGGTTTGAAAGTTGCCGTTGATGTTGCCGGCCAGATCGTCGTTGGCAATGGCAACGTTATCTGCGCGTATCGTCATCTCCCCCTGTTTTTTCTGCCATTCCGCCTGTCCTGTCAGGGTGTGAAACAGCAATGGCTCGCGCATCACGCCCGGCGCGTCCAGCGTCAGATTGCGCGTATTGATATACAGGTGACCGAACGCATCGGTGCCGTCGATAGTCCCTGACAAGCCCGAGAAGCCGGGCATGGATCCTGACTGATGCATGGCGAGATTCTCGAACTGCCCCTTGATCTGGTAGCCCGTCAGTTTTTCCGCTGTACCGCGCCAGTTGACATCCAGATCGGACACATGTCCGCGCGGGGCGTATGTGTTTAATTGACTGCGCAGGGTAGTGTCCAGCGGCAGGAAGTTTGCCAGGCTGACCAGCGTTTCCAGCTGCAGCAGGTTGGCGCGCAACTCGCCTGTTGCGGGGGTGTTCTTGCCGGCTACGGTCGTTTTTAAATAAAAATCGGTGGGTTGCAGCTGGAGTCCGTTGCGCAGGCGCATGGACGGATGCCGGGTGGATATCTCCCAGCCGTTTGCGAGCATTTTCCAGGCGGCGCGCCCGCTTAGATAGTGCACGTCCATTTCAGGCACCGTGTCGCTCAGTCGGGTCGCCACATCGTGCAATGCCATGTCGACCGTGAGTCCGGATATCTGGCCGTGTGTGACATCCAGCCAGCCGCGCAATGCACCTCGTCCGCGACTCAATTGATCGGGGAGTTTTAACCAGGGACGCCATGCCAGCAAATCGGTGTAATCGAGCTGAGTGTAGAGCTGTCCGCGCCATTTGCTCAGATCGTCGAAACGACGTCCGTGAAAATCGCCGCGCACATCCAACGGCGTCGCAAGCTCAATTGGCGGTACCGCGCGCAATGCAAACTGGTGATGGGAAAACAGGTTCTCGATGCGCAAATTGACCTGATCCAGCACCAGCGGGGGCGCGTCGTGCTGCTCGTCCAGCCAGACGATGACGGCATTGCGCACTACCATGCGCGACTGGTGCAGCAGCCAGTTTGCAAAATCGTTGTCAGCCCCCCCGCTGGACAAGGCGATGCTGCCGATAAACATTCTGCCTTGTTTGTCGCGGCGTATTAACAGCTCGGGCCGGTCGATTTCCAGGCTGGCCAGACGCAATTCGGCAGCCAGCAGCGACAACCACGATACGCTGGCGTCGATGCCCGGCAAGACCAGTGCCGGCTGCCCCTGGCTGTCGAGCAGGCGGACATCGGTGAAATTCAGATGCGGGTGCAGGCCGTTCCAGTCGCCGGTAATCTTGCCTATGCTCACGGGATTACCCATCGCGGTTGTCAGCGAAGAGGTAAGCCTGTCGTGAAACTGTTCGATGTCAGGCAGCAGCCAATAGCGCAACACGATGATGGTGATCGCGCACAGCGCAGCCGTGACTGCAGACGTGACGACAGCTAGTCGCGTCAACCAGTTTAAACTGTGCCAGAGCAGGCGAACGGGGAGTGAATTCAACATGTGTTTAGTTATTAGCCGTTAGTCGTTAGTTTCTAGTCGGTAATCAGGTTTTGATTTAACTAGCTACTAACGTCTAACAACTGTTTTTGATTAAATAGCAACTATTTGTGATTTAACTAGCACCAACGTTTAACGGGCATTGCAGTTGCAGCCACCTCTGATGATGAAGCTCGCCATGCCCGTTTCCCTCTTTCCAACTTTCCCCCGCAAGCGAGGGAAAGGGCAAACGAATCGCTACGCGAGTTTCACGTTAACCACTAGCGACTGCTTTTGATTTAACTGGCGACTAATGGCTAACGACTAACGACTACTTTTGGTTAAACTAACGACCTAATCGGAATACAGTGCGTATTCTAACTTATCAGCCCCGTGATACGCCCATGAATACTCAAATGACCTTCTCCGACCTGTTGCAAAAAACATTGCGTTGCAGCCGCTATGCCAGGCGTGTGCTGGATGCGGACAGCGCTTTGCGGGATTGGTTGCAACAGAATTACGTCACGCCTTGCAGTCGCGATGAGATCTGCATCCTGCTTGCGCAATTGTTGCCCTCTCCTCAACCCTCCCCCTGTTCCGGGGGAGGGGGCGAACGTGTCGCTGATGCGACTCTTGTTTTGTACGACGAAGCCTTGTTGTCCCGCGCGGTGCGAAAGTTGCGCAAACAGGTGATGGTCAAGCTGATCCTGCGCGACCTGGGCGGGTTGGCCGATCTTGACGAAGTGATGCAGGCCATGACGGCGCTTGCGGAAATTACGCTGCAACATGCGCAGGCCTGTCTGATGCAATCGCTGGCTGCGCAATTTGGCAGCCCCGTCGGGGAGGAGAGCAATACGCCGCAACAGTTGCTGATCATCGGTATGGGCAAGTTGGGCGGGGCTGAACTGAATGTATCGTCCGATATCGATCTGATTTTTGTGTATGCGGAAGACGGGCAGACCAACGGGGCGCGCACCCTCAGCAATCACGAATTCTTCACCCGTCTGGGTCGCCGTCTGATCAATATCATCAACGAGGCGACCGGCGATGGTTATGTGTTCCGTGTGGACATGCGCCTGCGCCCCTATGGCGAGAGTGGCCCGCTGGTGATGAGCTTCGCGGCTTTGGAAGAATACCTGATCACTCAGGGGCGCGAGTGGGAGCGTTATGCCTGGATCAAGGCGCGCGTCGTATCGCCCGTATTTGATTCGTCTGTTAATGAATTAAAAGCGCTGTTTCAGCCTTTTGTGTTTCGCAAATACCTGGATTACGGTGCGATTGATTCGATGCGCAAGCTGCATGCGCAAATCCGTCAGGAAGTCCAGCGTCGCGACCGGCTGGACAACATCAAGCTGGGGCCCGGCGGCATTCGTGAAATCGAATTCACCGCTCAGGTATTTCAGCTGATACGGGGCGGACAGGATGCAAAGCTGCGAATTTTGCCTACCCGGCGGGTGTTGAAACAGCTGGCTGAAAACGGTCAGTTGGCAGCTGCGGTGGCGGCAGATCTGGATGCGGCCTATGTGTTTTTACGCAATCTGGAGCATCGCCTGCAATATCTGGACGATCAGCAAACTCAAGCCTTGCCTTCGAGTGACGAGGACCGGCAAGTTATCGCAGAAGCCATGGGATATGCCGATTATGCCGCACTGCTGCGGGTGCTGGACCGCTACCGGGTCCTGGTCTCCGCTCAGTTCGAACAGATTTTCGGCGCTTCTGCCGCTGAGCAGCGCTGCGGTGAACTATGGCGCGAGGACATTGACGCCTTTGAATTGACGCGCGGACTCGAAAATCTGCAATTTCCGCAGGCCGCTGCGAGTGCGCAGCTTTTATTGCAATTGCGCGGCAGTCTGCGCTACCGGCAACTGTCCGACCTGAATCGAAAACGGGTCGATTATCTGATCCCGCAATTCATCACGCTGAGTGCGCAATACGGTGACCCGGATGCCACGCTGTCCAGGCTGCTGGCACTGATCGAGGCCATCAGCCGGCGCGCCGCCTATCTTGCCTTCCTGGCAGAATATCCGCAGGCCCTGGAACGCCTGACCCGGTTGCTTGCCGCCAGCAGTTGGGCTGCCAAGTTTTTGACGCAGCATCCGGCGCTGTTCGACGAGTTGCTTGATGCGCGCGAGTTATACCAGCCTCCTTCATGGCCTGAAATCGACATCGATCTGCAGGCGCGACTGGCTGATTGCGGCGATGATGTCGAACGAAAACTGGAAGTGCTGCATCACGCCCAGCAGGAGCAACTATTTCACCTGTTGGCGATGGATTTGCAGGGGCTGCTGCCGCTGGAAAAACTCAGCGATCACCTGAGCTATCTGGCCGATTTGATGCTGCGCCATGTGTTGGCGTTATGCTGGTCGAGTGCGCGCCGGCGGCATCGCGATGAGGCGCGCTTTGCGATCATTGCCTATGGCAAGCTGGGCGGCAAGGAGCTGGGCTATGCCTCCGATCTGGACATGATTTTTCTCTTTGAGGACGATCATCCTGATGCGCAGGAAAACTATGCCCGGTTGGGAAAGAGCATCAACGCGATGCTGGGCAGCTACACCGCGTCGGGACGCTTGTATGAAACAGATCTTCGCCTGCGCCCGAACGGGGCAAGCGGCTTGCTGGTGAGTTCAATCGAGGCGTTTGCCGACTATCAGCAGAACGAAGCCTGGGTGTGGGAGCATCAGGCGCTGACCCGTGCGCGCTTTAGTGCGGGCGACAAACAGGTGGGGGCCGCGTTTGAAGATATCCGCAAGCGCGTGTTGGGTTTGCCGCGCGACATCCCTGATTTGCGCCGCGAAATTTTGAGCATGCGGCAAAAGATGCACGAAGGTCATGTCAATAACACTCAGCTTTTCGACATCAAGCACGATAGCGGCGGCATGGTCGACATCGAATTCATCGTGCAATATCTGGTGCTGGCTTATGCCCGTCGCTATCCGGAACTCACTCATAATGTCGGGAATCTCGCTTTGCTGGAGATGGCAGCGAGGCTCGGTCTGATTGATGCGGGTTTAGCCGAACAGGTTCGCACGCTGTATCGACACTTGCGCCAGATTCAGCACCGCATGCGGCTCAATGATGCCGCTCATTGCCGTGTTCCGCCGGATGAAATCGATACACAAGCCTGCCGGCAGTTGTGGATGACACTGTTTGAGACGCATGGGCAAACCGATGGAGTTAACCTGGCTAAACAGGTAGGCGGACGTTTCGCAGAGCTGGATGCGGGTGAACTGCCGATCCCGGAACGTCGCCCTGCGCGTTTGCCAGATTTGCCGCAAGATTAATTATGAGCGGCATCCTGCTCGATACCAACGTTCTTTCGGAGCTTATGCGCCAGAACCCGGCCGCCGAAGTAATTGACTGGTTTGAACAGCAGCAGGGCGCTTCTTTTTTTGTCAGCGCTATTACGCGCGCCGAGATATTGCTGGGCATCGCGCTGTTGCCCGCCGGGCGTCGCCGCGATAGTCTTGCGTTGGCCGCAGAGCAGATGTTTGACGAGGATTTTTCCGGCTACAGTCTTGCTTTTGATGGCAACTGTGCCGCCGAATATGCGCTGCTCACAGCCGAACGTACCCGCTGCGGGCATGCGATTTCCACCGAAGACGCTCAGATAGCCGCCATCGCTCTGCGCCATGATTTACCTCTGGCTACACGCAATGGTCGTGATTTCAAGGGGATAGCAAGACTCACCGTCCTGAACCCGTGGGAATGAGCATAGGCGAGGTGCGAACCACACTGCTTTTGCCAGGTTAGCTATTGATAAATGAAGCAGTCGGGTGGTGAAAAGTGCCGTCACCGTAGGCACGCAGAACCTGGGATATGATTACTTGATAACCGTTAAGCCAGTTGGCTTGAGCGGCTTTTGCTTCGATGTGTTTCGGATGCTTCATTAACGCGTGAAGTCCATCCATGGTTTTCCAGTAGTACACGTTTGAAACGAGTCCCGTTTCAGGGTTTTGCCACGTCTCTTCTCCAATATAGCCAACTGTTTGCCTGGCGATTTCGGCTATTGTCCGGTCAAGTTGATAAAACGCTTCATCGAATTGTTTTTTATCAAAAATGAATGTTGCTGAATACATATCGTGTCTTAAATCTGGTCAAATTGGCGGGGCAGGGTGCGCACAACGCACCCTGCCAATTATCAGGCGCGTTTTTCCAGTTCTTCCCAGCGCGCCATGATGGTCAGCACTTCCGCTTCGATGGCTTCATTGCGTGCCTGTAGTTGCTTGGCGCGTTTGGTATCGTTACGAAAAATCGTGCCGTCGGCCAGATGCGCCGCGATGTCGATCTGCTCCTTCTCCAGCACCTCGATGCGTTTGGGCAACTCTTCCAGTTCGCGCGCTTCCTTGTAATTCAGTTTAGTCGCGGCTTTCGGTTTTTCAACCGGTGCGGCGGCTACGCGTGGCGGCGTGGAAGCAGCAGGTTTCGCAAGCGCTGCAGCGGCCTGATATTTTTGTACCCGTACCCAGTCCTCATAGCCGCCGACGTATTCCTGAAGTTTTCCGTCGCCTTCGAACGCGATCACCTGGGTGACCACGTTGTCGAGGAAGGCGCGGTCATGGCTGACCAGGAACAGCGTGCCGTCGTAGTTGGCCAGCAACTCTTCGAGCAGTTCCAGCGTCTCGATGTCCAGATCGTTGGTCGGTTCATCGAGCACCAGCACGTTGGCAGGCTGGGTGAACAGACGCGCCAGCAGCAAGCGGTTGCGTTCTCCGCCTGAACAGCTCTTCACCGGGGATCTGGCGCGTTCCGGCGGAAACAGGAAGTCGCCCAGATAGCTGATGACATGTTTCTGTTGACCGCCGATTTCGACGAAATCCGCGCCCTGGCTGATGGTGTCGGCCAGCGTCATGTTTTCATCGAGCTGTTCGCGCAGTTGATCGAAATAGGCGACCGACATCTTGGTGCCGAGCTTAACGCTGCCCGAATCCGGTTCTATGTCGCCCAGGATGATCTTGAGCAGCGTACTCTTGCCCGCACCGTTAGGTCCTAACAGGCCGATCTTGTCGCCGCGCTGGATGCGGCAGGAGAAATCGTTGATCAGCGTGCGTCCGCCGTAGGCTTTGCTGACATTGGTGAGTTCGGCGACCAGTTTGCCTGAGCGCTCGCCGGTATCAACGGCCATTTCTACCTTGCCTTGTTTTTCGCGGCGCGCGGAGCGATCGCGACGCAGTTGTTCAAGACGCAACACGCGGCCCTCGTTGCGGGTGCAGCGGGCCTTGACGCCTTGGCGTATCCACACTTCTTCCTGTGCCAGCACCTTGTCGAACTTGGCGTTGACTACCGCCTCATCGGCCAGCATGCGTTCCTTGAGCGCAACATAGGCTGAGAAATTTCCCGGGAAGCCCGCCAGTTTGCCGCGATCCAGTTCGACAATGCGGGTTGCGACATTGTCCAGAAAACGCCGGTCATGGGTGACGAACAGCACGCTGCCGACGAAATTGTTGAGCAGGCCTTCCAGCCAGTCGATGGAGGCGAAATCCAGATGGTTGGTCGGTTCATCGAGAATCAGCACATCGGGTTCTGCGACCAGCGCCTGCGCCAAGGCCACGCGCTTACGCTGTCCTCCGGATAGATTGCCTA
>JBAZCE010000097.1:0-8663 GCA_041671105.1 Gallionella sp.
ACCATTGAGCTGCATGTGCAAAGCTTCTTTGTGCAAGCCCTGCAACTTGATGTGCGAACACTAAGGCTGGAGGCCATATGAATCAAGCCTTGAAAGGGAATTTACGGGGTAAAATAAACCCCGAAACGTTAGTTTATAACAACATGATTGTATTTAATTTAATCCTATCATGGTTCGACAGGCTCACCACGAACGGATTAAATCAGCGGTTCCTTAGGTTAAAAGCTCTCACGCATAAAGATCAAGTCTGACCTGCTGAACCGGCGCAACCGGCAAGGTCGCGCTATAAGGTTTGGCCGCCGGCGCAATGCCTTCATCATGCGGACGGCTGGCATCGAAAATCCCGTCAACCATGTGATAAGCCGCGATGGCGGCTGCGACCGCCGGGTTGCTTGCGTCAATAATCGGGTTAATTAAATTCTGAGGTGTCGGTGCCGCTACTATAGCCGCGGCAGTTGGCGCAGTCAAAGCTGCTGTCACCTCAGTTGCAACGGCCGCGGTAGTTGCGGCAGTAGTTGCGGCAGGAGTCGCAGCAGCAGTCGCAGCAGGAGTCGCAGCAGTAGTCGCAGCAGCAGTCGCAGCAGTAGTCGCAGCAGTAGTCGCAGCAGTAGTCGCAGCGGGAGTCACGGCAGTAGTCGCAGCAGCAGTCGTAACGGGAGTCACGGCAGTAGTCGCAGCAGCAGTCGTAACGGGAGTCGCGGCAGTAGTTGCGGCAGTAGTCGTAACGGGAGTCGCGGCAGTAGTTGCGGCAGTAGTCGCAGCGGGAGTCACCGCAGCAGTAGTCGCAGCGGCAGCCGTAGCGGCATTGGTTTGCGCCAGCGTTGTTTCAGCCGCTACCGTAGCGGCGTTCGTTTCAGCGGTCGCGGCTGCCGCCGCAGCCGCAGCGGCGTTGATTTCCGTAGTTGTTGTTTCAGCTGCCGCCGCAGCGGCGTTCGCTTCAGCAGTCGCAGCTTCTGTGGTTGCCGCCGTCGTTGCGGCCGTTGTTCCCGTTGTCGTTCCCGTTGTCGTTCCCGCTGTCGTTCCCGCTGTCGTTCCCGTTGTCGTTGCCGCCGTCGTTCCCGCTGTCGTTCCCGTTGTCGTTGCCGCCATCGTTCCCGTTGTCGTTGCCGCCATCGTTCCCGTTGTCGTTGCCGCGGTGGTTGCCGCTGTCGTTTGCGCCGCAGTGAAACCAAACAAATCCTGTGAGCCCTGCGTCAGAAAATCCGTCTGTGCGAAAAGACTGGTAAATTGTGCAGCAAGCTGCCCGATCGATTGGGTCGCCTGCGCCAGTACCGAGATCGTTCCGCTTTGGTCGGTATTAAATGCCGATTGCAACTTCTGAAAGTCGATTGTCAACTGCCCGGCACCGCTCTGAGTCGAAGAGGACTGAAAAGTGATACCGATATCGGCCAGGCTGGACAGGATCGACTTGCCTTTATTAGCACTCGTCGGCGTGTTCAGTGTCTGAACAAACAGGTTACCGGGCGTCGCACCTGTCGAGCTTTGCATGGTGTCGCTTTGCAGAAAACTATTGAAAGCGTCGACAAAGAACTGTGTAGCGGCAAAGGCGGTGGAAAAACTTGCCTGACCCGCCGCGGCAGCCTTTACAAGCCCGGAGTTGATAACTGAAGACGCCGAAAGCAATTGCCCCAGCCCTGATATATCCACACTGGTTACGCTCGTCGTCGCGGAAGTATTGAATAAAGGATCGACAGACTGTGTTCTGGTCGTAGCAAAAAGGCCAGAGGCAGAGGGTATGGCTGTAGATGAAATGACAGATGAAACGTCCATGATAGCGCTCCCGTAAATCCGTGCCCGGCAATGACACCCTTTTGTAAACTAACGCGCATTGCAGAACGCTGACCAACCCTAGACCAAACGACACAATTCGTCAAGCAAAACCTGCTGTTACAGCGAGTTATCGCTATCCGACCGATCCGCTATTACAACGGTTTCGTCGCTTTTCTGTGCAGACAACATTCCAATCCGAGCTACGGCTAAAGCCGGCTTTTAATCTGTTGTATCAGCAAATCGATCTTCAGACTATCGACCCGGCTTTCGGCATTGGCAGCAGCGAGCTGAACTGCATGAAATTCCAGCGTTGATAGCTGCCGGTTTTCAAGACGCTTTTGCGCGACAGCCAATTGGGATTTGGCAAATTCGAGCTGCCTGCCTGCGAGCCTCAACTGATCGCCCGCCTCCTCCTCGCGAGCCTGCGATTCCTGTTGGCTGATATATAAATCGCGCTGAACCTTATCCGCCTGCAAACGCAACTGTTCGGAGGCGGCCACTGCTTGTGCCGTGCGACTGTCGGAGCGGTATCCGTCGAACAGATTCCATTTGAAATGCACACCGATCGAAGTCGCATCGCGCAGCATATTCGATTGCGCCATACCGATATCGCTGCCGCTGCGGCCGACATAGGTGTTGCGCAAATAAAAATCCAACACCGGTAAGTATTCCGCATCCGTCTGTTTTATATGCTGCTGCGCAGCCATGAAATCGGCCTGCACCTTCTGCATTTCAGGCTGCTTCATCAAGCCGAAGTGCGCCGGCAATTGATCGATGTCGACGGCCTTTTCTTCGACCGGTTGCGCCTCCTTGCCGGCATCGACGCCCAGCACGGCGGCATAGCGCCGCTGTTGTTCCTGCAAAGCGCGCTGCGCGCTGCGCAACTCGATGTTCAAAGTTTCCAACTGAATATTCTTTGCGTCGAAATCAATTTTTGCGATTTGCCCCTGTTCGAACTGAGTCCTGGCGACATTCAGTTGTTCCTGTGCATAATCCAGGTTGCGCCCGGCAACTCGTAGCGCAATTTGCGCCTTGGACAAGCCCCAATAGCTCCGGGTCACCTCAAGAATGACGGCCTTCCTGACGACATCCTGCCCGGCTAATGCGGCTTGTTCCGCTGCCGACATTTCCGTCACGCGAGCCTGATGAGCCCCGCCGGAATAAAGGTTATAGCTCAGCTCGATTCCGTAATTGGCCTGATACCTGGGCGTGTTTTTAAGCACCGTGACCGGAATGGCGACGCCGGCATACTGAGCCGTGATACCTACCCCGGAAAAATCGTCATAGGCTTTGGTCTGTTGATTGGTTCCGAACACATTGAGCGAGGGCATAAATGCACCGCGCGCCTCGTCGACACGGGCTTTTTCGAACAGAACCCTGTTTCGCTCGATGCCGAGATCAGGATGGCTCTCCAGCGCCCGTTGAATGGCCGATTCAAACGGTGTGCGCATTTCTGCAGCAGCGGCAACGCCGCCCGCAAACAACAAACACACCGCGACAGGTAGAAGTCTTTTATTCATAGCGTAACGCAGTCACAGGTCTTAAATTTGCGGCGCGGCTTGCCGGGTAATAGCCCGACAACAAGCCGATCGCGACGGACACCAGCAAGGCGACTGCAATCGTGAGCCAGGACGGCGTCAACGGGAATCCGGTAAACCAGGCCAGAATCACGCTGATGACGAAGCCTGCCACCAACCCGATGGCGCCGCCCACAGTGCTCAGGATCACCGACTCCATCAAAAACTGGAACAGAATATGCCGGCGGCTCGCACCGACTGCCTTGCGCAGGCCGATTTCACGGGTGCGCTCCAGCACCGAGGTGCTGACGATATTCATGATCCCCATTCCGCCGACCAGCAATGAGATGGATGCGGCAAGCACGCCGATCAAAGACACGAACTGCAATATACGATTGGTCGTGGCGATGTATTTCGACATGGTTTCGGCGTGATAGCCAAACTGCCTGCGATGCTGCAGCTCCAACACGCTGATGATTTGCGCAACCGCCGCATCTGCCTGTGCGAATTCGACGGCCTCGGCCTGTATCCCGTGTATTTCGTTATTGCCGAACTGCGTTTGCAATGCCGTATAAGGAACCAGAACACGCTTGTTTTCGTCATTCCTCCCGGAACCGATGCTCTCCAGCAAGGCACGACTCTTGGCTGCCAGCACACCAATGACCGTGTAGTTGCGCTCGTTGATGCGCATACTCTTGCCGGCTAATCCGGTCGTGCCGCCAAACAGATCGTTTGCCACATCAATGCCGATGAGGGCGACATTTCTGCGGTGCAAAATATCTTCCGGTGTAAATCCTGCTCCCGCGGACAGCGTATCGTTATTGATAGCCAGATATTCGCTCCCCACCCCGGTCACCACGCCGTTGCTGTAGCGGTTGCCGACATGCACCGTCAGATTTTTTCCATAGGTGTATATAATCGGCGTGATGCGACTCACCGCGGGACAACAGTCGCTGTGCAACGCCGCAACATCGGCAGGATCTATCCCGCTTCCCGTGCGCACAATGCGATTGGGATTGGGATTTTCTTCCGAACGCCACACCCACACCGACTTGAGCCCGAAGGTTTCAAGCTCCTTGAAAATCAGGTGATGACCGCCCTGACTGACCGAACCCACCGCCATCACGGCGGCAATGCCTGCCGCGATTCCCAGAATGCTGAGCATGGTGCGCAGGCGATTGTCCTTAAGCGACAACACCGCCTGAGCTATCCCGTCCAGAAAATTGCGCCGTTGCAAGAATTTCATGACACAGTGCTGTCGGCTTCGATCGAACCGTCGCGCAGACGTATGATGCGCCCGGCATGCGCGGCGATCTCTTCCTCATGCGTCACCATCACGATGGTGATACCTGAATTGTTCAGATTCGTGAAAATTTCCATGATCTCGCGCCCGGACTGGCTGTCCAGACTGCCGGTCGGTTCGTCTGCAATCAGGATTTGAGGAGAATTGACCAGGGCGCGCGCGATAGCCACGCGCTGCTGCTGTCCGCCTGACAACTGCGCGGGCGAATGCTCCGCTCGATCTGCCAGGCCGACGTTTTCCAGCATCTGCAGCGCTGTGCGTCTTCTGATTTGCGGTTCGACGGCAGAATAAATCAGCGGCAGCTCGACGTTGCGCACCGCATTGATGCGCGGTATCAGGTTGAACTGCTGAAAAATAAAGCCCAGCTTCTGATTGCGTATCACCGACAGATCGTCCTCAGATTCAGCGGCGACCGCCTGTCCGTCGAGGATGTAACTGCCTGAATCTGCCACATCCAGACAGCCGATAATGTTGAGCAGCGTTGATTTTCCGGAACCCGACGGCCCCATGATCGCGACAAACTCGCCTTGCACTATGTGCAGCGAAATGCCCTTCAACACGGGTATCGGGATTTCACCCAGCGGATAGCGTTTGCGTACCTCCTGCAACAGAATCACTTGGCAGCCAATTCAGAAATGGCGCGAACAAAATCCCCTTCGAGCAGCGTTTTGCCCTCGGGCACGATAATCTGCTGTCCAACTTTAAGGCCTGATTTGATCTCGGTGTGTTTCAAATCGGCCGCGGCAATCTCGACGGGGATGAGGTGCGTGCGTCCCTCAGCTATCGTCGCGACGGAGGGCTTGCCCTGACTGTAAATAATCGCGTCAGACGGTACGATAATCACATTACTCGCGGTCACACCGGGGATTTTGACATCCACCTGTTGTCCCAATATCAGCGCAGGCGAATTTGAACTCAGGGCTATCCTGACGATCAGGTTGCTGTGCGTGCCGTCCTTGATAGCCGCAGGCGCGACCCAGCCGATTTTTTCATGCCATTCACGCCCCGGATAAGCATCGCTGGTGACAACAACGGGCTTCCCGACAATTGCAACATCGCTGTCGACCACATCCATTTTCACTTCGATTTCCCGACTTCCCGACGACGCCAGTCTGAACAAGACTTCTCCCGCATTGACTGTTGCGCCGACACGGGCTGAACTCACCGTGACGAAACCTTCGATAGGCGACTTGATCGTGAATTTATCCAGTTGAATCTGCGCCAGCCGGGCATCGTCGCGCAGCTGTTCTGCTTCGGCCTGCGATGTTTGCAAACGCAGTCTGGCATTATCCACGCTCTTTTGCGACTCGCCGCCGACCGCAAATACGGCTTCCAGATGCGCCAGATCCGACTTGTACACAGTCTGATTTTGCCCGGACGTTTTCAAGGACGCCTGATATTTCTTCAGCCTGATCGCGGCTTCACGGTCATCCAGAACTGCCAGCACATCGCCTTTACGGATCGCATCCCCCTCCCTCGCGGCAAGCCGGGCGATTACACCCGGCACCTGACAGCTGACCGCCAGTTCATCGCGATTGATGACATTGCCGCTGACAAAAACGAATGAGTTGATCGAACCTTGTTTGACGAGAGCAACCCTGACCGGAATTTCCGTCTCAAAGAAATAACTTCTCGCCGCATATACGCCGGCACCCGATAACAAAAGCACTACAAAAACAATCAGTTTAATATGGCGCATATTGCAGAAGGCTTTCTGAATATTGAATCGCTTTAAAAAGCGGGCACTTAACAGCCCATATCGAGCAAATGGATATATTGGTCCATCATCGGGGCGTGGTCAAGCTCGCAGCAGAAAGAAATTTACTGACGCGACATATAAGGCGGCCGATACCGATAATCCGGTCAAGTGCGAAGCTTTGCTGCCGCTTTAAAGTTAACAACGGGTACACCTGACGGACAGGGAGTGCCGCTCTGTATGGAATTTTATATGCGATCATTCACCGTTTTGTTAGTCGCTCACGTCGGGCGGCATATCCGGTTGTTTCATATCCTTCTCCTGTCTGTTGCTATCACACTTGCCATGACGGGCTGTGCCTCTGTCGGTGAACGGCAGGCCGAATCGGAAAAACCTGCTCTGCACCCCGAGACTTTTATTTTTAAGGATAAGGGTCAGGCGCTTTATTACACGTTTGAAATCGGAAATCCGCACCCTCAGGAAACACTGGTTTTTTTCATCAGCGGATCGGGATGCGCCAGCGTAAAGGATCTGCTCCAAACTTATTTCGAACCAATGCACGATCTGGGCGTGCGCTTTTTTGCGCTTCAGAAGCGCGGTATTACGGCAAATTCAAACGGGGACTTCTGTTCAAATGCATTTGAAGAAACTGACTATTCCGAGCACACGCTGTCGGATCAACAGGAATTTTTTGACAAAACCATTGCGCAGCTGACGACAAAGCCACGCGCCATTGTCCTGATAGGCGCATCTGAAGGTACAACTATTGCAGCAAAACTAGCCGGTATGGAACCATCGATTACGCATCTGGGACTGATTGGCGGGGGAGGTTGGACCCAAAGGGAAGATTTACGGCTGTTATCCCATAAGGTTTGGTATTTAGGAAGACCGGACGAAACTTTCCGTATGATCGAAAGCGATCCGAACAGTTTGACCAGGACTGCATGGGGCCACAGCTACAAATATTGGTCGTCATTTCTGGATATCGATATCGGCGATATTTTGCTGTCGCTGAAGATACCGATAGTTCTCGCCATGGGACAGGAAGACGAAAGTGTACCGGTGGAATCGTCCATTGCAATGAAGAAGCGGTTTGATGAACAGAAGAACCATAATCTTATTCTGCGAATTTATCCCGGTGCAGATCATCGCCTGCGCTCCCGCGACAAGAAAACTTCTTACGCAAAGGATTTCCTGAATGAAATTTCGCAGGCGGTACGATCAGGGGCTGTTGATCAGAGAGAACCCTGACATGAACCTGATAACAGCCCTGACAAGACGATGAACTGGATTATTCGCCGGCTTGAGCCGTGTTACTCAAGCTGACCGCGATACTCGCCTCGCCGTTTTGCGCCTGATACTCAGCCGCAATCGCAATCCCCGGAATAGAGACCAGCTCGTCGCCGCAGTACAGCAACGGCAGCCGGTCGCGCCGCCAGGGGGGGATGGCGTGCTCCTGAAGCAGGTTTTTCAGCGTGCGCCTTGAGGCGTTCGACTGCGGGCGCAGCCCTTCGCCTCCCAACCGGCAGCGCAAGGTGACCGGGGCGCTTTGCAGTTTCGCAAGACTGATCCCCTCATCCGCCCCTTGCCGGAATTCAACACGGCAATGCAACGCGGGCCATTGCAGATCAGGCTCACCCTGCCACGACAAAACCTGATCCCGGTCAAATTCAGGCAATGTGCGCAGAACATATACACAACCCCGATAGCGGCGCACCTGCCAGTCGCCGAAGCCGATGCACACCATAGCACCCTCGCGCGCCGTGCATAGCTGATGCAGCATGTCGGCAAGCTTCAACTCCTGCGGCATAGTCGCACCCTGCTGATGCAGAAAATAGCGCAGCAGATTCTTGGCACGAGCCAGGGAAAGCGATTGCAAACACGAGACTGGCAGGCCGCAATCTCGCCCCTCTCCGCTAGCCCCTCCCCCGCCCGCGGGTGAGGAGAATAAGTTTTGCGCATCGATACGCGCCAGATCGTTGAGCAATTCGCCCGCCTCGGCAAAATGCCGGGTGCTGCGGGTCAGGGTATCGCGGTAGGCAGGGAATTTTTCAGCCAGCTGCGGCAACAATCGATGACGCAGGAAATTGCGCGGATAGGCTTCATCCGCGTTGCTTTCATCTTCTATCCATTGCAGCTTATGCTCATCCGCATAAGCCAAAATTTCCCCTCTGGTGCAGTGCAACAACGGTCTGATCAAAGGCGTGGTGCCTGAACTCAGGACAGGCCCTTCGACTCGGCTCAGGACAGGCATTGCACTCGCACCGCGCACGCCGGCCCCCCTTAACAGTTGCAGAAACAACGTCTCCACCTGATCGTCGGCGTGATGTGCCAGGGCGACAAAATCGCAGGATCGTTTGGCGAACGCGGCATGACG
>JBAZCE010000098.1:0-8496 GCA_041671105.1 Gallionella sp.
GCAAAAAATGCTGAAAATCGGACCGGGAATCGCCAAATTTCACCCGAAAATCCAAAAACTGCGCGCGTGCCTTAACTGCACGGTGAATAATTCAGCGCTTCCCTAACTCGGCGGACCAAGCCAGCTTGCGACCGGAAACTAACGACTAACGTCTTTAACCGAATTGAAATATGCCGAAATATGTTAAATAACGTCAGAGTAGTCCTGAGTCACACCACCCATCCGGGCAATATCGGCGCTGCGGCGCGCGCGATGAAGGCGATGGGGCTGCATCAACTCTATCTCATCAACCCGCGCTATTTTCCCGATCCGCAGGCGAATGCGATGGCGGCCGGCGCCGACGATGTACTGGCTAATGCAGTTGTGTGCGCCTCGATAGACGAGGCGCTGGAAGGGGTCGTGTTTACTGTGGGTATGACAGCCAGACTGCGCGATATTTCAAACGAGGTATTGACACCGCGCGAGGGCATGCCGCTGGTTGTGCAGCAGGCATCTGCCCGGCCCGTGGCCCTGCTGTTCGGTACCGAGATGTCGGGGCTGACCAATGAAGAGGTGAGCCGCGCCCAGTTGTTGCTGAACATTCCGGCCAACCCTGATTTTTCTTCGCTCAATCTGGCCGCCGCCGTGCAGGTGATCTCCTATGAATTAACCGTTGCCGCGCAAAATTTTCAGCCGGCAGCCCAAATCGCGCAACCTGCAGCGCATCAGCAGGTGGAGGGGTTTTTAGCGCATCTGGAAAAAACGTTGCATGAGATCGGTTTTTTCACGACGCAGAACCCTGCGCGCATGATGCAGCGCTTGCGTCGCCTGTATGCACGGGCGCGGCTTGAGGCGGATGAAATCAACATCCTGCGCGGTATACTGAGTGTAACAGTCGAGTATAATGCGCGTCTCAAGGCGCGTTATCAGCAAGAACACGATGTTCAAAAACATTAGAGAAGATATTGCCAGCGTATTCGATCGCGACCCTGCGGCGCGCTCCACGTTCGAGGTACTGACCTGCTATCCGGGGCTGCATGCGCGCATCCTGCATCGTCTGGCGAATACTTTGTGGCACGCTAATTTTAAGTGGTTGGCCAGATTTTTGTCTTATTTGACCAGAGGATTGACAGGAATCGAGATTCATCCGGGGGCGACCATAGGGCGGCGCTTCTTCATCGATCACGGCATGGGCGTGGTGATCGGCGAAACGGCTGAAATCGGTGACGACGTGACGCTGTATCACGGCGTTACACTGGGTGGCACATCGTGGCGGCAAGGGAAGCGTCACCCCACGCTGGGCAACGGTGTGGTGGTGGGTGCCGGTGCCAAGATATTGGGGCCGATTACCGTCGGTGCGGGCGCCAAAGTGGGTTCCAACGCCGTGGTGGTGAAAGATGTGCCGGCAGGGGCGACTGCGGCGGGGATCCCGGCCAGGATACTCGATGAAGAGAAGAAGAAGAAAGCCGGCTTCGATGCCTATGGTATAGGGAACGATCAGAACGACCCGTTGTCGAAAGCGATTCACGGCTTGTTGGGTCACAGCGTGACGGTGGACCAGCGCATCGACTTCATCTTGCAGCAGCTCGAAAAGATGGGGGTGAGCGTCGAAGAGGAACGCGCAACCGCCGATAAATTTGACCCTAATCATCTGAATAAAATAGTTGATTAAATTGTTCGGGTATTATACTATCCGAGCCAGAGATATCCGGTATTTGTCGGGTATGAATGAATGACCAGGAATCAGGAGATAGCATGAGATTAACTACCAAGGGACGTTTTGCCGTGACGGCAATGGTTGATTTGGCGATGCAAGGCGGGGGCGGTCCGGTGACGCTCGCGTCGATCAGTGAGCGGCAGAAAATTTCACTTTCCTATCTGGAACAGTTGTTTGGCAAATTGCGCCGCAACAATCTGGTGGAGAGCGTGCGCGGCCCAGGTGGCGGATATTATCTGGCCAGAACGCCTGTCAAGATTAAGGTCGCCGAGATCGTGGTGGCGGTGGACGAGCCGCTGGATGCCACCAATTGCGAGGAAAAGGGAAATTGCCGCGACGGCAAGCCTTGCATCACGCATGAGTTATGGAAAGGGCTGAATGAAAAAATTTATTCCTACCTTGATTCTGTCAATCTGCAACAACTGATAGATGGTCAGGCAAAAGTCGAGTCGGGTGCCAAGCCAATCGCGATGAGTCGTCAGGCCGCAAAGTAATTCGCTCAGGCATATGGAAAGTTGATAATGAAGCTACCTATCTACATGGATTACTCAGCTACCACCCCGGTCGATCCGCGTGTGGCAGAAAAAATGATCCCCTATCTGACCGAGAAATTCGGCAATCCGGCCAGTCGTTCGCATGTGTTTGGCTGGGAAGCCGATGCGGCGGTCGAGCTGGCGCGCGAACAGGTAGCCGCACTTGTCAACGCCGATCCCAAGGAAATTGTCTGGACTTCAGGTGCGACCGAGTCGAATAACCTCGCCATCAAGGGGGCTGCGCATTTCTATCAGGGCAAGGGCAAACATATCATCACGATGCGCATCGAGCACAAGGCGGTGATCGATACGGTGCGCGAGCTCGAACGCGAAGGGTTTACCGCGACTTATCTCGACCCTGAACCGGATGGTCTGCTGGATCTGGAAAAGCTGAAAGCGGCTTTGCGTCCGGATACGATCATCGTTTCCATCATGCTGGTGAACAATGAAATCGGCGTGATACAGGATATCGCAGCGATCGGCGAAATCTGTCGCGACAAGGGTATTCTGTTTCATGTGGATGCGGCGCAGGCGACCGGTAAAGTCGACATCGATCTTGCGACCCTCAAAGTGGATCTGATGTCGTTCTCCGCGCACAAGACCTATGGCCCGAAAGGCATCGGCGCGCTTTATGTGCAGCGTAAGCCGCGCGTGCGCCTCGAAGCGCAGATGCACGGTGGCGGACACGAGCGCGGCATGCGTTCCGGTACGCTGGCAACGCACCAGATCGTCGGTATGGGCGAGGCGTTTCGCATTGCCCGTGAAGAGATGGCTGTTGAGAATGAGCGGGTGCGCATGTTGCGTGACCGGCTGCTCTCGGGTCTGATGGATATGGAAGAGGTGCATATCAACGGCGACATGGTGCATCGCGTTCCTCATAATTTGAACCTGAGCTTCAATTTTGTCGAAGGCGAATCGCTGATCATGGCGATCAAGGATGTCGCCGTGTCCAGCGGTTCCGCCTGTACTTCGGCCAGCCTTGAGCCTTCCTATGTGTTGCGTGCGTTGGGGCGCAGCGATGAGTTGGCGCACAGTTCGATTCGCTTCACGGTCGGGCGTTTTACAACGCTCGAAGAAGTGGATTACGTGATCAGCCTGATGAAGAGCAAGATCGACAAGCTGCGGGAATTGTCGCCGCTGTGGGAAATGTACAAGGATGGCATCGATCTGAACACCGTGCAGTGGGCTGCACACTAAAAACAGTTGATAGTCGTAAGTAGCTAGTCGTTAGTTAAAGCAAACCCAACTAGCGACTAACGTCTAATGACTAGCAGCGACTGACAAGGAGCAAACTATTATGGCTTACAGCGAAAAATTATTGGATCACTACGAAAACCCGCGCAACGTGGGTTCTTTTGCCAAGGACGATGAAGGTCTGGGCACCGGTATGGTCGGTGCGCCCGCCTGCGGTGACGTGATGAAATTGCAGATCAAGGTGGGCAAGAACGGCATCATAGAAGATGCCAAGTTCAAGACCTATGGTTGCGGCTCGGCGATTGCATCCAGTTCCCTGGTGACCGAATGGGTCAAGGGTAAGACCGTGGATCAGGCGTTGCAGATCAAGAACACCCAGATCGCCGAAGAGCTGGCGTTGCCGCCGGTGAAAATTCACTGTTCGATACTGGCAGAAGATGCCATCAAGGCAGCAGTGGCGGATTACAAGTCGCGTCACGGTGAGAATGTGGAAACGTCGGCCTGTACGGGCAGTTGCTGATTGTAGGGGCGTATGGCAATACGCTTTTGTTTTACCGATTAAATGGTTGGTTCCAGGGTTGTGGAGACAAAAAATATGAGTGTTACTCTGTCAGAAGCGGCGGCGAAGCATGTGCAGAATTTCATCGCTAAACGTGGAAAAGGCCTGGGTCTGCGCATCGGTGTACGCACCAGCGGTTGTTCCGGCATGGCTTACAAGCTGGAATTTGCCGATGTGCTGGAAGAGGATGATTTGCAGTTCGATAGTTTCGGTGTGACGGTACTGGTCGATCCCAGGAGTCTGCCGTATATCGATGGCATGGAACTGGATTACACGCGCGAAGGACTGAACGAGGGTTTCAAGTTCAATAATCCCAATGTAAAGGGCGCATGTGGTTGCGGCGAGAGTTTTCAGGTTTGACGCTTAATTTCGATATTCCAAAAAATCACTTTCAGTTGTTCGGGCTGACACCGGTGTATCTGTTGGACACCGATAAGCTTGAGCTTGAATTTCGCGCCTTGCAGGCGCAGGTTCATCCTGACAAGTCGGCTCATCTGGCTGATACAGAGCAGCGCCTCGCGATGCAGCGTTCGACGCTGGTGAATGAGGCCTATCAGACCTTGCGTAGCCCGATACGCCGTGCGCGCTATCTGCTGTCGTTAAAGGGCGTGGACACTCAGGAAGAAACCAATACGGCGATGCCGGTTGATTTTCTGATGGCTCAGATGGAATGGCGCGAAGCAGTCGAAGACGCGCTAAAAGCACGGGATATCTCTGCGCTCGAAAAGCTCGAAGCACGCATGAAGATTGATACACGCGCGCTTGAAGCCGGTCTTGCCGTTAAAATAGACGTGGAGCAGGATTACCCGGCTGCAGCAGGCCTGGTGCGCAAGTTGCGTTTCATGGAAAAACTCGCGGAAGAAATAGACTCCGCTTATGACGAAATAGACTTGTAAAACAAGGTAGGGTGCATTTCATGCACCACTACCATTGGTGCATTCCATGCACCCTACCCATCGGTGCATGGAATGCACCCTACCGACTCAATATGGCCCTATTACAAATTTCAGAACCCGGATTGAGCACCGCACCGCACCAGCACAGGCTGGCGGTGGGGATCGATCTCGGCACGACCAACTCTCTGGTGGCGACCGTGCGCAACGGTATCAGCGTGGTGCTTAACGATGACAACGGCCGCGCTATGCTGCCTTCCGTGGTGCGTTACGCTCAAGACGGCAGCGTGGTGGTAGGCGAATCGGCGCAAATGAATCAGAGCGATGATCCGGTCAATACCATCGTTTCGGTGAAACGCTTCATGGGCCGCAGTCTGTCCGATGTCGGCGATACCAGCCGCCTGCCGTATCGATTCGTGGAAACCGCTGCGTCCTTCGCTACCTCAGGAGGCTCAGGACAGGTACAAGGTATGGTGCAGTTGCGCACGGTCGCCGGGATCAAGAGTCCGGTCGAAGTGTCCGCTGAAATTCTCAGGACGTTGCGTGTCCGTGCGGAAGCCTCATTGGGCGGCGAACTGGTCGGCGCCGTGATTACGGTGCCCGCCTATTTCGACGATGCACAGCGTCAGGCGACCAAGGATGCCGCGAAACTTGCAGGGCTAAACGTGTTGCGTCTGCTCAATGAACCGACGGCGGCGGCGATTGCCTATGGTCTGGATAATGCCTCCGAAGGCGTATATGCGGTGTATGACCTGGGCGGCGGTACCTTCGATATCTCAGTCTTGCGGCTGTCTCGCGGCGTGTTCGAGGTATTGGCGGCCAATGGCGATTCCGCACTGGGCGGAGATGATTTCGATCAGCGCATCCATTGCTGGCTGCTGGAGAAAAATCAGCTTTCCGCGCTCAACCCGAAAGACACGCGCCTGTTGCTGACACTGGCCCGCGCGGCCAAGGAGCAACTCACCGATCACACAGAGGCGCGCATCACAGCGGTATTGTCGAACGGCGATGTGATCGACAGCGTGCTGACTCGGGACGAATTTCAGTCCCTGTCGCAAAATTTGATTCAGCGCACCTTGCAACCCTTGCGCCGTGCGTTGCGCGATGCGAAGTTGAGCGTTGCTGATGTAAAGGGTGTGGTGATGGTCGGGGGCGCTACGCGCATGCCGCAGGTGCAGCATGCGGTGGGTGAGTTCTTCGGCCAAACGCCGCTGACCAATCTCGATCCGGACAAGGTCGTGGCTCTGGGAGCCGCGATGCAGGCCAATCTGCTGGCGGGAAACCGCAACAGCGATGACTGGCTGTTGCTCGATGTGATTCCGCTTTCTTTAGGGCTGGAGACCATGGGCGGGCTTAGTGAAAAAATCATCCCGCGCAACAGCACCATCCCCACCGCCCGCGCGCAGGAATTTACCACCTATAAAGACGGTCAGACCGCGATGAGCCTGCATGTGGTTCAGGGCGAACGCGAACTGGTGAGCGATTGCCGGTCGCTGGCGAAGTTTGAATTGCGCGGTATTCCTGCGATGGTGGCGGGGGCTGCAAGGATACGCGTCACCTTTCAGGTGGATGCCGATGGTCTGCTGAATGTGGCGGCGCGCGAGATGGGCAGCGGGGTTGAGGCTGCCATTGTGGTCAAGCCTTCCTACGGACTCTCCGATGCCGACATCACCCGTATGTTGCAGGAATCTGCGCAACACGCACAGGATGACATGCAGGCCCGTGCCGCCCGCGAGCAGGAAACGGAAGCGAACCAGTTGCTCGATGCCGTGCACAATGCGCTGGCGCAGGACGGTGAATTGATCGAATCTTCCCAGCGCGAACACATCGAGGCGCAGATGACACGGCTGCGCGAAGCGCTCCAATCGGCGGTTCATCCTGAAATCAAACGCGCCATGACGGCTTTGAATGACGCGACAGTCAGTTTCGCACAGCTGCGCATGGATAAAAGCGTGACGCGAGCGTTGACCGGGCGGACACTGGACAGTATATGAGTACGGCACTGGACAGCGAGTTTATCGCCGGGCTGCGTTCGCGTCTGGACAGTCACCCGATCTACGGCGCAGTGCAGACCGTGGCCGATCTGCGCGTGTTCATGCAGCACCATGTTTTTTCGGTGTGGGATTTCATGTCGTTGATCAAATATCTGCAGCACACCGTAGCGCCGGCTCGCTGGCCCTGGGTGCCGGGTGCCGACCCCGCGATTCAACGTTTTATTAACGAGCTGGTGCTCGAAGAGGAAACCGATGAGGCGGGGCCTGGCAGGCCTGGCGAGTTCAGCAGCCATTTTCAGTTATACCTGGGTGCGATGCGCGAGGTCGGTGCAGACGCCGACACGCCGTTGCGCTTTGTGGCTATCGCCGCAGAGCAGGGTATCGATGCTGCCTTGACTTGCGGTCTCGCACCCGAGCCGTCGCGGCGTTTCACCCAAAGCACTTTTTCATTCATCAATGCGGGGCAGCCGCATGCGGTGGCGGCAGCGCTGGCGCTGGGTCGCGAACATGTGATCCCTGCGATGTTTCGCGCCTTTCTGGCGCGTATGGCCGTGACAGAGGCGCAGGCGCCGACTTTCCACTATTACCTCAACCGGCATATCCACCTGGACGAAGATTTTCACGCGCCCTTGTCGTTGCGTTTGCTGGAAGGATTGTGTGCGGGTGACCCGGCCAGAATCATTGAGGCGCGTGAAGCTGCGATACGGGCAGTGGATGCCCGCGTTGAATTCTGGGATGGCGTGCTTGCCAAACTGCCAAGTCAAAATACTGCAACACCGGAGGCTACATGCCACAACTGATTGTTTTGCCCCACGTAGAGCTCTGTCCGAACGGTGCGTTAATCGAGGCCAACAGTGGCGACTCGATTTGCGATACCCTGCTGGCCAACGGCATCGAAATCGAACATGCCTGCGAAAAATCCTGCGCCTGTACCACCTGTCATGTGATCGTGCGCGAGGGATATAACTCCCTTGTTCCCGCAGATGAAATCGAGGATGATTTACTCGATAAGGCCTGGGGGCTGGAGCCGAATTCGCGTCTGTCCTGTCAGGCGCGGGTGGCAGACAAGGATCTGGTCGTGGAAATCCCGAAGTACACCATCAATATGGTCAAGGAACACTGATCTTGGGAAAAACATCTGTCCACGAAAGTCACGAAAGGCACTAACAAAATCAAATGGTTAACGCTAGACTTCAATTCACCCGTTTGGTGGCGTTACAGATTTTTATCTTGTTAAATTCTTTCGTTTCGTTCGTTCGGTTTCGTGTTTTTCGTGCCTTTCGTGGACAAAAAGATTTTGGTTTTGCTTTCTGTGTTTCGTGTTGTTTGTGGATAAGTTGCAGTTTATAGTTTGATGGGAGTACTGACATGAAATGGATAGATGTGCGCGATATCGCCATTGCGCTTGCCGAAAAATATCCCGACACCGATCCGCGCACCGTGCGTTTTGTCGATCTGCACAATTGGATTGTCGGGCTGGAAGGCTTCGACGACGATCACGGTCATGGTGGTGAAAAGGTGCTTGAGGCGATTCAGGCGACGTGGATAGACGAGGCCGAATGACATGCTAAAACTCTGGCGGCGTATCCCGAATAACTGGCTGTATCTGGCTGGTTTTTTATTCGCC
>JBAZCE010000099.1:0-8435 GCA_041671105.1 Gallionella sp.
GTAGCTGATCACCTCAAAACCATTGGTCAAACGAACCTTGGCCACTTTACGCAACGCAGAGTTAGGCTTCTTTGGAGTTGTGGTGTACACGCGTGTACACACACCACGCTTTTGTGGGGAGCTGCCAAGCGCTGGCACCTTGCTCTTTTCTACGATTGCGACACGCGGCTTGCGGATCAACTGATTAATGGTTGGCATTATCTACACATCCTAAAGTGATTTCTGAAATTCCGTTTATATTTAAAAAACAAAAGCATATCGTCGCAGCAAGAATGAAGTCACCTACCGCGACGGTAAAAAGGTTGCGAATTCTATTCAGAAACGGCTGCACTGTCAAGCAGCTCTCCTGATAGAGCGGAATCCGACTCCTGTAAATCACGCCCTTGCGCAATATCCAACCCGAGACGCTGCTTGCGTCTTGCGTTGTGATAAGCCATCCCGGTGCCTGCAGGAATCAGTCGGCCGACAATGACGTTCTCCTTCAAACCACGCAGATCATCGCGTTTACCCATAATCGCAGCCTCCGTCAGAACACGGGTCGTTTCCTGGAAGGAAGCAGCCGAGTAGAACGAATCAGTTGACAACGAAGCTTTGGTAATACCCAACAACATGAATTCGAATGTTGCCGGCGTCTTACCCGCAGCCAACATCTTTTCATTTTCTTCCAGCAAGTCGGCACGCTCTACCTGCTCACCTACGATGAAACGTGTATCGCCCGTCTCTCTGACCTGAACACGGCGCAACATCTGACGCACGATCACTTCGATGTGCTTGTCGTTGATCTTAACGCCTTGCAAACGATACACTTCCTGAACTTCATCGGTAATGTAACGTGCAAGTTCTGCAACACCCAACAGACGCAGGATGTCATGCGGATCAGCCGGACCGTCGACGATCATTTCCCCACGAGTCACCATCTGACCGTCGTGCACCAGCACATGCTTTTCCTTAGGAATCAGGAATTCATTGGCGAGACCATCAACATCGGTAATCACCAGACGCTGTTTACCCTTGGTTTCCTTACCGAACGATACCGTACCGGTACATTCGGCCAGCATACCCGCATCCTTCGGGATACGCGCTTCGAACAATTCAGCCACGCGTGGCAGACCACCGGTGATATCGCGGGTCTTGGAGGATTCCTGAGGAATACGCGCCAGCACATCACCCACACCGACTTGCTGACCATCTTCCACGGTAATGATACAACCGGTCTGGAAGGTCACGCTGACGGCGGTTTCCGTGCCCGTCAGCTTGACATCATCGCCGCTCTCATCGAACAGACGCACCATAGGGCGCACCATAGTCTTGCTTTGAGTACCTGTGCGCTGCTTTGGATCGATAACCACCAGCGTTGACAGGCCGGTCACTTCATCGATCTGTTTGGCGACGGTGACACCCTCTTCCACGTTCTGGAAGCTGACCTTACCCGAATATTCAGTGATGATCGGACGAGTATGCGGATCCCATGTGGCCAACACTTCGCCGGCACGAACCGAAGTACCTTCCTTGATCACCAGTGTCGCACCGTAAGGAATCTTATGGCGTTCGCGTTCGCGACCATAATCGTCAGCGATGATGATTTCAGCACTGCGCGCAACCACAATCGTTTCACCGCGCAGCGTGTTGACAACACGCATGTTCGGGCTGTATTTCAGCACACCGTTCGATTTACCCTCAACCTGGCTTGCAACGACATTTCGAGACGCAGCACCACCGACGTGGAAGGTACGCATCGTCAACTGGGTACCCGGTTCGCCAATAGACTGCGCAGCGATCACACCGACTGCCTCACCCACGTTCACCATGGAACCGCGACCCAGGTCACGGCCATAGCACTTGGCACACAGACCGAAACGCGTTTCGCATTTCAATGGTGCACGTACTTCCACCTCATCAACACCCAGGGCCTCGATACGTTCGACTGCAGTTTCATCGAGCAGGAAACCGATCTCATACAGTGTTTCGCCGGATTCAGGATTAACCACATCGCGACTTAACACACGACCCAGAATACGTTCGCGCAAGGCTTCGATAACTTCACCACCTTCGACGATCGCTTTCATCATGGCGCCGTTTTCAGTACCACAATCCTCCTCGACAACCACCAGATCCTGAGTCACGTCCACCAGACGACGAGTCAGGTAACCGGAGTTAGCGGTCTTCAACGCGGTATCGGCCAAGCCTTTACGTGCACCGTGAGTCGAAATAAAGTACTGCAACATGCTCAGACCTTCACGGAAGTTCGCCGTGATCGGTGTTTCGATAATCGAACCATCCGGCTTCGCCATCAGACCGCGCATACCGGCCAACTGACGGATCTGGGCAGCGGAACCACGCGCACCAGAGTCGGCCATCATGTAGATCGAATTGAGCGATTCCTGCATCATCGGTTTGCCGTTGTGCATGCGAACCTCACCCGTAATACGGTCTACCACAGGCTCGGTGCTGAGCTGATCCATCATGGCCTTGGCCACCACATCACCGGTGCGGCCCCAGATATCGACCACCTTGTTGTAGCGTTCGCCGTCAGTCACCAGACCCGATGTGTACTGGGTGTGGATTTCCATCACTTCTTTTTCTGCGGCTGCAATCAGCGCACTCTTTTCCGGCGGCATCAACATATCATCGACGCAAATCGAAATACCGGCGCGAGTCGCATACGTGAAACCGGTGTACATCAGCTTATCAGCCATGATGACCGTGTCGCGCAGTCCGCACTGACGGAAGCTGGCGTTGATCAGCTTTGAAATTTCCTTCTTCTTCAGCGCCTTGTTGATCAGATCGAAAGGCAGTCCAGCCGGCAGAACCTCGGAAAGCAGGGCACGACCCACGGTCGTCTCGTGACGCACCAGCTTTTCTTCCAGTTCACCCTCTGCATTTCTGGCGAACACTTTCAGACGAACGATTACCTTGGCTTGCAGCGAAACCTCGCGCGACTCATAGGCACGCGACACTTCGGCGATGTTGGCAAACATCGAGCCTTCACCCTTGGCACCGACATTTTCACGAGTCATATAGTACAGACCCAGAACGATATCCTGCGAAGGAACGATGATAGGCTCGCCGTTCGCAGGAGAGAGCACGTTATTGGATGCCAGCAGCAAGGTGCGGCACTCCATCTGCGCTTCCAGTGACAACGGTACGTGAACAGCCATCTGGTCACCGTCGAAGTCGGCGTTGAATGCCGTACAAACCAACGGATGCAACTGGATAGCCTTACCTTCAATCAGGATAGGTTCAAACGCCTGGATACCCAGACGGTGCAGCGTTGGCGCGCGGTTCAACATCACAGGATGTTCACGGATAACCTCTTCGAGGATGTCCCACACTACCGGCTCTTCAGCCTCTACCATGCGCTTCGAAGCCTTGATGGTCGTGGCCAGCCCCATTGCCTCCAGGCGACTGAAGATAAACGGCTTGAACAGCTCCAGAGCCATCTTCTTCGGCAAACCGCATTGATGCAGTTTGAGCTGAGGACCCACAACGATCACGGAACGACCGGAATAGTCGACGCGCTTACCCAGCAAGTTCTGACGGAAACGACCGCTCTTACCCTTGATCATGTCGGCCAGTGACTTCAACTGACGCTTGTTTGCACCGGTCATGGCCTTACCGCGACGGCCGTTATCCAGCAATGAGTCCACGGCTTCCTGCAACATGCGCTTTTCGTTACGCACGATGATATCCGGCGCCTTCAATTCGAGCAGACGGCGCAGACGGTTGTTACGGTTGATGACGCGGCGATACAGATCGTTCAGATCGGAGGTCGCGAAACGGCCGCCGTCCAACGGCACCAAAGGACGCAGCTCAGGTGGCAGCACAGGCAATACTTCCAGCACCATCCATTGTGGCTTGATACCGGATGCGCTGAATGCTTCGAGCACTTTCAGGCGCTTCGCGTATTTCTTGATCTTGGTTTCCGAACCGGTCGCCTGCAGATCGGCGCGCAACGTTTCGATTTCACTCGTGACATCAAGACCGCTCAGCAAAGCGCGCACACCTTCTGCACCCATCATCGCGACAAATTCATCGCCATATTCTTCAGTCTTGGCCAGATAGTCGTCATCCGAGAGCAATTGACCGCGATTGAGCGGAGTCATACCAGGCTCGGTCACGACATAAGCTTCGAAGTACAACACGCGTTCGATGTCACGCAAAGTCATGTCCAGCACCATACCCAGACGCGAAGGCAAGGATTTCAGGAACCAGATATGCGCGACAGGACTTGCCAGTTCGATATGTCCCATGCGTTCACGACGCACCTTGGACAACGTCACTTCAACGCCGCATTTTTCGCAGATCACGCCGCGATGCTTCAGGCGCTTGTACTTACCGCACAAACATTCGTAATCTTTAACCGGCCCGAAAATCTTGGCGCAAAACAACCCGTCGCGCTCAGGCTTAAAGGTGCGATAGTTGATCGTTTCAGGCTTTTTGACTTCGCCATATGACCAGGAACGAATTTTTTCAGGGGATGCAAGACCAATCTTGATCGCATCAAATTCTTCTTTTTGTGTGACCTGCTTGAACAAATCTAACAATGACTTCATGTGTAACTCCTTTTGGATCTAGGATCGAGGATCGTGGATCGAGGATCAAGGAACGGGCCTAGCTCAATCCCCGCTCCTCAATCCTGCTTCTTAGTTGCGCTCTAAATCCATGTCAATGGCCAGTGATCGAATTTCCTTGATGACAACGTTAAAGGATTCCGGCATACCGGCATCGATCTTGTGATCGCCCTTGACGATATTTTCGTAGACCTTGGTACGACCAGCCACGTCATCTGACTTGACAGTCAGCATTTCCTGCAACGTGTACGCCGCGCCGTAGGCTTCCAGCGCCCACACTTCCATTTCACCGAAACGCTGACCACCGAACTGCGCCTTACCACCCAACGGTTGCTGCGTTACCAGACTGTAAGGACCAGTCGAACGTGCGTGCATCTTGTCATCAACCAGGTGATGCAGTTTCAGCACATGCTTGTAACCCACCGTGACCGAACGATCGAATGCCTCACCGGTTCTGCCGTCAAACAGCGTCGTCTGACCTGACAAGGGCAAATCGGCCAATGCCAGCATGTACTTGATTTCCTCTTCAGACGCACCGTCAAAGACCGGCGTAGCGAACGGAACACCCTTGCGCAGATTGCGGCACAACTCGATGATCTCGTCGTCATTGAACGATTTGAAATCGACAGATTGACCGTTGTTATTGTTGTAAATCTTGTCGAGGAATCCGCGCAACTCGATAATCTTGGCATTGGTCTGCAACATCTGATCAATCTTCTTACCCAGACCATGTGCCGCCCAGCCCAGATGCGTTTCAAGAATCTGACCGATGTTCATCCGCGAAGGAACACCCAACGGGTTGAGCACGACGTCAACCGGCGTACCGTCAGCCATGTAAGGCATGTCTTCAACCGGCACGATACGCGAGATCACACCCTTGTTACCGTGACGCCCCGCCATCTTGTCACCTGGTTGCAAACGACGCTTAACAGCAACGTAGACCTTGACCATCTTCTGCACGCCTGCCTGCAGCTCGTCGCCCTGAGTCATCTTCTTCTTCTTCAGCTCGAACGCCGCGTCAAATTCGATGCGTTTCTGAGCCAGACCATCCTTGACCTGCTCCATTTGCGATGCGATTTCATCGTCGGCAACACGAATGTCAAACCACTGATGATGCTCGACACTGGACAGATAAGCCTGAGTAAGCGGACTACCCTTAGCCAGCTTCTTGGGGCCGCCATTGGCAACCTTGTCCAGCAGCAGCTTTTCCAGACGCATGAAGGCATCGCTTTCAACGATACGCATCTGATCCGCCAGATCCTTCTTGTAGCGATTCAGTTCATCATCGACGATCTGTTGAGCGCGTTTGTCGCGCTGCAGACCTTCGCGAGTGAACACCTGCACGTCGATAACCGTACCGGAGCTGCCGGCTGAGACACGCAGACTGGTGTCCTTAACATCGGAGGCCTTTTCACCGAAAATCGCACGCAGCAACTTTTCTTCCGGTGTCAGTTGCGTTTCGCCCTTGGGCGTCACCTTACCAACCAGCACGTCACCGACCGCAACTTCAGCACCGATATGCACGATACCGCAATCATCCAGACGCGCCAGCTGCACTTCCGACAGGTTAGGAATATCGCGTGTGATTTCTTCGGTACCCAACTTGGTGTCGCGAGCCACAACCGTCAACTCTTCGATGTGAATCGAAGTGAAGCGATCCTGAGACAGGATACGCTCGGAAATCAGGATCGAATCCTCGTAGTTGTAGCCGTTCCAAGGCATAAACGCGACCAGTACGTTCTGACCCAGGGCCAATTCGCCCATATCGGTCGAAGCGCCGTCGGCAACCACGTCGCCACGAGCGATCACATCGCCCACCTTGACCAGCGGACGCTGATTGATATTGGTGTTCTGGTTCGAACGCGTGTACTTGATCAGATTGTAAATATCGACACCGACTTCACCGGCTGTCGTTTCTTCATCGTTAACGCGAACCACGATACGAGCAGCGTCAACATAATCGATGCGACCACCGCGGACAGCCTGTACCGCAGTACCGGAGTCAACCGCAACAGTGCGTTCGATACCGGTTCCGACCAGCGGCTTTTCTGCACGCAAGCAAGGTACAGCCTGGCGTGACATGTTGGCACCCATCAACGCGCGGTTCGCATCGTCGTGTTCCAGGAATGGAATCAGACAAGCCGCGACGGAAACCACCTGCGATGGCGATACGTCCATGTAATTAATCGTGGACGGCTCTGCCAGCACAAATTCGTTGTGACGACGTGACGAGACGATGTCATCCGTAAAGTGGCCCTTCTTATCCAGCTCGGCATTCGCCTGAGCGATCGTGTAATTGCTCTCTTCGATCGCAGACAGATAATCCACATCGTTGGACACACGACCGTCGGTCACTTTGCGATAAGGCGTTTCAATGAAACCGTATTCATTGGTGCGCGCATACAGCGCCAGCGAGTTGATCAGACCAATGTTCGGACCTTCCGGTGTTTCGATAGGGCAAACACGACCGTAATGCGTCGGGTGCACGTCGCGGACTTCAAAGCCTGCACGTTCACGTGTCAGACCTCCGGGTCCCAAAGCTGAAATACGACGCTTATGAGTCACTTCGGAGAGCGGATTGGTCTGATCCATAAACTGCGACAACTGACTGGAACCAAAGAATTCCTTGATTGCAGCCGAGATTGGCTTCGCATTGATCAGATCGTGAGGCATCAGATTATCGGCTTCAGCCTGACCCAGACGCTCCTTGACGGCGCGCTCTACACGAGCAAGACCCACGCGGAACTGGTTTTCAGCCAATTCACCCACCGCACGAACGCGGCGATTACCCAGGTGATCGATATCATCGATCTCGCCGCGACCATTGCGCAGTTCGACCAGAATCTTGACCACGGCGACGATATCGTCGTGCGACAGGATAGGCGAACCTGTCAGCTCTTCGCGTCCGACGCGACGATTGAACTTCATACGACCGACCACAGACAGATCGTAGCGTTCTTCGCTGAAGAACAGGCCATTGAACAAGCCTTCAACCGATTCCTCGGTAGGTGGCTCGCCAGGACGCATCATGCGGTAAATTGCGACGCGCGCGGTCCACTCATCCGTCGTCTCATCGGTACGCAGCGTTTGCGACATATACGCGCCGTGATCCAGATCGTTGGTATACAGGGTATTCAGTTTGACAATATTTGCATCCTGCAACTTGCGCAGCAATTCTTCGGTGATTACATCATTGGCATTGGCAATGATTTCACCACTTTCCTTATCGACAACATTGTTAGCCACGACGCGACCCATCAAGAAGTCGTCGGACACGGCCAGCTTGTCTATGCCGGCTTCCTGCATCTGACGGATGTGACGCACTGTAATGCGCTTGTCCTGGGCTACTATGACCTTGCCGCTCTTGTCATTGATGTCGAAACGTGCCAATTCGCCGCGCAGGCGCTCGGCAACGACTTCGAACTGTATCCCGCCTTTTTTGGAAAAATGGAATGTGTCAAATTCGAAGAACATCTTGAGCATGTCTTCATTGCTGTAACCCAATGAGCGCAGCAGAATCGTGACCGGCATCTTGCGGCGACGGTCGATACGGAAGTAGACGTAATCTTTCGCGTCGAATTCGAAATCCAGCCATGAACCACGGTAAGGAATGATGCGAGCGGAGAACAGCAGCTTGCCTGAGGAATGCGTTTTGCCCCGGTCATGCTCAAAAAACACGCCTGGAGAACGATGCAACTGAGAGACGATAACGCGCTCAGTACCGTTGATGACAAATGAACCGGTGTTGGTCATCAGAGGCATTTCGCCCATGTAGACTTCCTGCTCCTTGACTTCCTTGACGGTCGGCTTGGACGCTTCCTTGTCCATGATGGTCAGGCGCACGCGCGCGCGCAGCGGCGAGGC
>JBAZCE010000100.1:0-6320 GCA_041671105.1 Gallionella sp.
CCCTTGCGAACTCCATCGGCTTGCTCAAACTCAAATACGTGGTCATCACCAGCGTCGATCGCGACGATCTGCGCGACGGAGGCGCAAAACACTTCTCCGATTGCTTAGCCGCGATTCGCACCAGCTCGCCTGCCACCCGCCTTGAAATATTGATACCCGACTTCAGGGGCCGCCTTGCCGAGGCGCTCGATGAACTCGCAGTCAGCTTGCCCGATGTGCTGAACCACAATCTGGAAACCGTGCCTCGCCTGTATAAATTGGCGCGGCCCGGTGCCGATTATGCCCATTCGCTCAAACTGCTGCAGGATTTCAAGACCCGCTTCCCGGATATTCCGACCAAATCCGGCGTAATGCTGGGTCTGGGCGAGACCGACGAGGAAGTGCTGGAGGTAATGAAGGATCTGCGCGCCCACGGCGTCAACATGCTGACCATAGGTCAGTATCTGCAACCATCGGACGGGCATCTGCCGGTGCTGCGCTATGTGCCTCTGGAGACCTTTGCAATGTTCGAGACTGAGGCAAAAAAAATGGGTTTCGATCACGCAGCCTGCGGCCCTATGGTACGTTCGAGCTATTACGCAGACGAACAGGCCCATCAGGCAGGTGTTGCGTAAAAACAACGATCAACAAGATACAAACATTACGCCTAAAAACAAATAGATATATCAGCAAAAAGGCCTGACATGAGCCAGGCCTTTGGTGATTCGCCAATACTGCAAGGCATACCGCTGTTTATTTAGCAGGCTTTCCGCTAAGCAAAACGAGGGCGCACAGTACGAGGTAAGGCGAGAAAACCATTGGTATATAAAGCATATCTGACACGTTCACATCTCCTGTTGATTAAAGTAAATTTGTTGATACCACAGCAGTTTTAATACTTTCGATAACAAACCTCTCATCTGACAGACTGATTTGTGAGCTACCGTCATGGCAGGAGAATTATCTTATCGGCAGGCAAATAAAGTCAAGTCGGGCCGATTAAATTCCATGCAATCAACAGGGTATATGAAGTTACCGCAACATCCCGAGACGTTCCAAAATCAAGGATAATTCACCAAAATTATCAATAAGTTATCTTTTACGGCTGTTCAGACTGACGATGAGCACCCCGACCAGCACAAGGAATGAGCCCGCAATTTGCAGCAGTGAAACAGGCTCATTCAGAAACAGATATGCCAGGTAGATCGTACTGACAGGGCCGACGGAGCCGATCAGCGAAGCGCTGCCTGAACCGATGCGGCGGATCGCATACGACAACAGGAATACCGGCAACACCGTCGAGAAAATCGCCATCGCAATCGACAACTCATACACTCGCAAAGGTAAATCGAGCGCACTCAAGGGGCGCATCGCAGCGAACTGCAACAGGCAGGCGACACTTGCCACGATCATCGCGTAGGCGGTAAAACGCGCCGTGCCGATGCGCTGTATCGCATGCCCCGCCCCCACCAGATAGATCGAATAGGACAAGGTGCTGAAAAACACCAGCGAAGCACCAAGCACGATTTTCCCCTGCGCGGCACCCGTGTCATGCAGGAACACCAGCGCGATCCCGGCATAGCTCAGCACCATCGCCGCAATGATCTTTGTGCCGATTGCGCGCCGGTAAATCAGGGCCGAGAGGATCACCGTCATGGTCGGATAAAGAAACAGGATCAGGCGTTCAAGACCTGCGGAGATGTATTGCAACCCGAGAAAATCCAGGAAGCTGGAAAGGTAGTAGCCCACCAGCCCGAGCCCCAGCACCAGCAACCGGTCATGCATATTGAGCGGCCCGGCATGCTGACGGGAAATCCATAACGCCACACCGATAAAGAACGGCACCGAGAATACCATGCGCAACGCCAGCAGCGTCACGGCATCCACGCCATCGAGATAGGCCAGTTTGACCAGGATGGCCTTGACCGAGAAGCCCACCGCCGCGAGCAGCGCAAAGGAAACGCCAAGGAAGATATCGCGATTGACGGGTGATTTTTTTGCCGGGGACATCAATTAATTGACCACAGCGATTGAAAACCGAACGAGAGCTGACGGTGATGTTTGATCGACAGCAAATGAATGACATCGCCAAACTGCGCATACAGAACCAGATAATCCGCGAACAGGTATTCGCGCAATTCACCCTCATTCAACTTTGCCTGCAAGCGTTGAAGGGCATTCGCCACTTCCACAGAGCGCACTGTCCTTTCAAGAAAAGGCCGCCCTATCGCCGGGAAGTTTTCAAGATTGGGAATCAAGGTGTCAGTCAACTCCTCCAGCAGACGGTCATAAACTCGCAAGGCATCTACCTCATCCAGAAATGCCTCAATGGCTTCGAGATTGCGCTCAAAGTTAGCGGTGAGTTTTACCGTGACTGCCATGTCCACCCCGTCTTAAGCCACGCGCCGGCGCTTGAGCTGCGCTATCGCGCAACGCGCATCCTTCACCCGCCCTGCAGCCACGTCATCCAGCCCCTTACCAGCTTCATCAATCAGCAGCAGATGAATGCGCTCTCGCTCCAGGCGGTGGTAGTAATCAAGCCGATCCGAATCGATCAGTGCGACATAACTTTCACCATTTTTGGTGATGATCTTCTCGGCTCCGGCCTTGACCTGCTCAGCCAAGTCAGAAAGATTGGCGCGTGCCTGTGAAAAAGCCACCACGTCACGTACAGAGATTCCCATGATGCCTCCCGTCGTTACCATTACAGAATTTTGTGCAATATGCTGTGCATCATACAAGCTAGACCAAGAACAGACAACGGCAATTGGATCACAGTAGTTAAGAAACCGCTTTCATCCGGTTAACGCCGCTCAGCAAGGCCTTGATGGCGGCGGTGACGATGTTTGCATCCATACCAACTCCGTAGTATTCGCACCCGCCAGCGGCAGGCGCGATCTGGATGAATGCGCAGGCACTGGCATCTGCGCCTTCTACACTCGTGCTCATCGAGGACTCATCGAAGCTGCGCACCTGTACATCGATTCCGGCGCTTTTCAGCGCATGAACGGCTGCATCAACCGGACCATTCCCCTCTCCGACAAGCAAACGCGGTGTGCCGTTAATTTCCACATTGAGATGAATACCTTGTAAATCACCGCGCTCAAAAAGGTGATGTTCCCGATAACTTACAGGCAACATGCACTCCAGATACGTTGCCTGAAAGATCCACCAGATATCGGCAGCCGTTATTTCTCCGCCTTGTGCATCGGCATGCTGTTGTACAACGTTCGAAAATTCGACCTGCAGGCGGCGCGGCATAGCCACACCGTAGCCGGTTTCCAGCAGATAGGCGATGCCGCCCTTACCCGACTGACTGTTGACCCGGATCACCGAATCGTAACTGCGACCGGCGTCCTGAGGATCGATGGGAAGATAGGGCACATTCCAGAGTTCATCCGGCTTTTGTACTGCGAATCCCTTCTTGATCGCGTCCTGATGCGAGCCCGAAAAGGCGGTAAACACCAGATCGCCCGCATATGGATGGCGCGGATGGATAGGCAACTGGTTGCAATATTCGACCGTGCGGACAATCGCGTTGATGTCGGAAAAATCGAGACCGGGATCGATACCCTGCGTGTAGAGGTTCAGCGCAAGCGTCACGATGTCGACATTGCCGGTGCGCTCGCCGTTGCCGAACAGACAGCCTTCGACACGATCCGCCCCTGCCATGAGCCCCAGCTCGGCAGCAGCAATTGCCGTCCCCCTGTCGTTGTGCGTGTGCAAACTGAGAATCACG
Organism: Gallionella sp.; assembly: GCA_041671105.1. GTDB lineage: Bacteria > Pseudomonadota > Gammaproteobacteria > Burkholderiales > Gallionellaceae > Gallionella. The sequence goes on from JBAZCE010000100.1 coordinate 3,719, forward strand.
CTACTCCGTCGCGCCAGATGGCGGTGCATCCATTCGATCTGGTCGGCGTAGACATTGGGGGTCGATACTTCGACCGTCGCGGGAAGATTCAGAATAACCTTGTTGTCAGGGGTAGCACCCCACGCCTCTGTCACCGCATTGCAAACTTCGAGCGCAAAGTCGAGCTCCGTCGCAGTAAACGTTTCGGGACTGTATTCGAGTACCCATTCGGTGTCCGGCTGCTCGGACGCCAATTGCTTGATCAACTTCACTGCAGTGACCGCCATGTCGATGACTTGTGTCTTGTCCATGCCGAACACGATGTCGCGAAACGGCTTCGAGGTCGCGTTATAGACGTGCACGATGGCCCGGCGTGCGCCGCGCAGCGACTCCATGGTGCGACGGATCAGGTGTTCGCGCGCCTGGGTCAACACTTCGATGGTGACATCACCCGGGATGATATTGTCCTCGATAAGCGTGCGCACGAAATCGAATTCGGTCTGCGAGGCGGAGGGGAACGCGATTTCGATTTCCTTGAAACCCGCCTCGCAAAGCATATTGAACATGCGCATCTTGCGCTCGATATTCATCGGTTCAAACAGCGACTGGTTGCCGTCGCGCAGGTCCGAACTCATCCATACCGGGTGCTGCGTGATGGTCTTATTCGGCCACTGACGATCGGTGAGCATAAGCGTTGGGAAAGGCCTGTATTTGGCGGCGTGTGACATGACGACTCCATAAAAATTCGATGGTGCAATCATAAGCAAAACAGTCCGGCAGGTGTTTGCGTTATATGGTCTATTTTTAACAAAAATAGCAATAATATTGCGCAGATTTAGCAATTAATCTATATTTAATGCCACACACAACAATTAACAGGAATTTTATGCAACTCGACGACTACGACAGACAGATGCTGCGCATATTGCAAAAGGACGGGCGGATCAGCAACCAGGAACTGGCCGAGCAGATCGGTCTGTCTCCGTCACCCTGCCTGAGACGGCTGCGCGCACTCGAAGAATCGGGGCTGATTACCGGCTACCGCGCACTACTCGATGCAAAGAAACTGGGCTTGTCGCTGATGGCACTGATTCACATTTCGATGGATCAGCACACGCCGGAGCGTTTTAGCAACTTTGAAACGAAGATCGCCCAGATCCCGGAGGTGCTCGAATGTCTGCTGATCACAGGGCAGGACGCAGACTACCAGCTCAAGGTGGTGGTGAAGGACATGGACGGATATCAGGATCTGCTGCTCAATCGCGTCACCCGGATTGAGGGCGTGACCGGCGTGCATTCGAGTTTTGTGCTGCGCCGGGTCGTCGACAAGACTGCACTGCCTGTATAAGCGCTGACGCTTGGATTAACAGCCGTGCATGGCTACAAATCACCCGGAGAAAATTTCATTTTTTTCAGATATCTCATATTTTGTTAATAAAAAATTAACAATCGCAGTACATCATGCGCAAAGTTCAGGCGACATGCAGTCCGTTTGAGTCAATCGCTGAGGTTCATATTGGATTTTCAATGCGATGACGACTCAGCCCGCATCAGCCTGTTGCATCCTGACATTCAATTATTATGGACTCCCGCCATGCGCTCACTGTCAAAATTCAACACGCTCACCCTGCAAAATCAATTGCGCCTAATGAGTGGCACCTCACTGCTGGGCATGCTGGCCGTGATCGTTTTCGTAATGATTAACGTGAACCAGTTGCGTCAGGAATTCAAAACCTATCAGGCTATGCAAACGATCGATAAAAGCCTGATCGAAATCAAGGCCGGCGCATTGGCAATCAGCCGTGCGGATCCGATCCCAGTGGAGACTGCGACACAGCTCGAACAGACCGACACGCAAATCCAGGCATTGCAACAACGCATCACCTCCCTGTCTTCGAATTCCGCGATGCAGCTTGAGGAGATATCCAAAAAGTGGACAGCCTACGTGCAGGGTTTTAAAGGCGCAATCAAGATAGCCTCGGACAGTCCCGCCGATGCGCTGCAAATTCCCGATGTGATGTACATCATGTATCTGGCACCGATGATAAAAGATCTGGATGCACTGGTCGCCTCCAACAAGACGACCGAACTCGCCGCACAGGAAAGCATCTCTTCGGTGATGAGCAGCATCTTATGGGTCGTACTGCTGCCGCTGATCCTGATGGGGATCGTGACTGGCGTGACGCAAACGCTGTTCGGACGCCAGTTGCGCCGTCGACTGGACGACATCGTCAGCGAAATCGGTCATTTGCACAACGGCGACCTGAGCCACAGACTACCTGAATGCAGCAACGATGAGATCGGACAAATGTCCGGGACGATAAACAATTTCATCGCACGCTTCGAGACTATCCTGCACGGCGTTCATTCTTCGGCTGACCAGACTCACAAGACGGCGCATGGAGTCAGCCGGATGGCTCACTCGGTGACGCAAAATGCCAGAGAGCAATCCTCCAAGGTATTCCAGGTAAGCAGCGCCCTCGAAGGCATGGGCAACACCATCAAGGCAATCGCCCTTAATGCGACGAATGCATCCGACGCCGCAAGACAGACCTCGTCGCTGATCAAATCCGGCAGCGAAACGGGACGTTCCACGATCGCTGCATTAGGCAAAATCGAGCAA
>JBAZCE010000100.1:6330-8424 GCA_041671105.1 Gallionella sp.
CACCTCGGCGACGACCCTGAATGAACTGAATAGCGCAATCGGGCAAATCGGCAGCGTCAGCCGCATGATCAAGGACATCGCCGAGCAAACCAATTTGCTGGCGCTTAACGCGGCGATTGAAGCCGCACGCGCAGGCGAACAGGGACGCGGTTTCGCAGTGGTTGCCGATGAAGTGCGCAAACTTGCGGAACGCACCGCCAACGCCACCTCGGAAATTACCAAAATCGTTCAGATTGTCGAAAGTCAGACCGGGGAAGCAACCTCTGCCATGGCATTGGCAAGACAGGAAGTGGCACAGGGAATTCTGCACGGCGAAGGCATGGGTCAACTGATGCAACAAATCGACAAGTCAATTCACATCGTCACCGAGATGATGGTGCAGATTGCCAGCGCCACCGAAAACCAGTCCTCTGCAGGCGAACTGATTTGTCAGCACATCGATTCAGTCGCCATCATCAGCGCCAACACGGCGACCGATCTTGAACAGGCGCGAAACGAGATGATGAATCTGGCAGACGACTCAAAGGCACTCTACGAAACGGTCGGCCAGTTCAAGATGGCCAAAGCCGCTTAGCGATCCGCTCGCCCCCGATAAAACCGCATAATGCACATGGACAAGGCTATGCGCAAGTATTAACATGCCCCCGTAATGCAACTTTAATATCGCTATCGTATCCTTGGCAAAAAACCGAAGAAGGAGAACCCGAATGTCCGTGACCCGCCGCGATTTCCTCAAACAAACTGCAATCATCTCATCAGCCGCCGTGACGGTTGGTCTTCCGATAGTAGCCAGTGCCGCAACCTTAAACGCCGAGGCCGGCTGGCGCTGGGATAAAGGCGTATGCCGGTTCTGCGGCGTGGGCTGTGGCATCCAGATCGCCACCGAGAAGGGCAAGATCGTCGCCACCAAGGCCGACATCGATGCGCCGGTGAATCGTGGTCTTAACTGCATCAAGGGATATTTCAACGGCAAGATACTCTACGGTCAGGATCGCCTCACCCGGCCGCTGCTGCGCATGAAGGACGGCAAGTTCGACAAGCAGGGTGAATTCGTCGCCGTAACGTGGGAGCGCGCCTTCGACGAGATGGAAAAGCAGTTCAAGCGCCATTACAAGGAACTGGGACCTGCCGGAATCGGCTTTTTCGCATCCGGTCAGCACACGGTGCAGGAGGGTTACGCCGCACTCAAGCTGATGAAGGCGGGCTTTCGCAGCAACAACATCGATCCCAACGCGCGTCACTGCATGGCCTCCGCCGTGGCAGGCTTCATGCAGACCTTCGGCATAGACGAACCCTCGGGCAATTACGACGACATCGAGCAGACAGACACGATGGTGCTGTGGGGAGCGAACATGGCGGAGATGCACCCCATCCTGTGGACCCGCATCACCGATCGCAGAATGAACAATCCCGATGTGCGCGTGGTCAATTTGACGACCGTGAGCAATATGTCTTCCGGCATTGCCGACATGGAAATCATCTTCAAGCCGCAGACCGACCTTGCGATCATGAATTATCTGGCACGCGAGATCGTCACCCGCGATGCAGTCAACTGGGAATTCGTCAACAAACACTGCGCGTTTGCGGCGGGGCCGACCGACATCGGTTACGGAATGCGCGGATCGGACAAGTACGACTATCCGGCTGAGAAGGACACCAACGGTCGCGAGCTGATCATGCAACTGAGCGCTCAGGAAGCGATCGCCCAGGGCAAGAAGCCCGGTACGACGGTGGAACAGAAGAACCGCAATACTGCCGACAACCACTGGCTGATCACATTCGAAGACTTCAAGAAAGGCGTCGAACCCTACACGCTGGATTTCGTCGCGGAACTCGCAAAAGGCGACGCGGACGAGCCTTTGGACGAATTCAAGAAGAAGCTGCAAACGCTGGCGGATCTGTATATCGAAAAATCGAGAAAAGTCGTCAGTTTCTGGACCATGGGCTTCAACCAGCACCAGCGCGGCACCTGGGTCAACGAACAGGCCTACATGGTGCATCTGTTGCTGGGCAAACAGGCTATGCCCGGCAACGGCGCGTTTTCCCTGACCGGCCAGCCTTCCGCCTGCGGCACCGCGCGCGAGGTAGGCACCT
>JBAZCE010000101.1:0-8362 GCA_041671105.1 Gallionella sp.
ACATCGCGTATCACCGCCTTGGACGCCATGGTGCCGAAGGTCGCGATCTGCGAAACGCAGGCCGCGCCGTATTTCTGCTTCACGTAGTCGATGACCAGTTCGCGCCCGTCCTGACAGAAGTCCACGTCAAAGTCGGGCATGGAGACGCGTTCAGGATTCAGAAAACGCTCGAACAGCAACTCGTAACGCAGCGGATCAAGATCGGTGATCAGCAGCGAATACGCGACCAGCGAACCGGCACCCGAACCGCGCCCCGGCCCCACCGGCACACCGTTGGGAAACGCATCTGAACGATACGCCTTAGCCCAGCGGATAAAGTCCGCCACAATCAGGAAGTAACCCGGGAAGCCCATCTTGATGATGGTGCCGATCTCAAAATCCAGTCGCTCCTGATATTGCGGCATCTTAGCCTGCCGCTCCGCCTCATCCGGATAGAGATGCGCCATGCGCTGAGCCAGACCGCGTTCGGATTCGCCGCGCAAAAAATCGTCGAGACTCTCGCCATCGGGAGTGGGGAAATCCGGCAGGCGCGGTTTGCCCAACACCAGGGTCAGATTGCAGCGACGCGCAATCTCGACGCTGTTTTGCAGCGCCTCGGGCAAGTCGGCAAACAACGCACTCATTTCGCTCTGAGTCTTGAAATACTGCTGCTCCGTGAAGGCCTTTTCGCGCCGCTTATCATTGAGCACATAGCCTTCGGCGATGCACACACGCGCCTCGTGCGCCTTGAAATCCGGCGCACTTAAAAACTGTACAGGATGCGTTGCGACCACAGGCAAATCCAGCTCTGCTGCCAACATCGTCGCGCCGTGAACATACGATTCTTCATCGTTAAAGCCGGCGCGCTGCACCTCGATGTAATAACGGTTGTCAAACAAACCGGCCCATTCGCGTGCAAATTGTTGCGCCTGATGCGCATTGCCCGACAACAGAGCGCTGCCCACATCGCCCAGATGCGCGCCCGACAATGCGATTAATCCTTGAGTACCCTCCTCGCGGAACCACTCGCGGCGCAATTCGGCGCGGTCTCGATACTGATTGGTAAGATAGGCGCGCGACAGAAGGCGGCACAGACGCAGATAACCTTCGACCGACTGACACAGCAACAGCAAACGATAGGGTCTGTCGCGATCCGAGTCGTTGGTGATGAATACATCGACACCCGCAACCGGTTTGATCCCTTTGCCGCGCGTCGCCTTGTAGAACTTCACCAGGCCCGAGAAATTGGACAAATCCGTCAGCGCAAGCGCGGGCATCCCGTCCGCTTTTGCGGCAGCAACGGCCTCGTCCATGCGCACCATCCCGTCCGTGATGGAATATTCGCTGTGCAAACGGAGATGGACAAAGGCAGGTTGCGGCATGATGTGGAATGTATAGGGGTTAGCAGGGATATTGCCCTGCGGGCAATAACTCGCAATGTTCAGCGCTGATTTTACCACCGCACATCGACTATGAGGAACATGAAACAGAAAACCGCAGACAGAAAACCTGTTTGAGGCAGAGTCGTTGTATTCACATCCTGCACGGCGTAATATCGGCTCAGGATGATTTTTCTTAAAGCATGAACAACCGAATACCCGAATTATAAGATGATCGTCCGCATCAAATGAAAAACGACAAAGTTATGCAGCATCATAACGACGAAAGACTGGCTGGCGCGAGTCGGCGCAGTGCTCTGGTAGCGTTACCGCTCCTGATACTCTTCATCTCCCTGTTCGCTACCTACCACGTATATCGTGCAGCGCAACAGGACGCCGATCGGCAGTTGCAAGCCTATTTCGATTTTCGGGTGCGTGAGACGATTGAACACCTGGAGCAGCGGGTACAGGCCTACGAACAGGTGTTGCGCGGCGCATCCGGTCTTTTCAAGGCATCCGTCAGCGTTGAGCGCGCCGAATACGCGCGCTATATCGCTTCATTGCAATTAACGGAGCATTTTCCGGGCATACAGGGCGTCGGGTTTTCACTGATCGTCCCGGTCGCACAAAAAGACCGCCACATTGCGGCGGTGCGCAGCGAAGGCTTTCCGGGTTATTCCATCCGCCCTGAAGGGCAGCGCGATCTTTACACAGCTATCGTTTATCTGGAACCATTTGCGGATCGCAACTTGCGCGCCTTCGGCTACGACATGTATTTCGAAACTGTGCGTCGTGCCGCAATGCAAAAAGCGATAGACAGCGCAGAAGCGACGTTGTCAGGAAAAGTCAAACTGGTACAAGAGTCAGGCAGCCAGGAACAGGCCGGATTTCTGATGTATTTTCCGATCTTCCGGAACGATGCGCCCCGCGCGACCTTGTCCGAACGCCGGCAAAATGCGCTCGGCTGGGTATATGCACCGTTTCGCATGGGCGACTTCATGAAAGGGGCATACGGCGAGCGGGCCGATGATCTGGACATCGAGATTTTTGATGGCGAAGACATTTCATCCGCCTCCCTGATGTATGACTCAGATGACTCGATGCTCACCGGCACTACCGATAAAAGCGTGCTTCAGGTAACGCAAAGGTTGCAGATCGCCGATCACCCATGGACAGTCCGGGTATGCGCGCTGCCCGGGATGCTGTCGAGGATCGATGCCGACCGGCCTCGCCTTTTCCTTCTGGCTGGCTGCATCGGCAGCGTACTGCTCGCATTGCTGGTCTGGATGCTGCTCAGCGGGCGTGAGCGCGCTATCAAAGCGGCTCAAAAAATGAATGAAGTGCTGATCACTGAGCAGCGCCACCTGAACGGCATCATCGAAGGAACGCATGTCGGAACCTGGGAGTGGAACATTCAAACAGGGGAAACCGTCATCAACCGCTACTGGGCAAATATCATCGGTTATGAACCTGAAGAACTTGGCCCCGTATCCGTTAAAAACTGGATCAAGCTTACTCACCCGGACGACATGAAGCTTTCCTGTGAATTACTGGAAAAACATTTTTCCGGCGAACTAAGTTACTACGAATGCGAAGTGCGCATGCTTCACAGGGACGGCCATTGGGTATGGGCGTTGGATCGCGGCAAGGTGGCGACATGGACTCAGGACAAAAAACCTCTGATGATGTTCGGTACACATCAGGACATCACCGAGCGCAAACAGGCAGAAGCGGCGCTGCGTGAAAGCGAGTCCCGTTTCCGCTTCATACTGGAAAACAGCCCGATCGCAGTGCGCATTGCCAGCATACTATCGTCGCGCGTCGTATTTGCCAACCAGCGCTATGCCGAGTTGATTGCATCCAGACGCGAAGCAGTTTTCGGCATCAACCCGAAACAATATTATGCGAACCCGCAGGATTACGTCGATGTGATCGAACAACTGAGTCGGGGAGAGCGCGTCACCAATAAGTTGATCGAGTTGCATATTCCCAACGAACACACTAAATGGACGCTCGCCTCCTATTTACAACTTGAATACCAGGGCGAGCCTGCGGTGCTCGGCTGGTTCTACGACATCACCGATCGCCGCGCAATGGAAGTACAGGTGCAGCATCTGGCACATTATGATCCGCTCACCGATCTGCCTAACCGGACACTGTTTACCGACCGGTTGCAGCAGGCGCTGTCTATCGCCAAACGCGACAAGGCGCATCTTGCCCTGATGTTCATCGATCTGGATAAATTCAAGCCCATCAACGACACGCTGGGCCACGATGTGGGCGACATGGTACTGAAAGAGGTGGCAAAACGCATCCAGACCTGCCTGCGCGAATCCGACACCGTGGCGCGCATCGGCGGAGATGAGTTCGTCGTGCTGCTGCCCGTGATGGAGGCGACGCAAAATGCGCTGGGCGTTGCAGAAAAAATCCGCCATTCTCTCAATCAACCCTTCGAACTGGTTAACCGCACCTTGAACATTTCTTCGAGTACCGGCGTTGTCATTTACCCCGAACACGGCTCGGATGAAAAACAGCTCATCAAAAACGCGGATACCGCCATGTATTGCGCCAAGGCCGCCGGACGCGACTGCGTAAAAATCTACCATCCGGAGATATAAATCTGAAATATTTACGACACATTTGCATGCTATAGTAAAAAATAGTTTTTTCGATTCAAGCCGGCAATTTGCAGCTTCGGCCGCTATCAGGCGCATATGACCAAATCCACTTCCGAACCATCCATTGACACCAAGTCTACGGTCGAGCATCTGCTCAGAACGGTGCCCTCGGTGCATGAGTCGACCAGCAGCCTCAAGGTTCTGGAACTGTTTCACGATGAAAAAAAACTGTATGCACTTCCCGTCGTTAATGACAAGGACAGGCCGGTTGGCATCGTCGTCCGGCAAAACCTCACCGAATTTTTCAGCAAGCAATATGTCAAGGAATTGAAGGGCAAGAAGCCGATTTCCACCTTGATGGACAGCAAGCCTATCGTCGTCGATAAAAGCACCAGCATCGATGACATCGCCCGGATCATGCTGGATGCGGGCATGGATCACATGGTGAGCGGCTTTATCGTCACCCGCGATAAAAAATATTTCGGCATGGCCAATGGCTATGATCTGCTCAAGGAAATCACGCACCGCAAGCAAAAACATCTGTTTGGTCTGGCGCATTTCGACCAGCTCACCGGCTTGCCCAATCGAACGCTGCTGCTGGATCGACTCAATCAGGCGATTTCCGTGTCCAGCCGCTCTTCACGTGCGATCTCGCTGCTGTTTATCGATCTGGATGGATTCAAGCCCGTCAATGACACCTACGGTCACGCGATCGGGGATCACCTGTTAAAAGAAGTCGCAGCGCGTCTGCTCTCCTGCCTCAGAGAAGGCGATACAGCCGCCCGGATCGGCGGAGACGAGTTCGTGGTGATCCTCATTGAATCCGACATCGACAGAGCCATCACAGTCACCAACCGGATACTGAAAACACTCAGAGCGCCCTACGAATTCGGCAAGAAAAATATTTCCAGCATCTCCGCCAGCATCGGCATTGCCGAGTTCCCAAGCCATGCAAATGAGCTCGATGCACTGTTAACCGCTGCCGACAACGCCATGTATGTCGCGAAAAGGGCCGGCAAGGATCAATTCTCGGTATTCACCCCGTAAACTTAACTGTAAACAGTTTACTGTTTCCCCTCTCCCTTCTCCCTTCTCCCTTCACCCTTGGTCCTGCTGTTAGAATACCGCTCATCAAAAAACTCACCGTCGCCATGCCCCCAGCCCTTACCCCGCAACGTGAGCGTTATCTGCTGCTGACCCTGTCCGGCATGCAGTTTTCCCACATCCTCGATTTCATGATCATGATGCCTTTGGGGCCGATCCTGATGCGTGAATTCGCCATCAGCACGCATGAGTTCGGTTTTTTAGTCGCCTCCTACAGTTTCAGCGCGGCCCTGGCCGGACTGCTCGCGGCAACCTTCGTTGACAGGTTCGAGCGTAAACGCCTGCTGCTGACCGTGTTCGCGCTGTTTGGTCTGGCAACACTTGCATGCGGCTTATCGCCCGGCTATGCAACCCTGCTGGTCGCGCGCGGTCTGGCGGGCGCCTTCGGCGGCATCATGGGAGCGATGGTACAAACACTGGTCGGCGATTTGATTCCATTCGAGCGACGCGCCACCGCCAGCGGCATCATATCCGCCTCGTTCTCCCTCTCCACAGTGGCCGGCGTACCGCTGTCACTGTGGCTGGCGAACCACTTCCAGTGGCGCGCACCCTTCATCCTGATCGCCTGCACTACCGTACTGTTCCTCATCATCGCGTTACGCCATCTGCCGGATGTCCGGCATCACTTAAACGGTGAAAAGCGCGCACATCCGTTTTCGGCGATGTTCGAGGTGTTGCGGGACGCAAACCATCTGCGCGCGCTGTTTTTCACGATGCTGATCCTGTTTTCCGGCTTCACCGTGATCCCCTACATCACGATTTACGCGGTGTCGAATGTCGGCATTGCACAACACGATATCTTCTATATTTACCTGGTCGGAGGTGCTGCGACGCTCATCACCTCGCGCCTGATCGGACGCTGGGCGGATGCTGCCGGCAAGGTAAAAATTTATCGACTGATGGCGGTTGCCGCCACCTTGCCGCTGTTCGCCGTCACGCAGGTCGGCACCGCACCGCTATGGATTTGGCTGATTTGCACCACTTTATTTTTCGTGCTGATATCGGGTCGCATGATCCCGGCGATGGCCATCATTACCTCGGCTGCCATTCCTAAACTGCGCGGCACCTTCATGTCGCTTAATTCGGCCACGCAGCAACTGGCCAGCGGGATTGCGGCAACCCTGGCAGGTTTCATCACCACACAGAGTGCGACAGGCCAGATCGCAGGTTACGACAGGGTAGGCTTCGTGGCCATCGCTGCCAACCTGCTGGCCATCCTGTATGTCTCGCGCATCGTGATGCACGATCAGCCGGCCGGAATAAAAACGAGGAGTGAAACCGATCGTACAGTCTGAGGTTCGCCGCCAGTCGTCAGACCATCACCGCTCATGAACGGGAATCGACCTCCTGTCCACTTTCCGCTTCCCTTTAAAGAACAGCAGTGACACAGTGCAAAGAGACTACACGATTTCTTTTCGGTAGTTCTTTTGAAAAAGGCAAACCTGTTGAAAAGCAGGGACGCAAAGTTTCCGATCTAAGGGGTAAAACCTATGATAGCGGGGCCGCCGTGATGAATTGATGGCCGCCCCCGGATACAACAAGAAAGGGGGATTCCATGTTACCGGCTGCAAACAATTCAATTTCCAGGATTCATTCCGCTGATTCATCCAACGGGTGCTGCCCTCCCGAAACATCACCCCCCGGCCCACCCTGCTCTTACCACCCGACTTCGCCGAAAACGCAGGAGTTGCGCAGCCGATATGAAGCACGTCACGCGGCAGAGATCGCATTGAACTCATCCAAACCTGAGCAAAAAAAATAACCGCCGGCCGGACTTCAACACGCTTGCGATGCAAAGTTGTCTGCAAAGAATAAAAACATATCAATTCCATTTTGATATTATGGCGATTCGTCAAAAGTGATTGCCGCAAATAAATCAGGAGCATTCAATGAGCAATTGGTTTCTTTCCTTAAGCATCCGGTGGAAGCTGCAATTTGGATTCTTTTTAGTGACCATGGTCACGACGATATACAACCGCGTACTCGCATCACATGAACTCGGGCAGATGGTCGATATAGCCAGGAGCAACGGTGTCGGCGCCAAGATCGTCAGCCAGCTTGAAGCGAACCATAGCGCCTACATTTTCAATTCATTCTGGGAATCGGGCCTTGAATTTGCACTCCAGTTCTTTCTCATCGGCCTGGTCGCCAACTTATTCGTCAGACCGATCAAGGCGTTATGCAGCGCGCTCAAGGCCGTGGTCCAGGGGGATCTGACCCGCGAGGTTATAGTCAGCTCTCACGATGAAATCGGCATGCTGGAAGAGAATTTCAACGAAGTTTTGAACAAGCTCAACCACATCATGCGCGAGGTTGACGCCAGCGGTCGGGAAATGGAGCAGTCGGCCTTCCAGATTGCCAAAATTTCGCATGAGATCGCCGAGGTAGGGCGACATGAGCAGAGCCGCTCGGCAGAAGTAAGCAACGTTACCGGTCAGTTGCAGCACATTTCCCAGAACGTACAGGCCCAGGCAATGGATGCCGCCGAACGCGCCAAGCAGACCGAGGAACGGGCGCGCGAAGGTATCCGCATGGTGCAAAAAAACATTTCTGAAATGGAAGGAACGGCCCAGGAAGTAGATCTGGCTGCCCGGAAAATTTTCGAGCTGGAACAGTCCACCGTAAAAATACACGACATCATCACCACCATCCAGACCATTGCCAAACAGACCGACCTGCTTGCGCTCAACGCGGCGATTGAGGCTGCACGCGCGGGTGAAGACGGACGCGGATTTGCAGTGGTTGCCGACGAAGTGCGCAAACTGGCAGAACGCTCTGCACGCTCCGCCGACGAGGTGTCGCAGATTATCGGGCAACTGGGCGGCAAGGTGCAGGAGGTGACGACTTCAATGAAGGTGGTGGTGAGCAAAGTGCATGAGAATCAACAGGTGGCGGGTGAAACCGCTGCGGTGATTGAACATATGGCAGGCGAAGTTGCCCGAACGGCAAGCGCCAATGAAGGAATTTCAGGCGCCAGCGGCGAGCAGATAAGCAATGTCCTCCTGCTTCAACAGACGTTGGCGCAACTGTTTGCGACCTTGAGCGAAAGCTCGGCCAAAGTGGAAACGACCGCCGCCATTGGCGACAGCCTGCACAAGGTAACCGGCAAGCTGAATCAGCTTATGGCAGGTTTTAACTTTGAGAGTGTGCACGTCATTGAAGCGGCCCAGAACGAGAGGCGCACCCACCCCCGTGCCTCAAACAGACTACTGGTCGATGCGACTCAAAATGGCCAATCTATTGGATGCTCCAGCCTTGATTTCAGTCTGACCGGAATGCGCC
>JBAZCE010000102.1:0-8310 GCA_041671105.1 Gallionella sp.
ATGCGACCGCACCGATGCTTTGCACCGAACGCGCCAATTCACCTTCCAGGGCTCGCTGGTAGTTGACCTGTTCGGCAAATTGGGTGATGCCGAATTTCTGGTTTTCCATCAGCTCGAAGCCAACGGTTCCCCCTTTGGGTAATCCCTGGGAAGCCAGTTTCAGACGCGCTTCATGAACCTGATCTGCGGGGATCATCAGGGCTCCGCCACCGTCACTGAATTTATAAGGGATGTTCAGCTGTTGCAATGACTCGATGATGGCGCCGCCATCCCGATCTGACAGGTTGCTATACAGCACGCGATAATCGGGTGTTTGCCCCCAGATCCATGCGCCTGCGATCAGTGCGATCAATGCGGCAACGCCGATCCCCAGCCCCATTTTTTGTTGGGCGCTTAGATTCTGGAAACGACTGATTGCGGATGTGTTTGCTTGTTCGGCCATTATGGTTGCGGATGACACTTCAGATGCCATTGGGACAGTATCTGCATTATCTATATACGGTGCGGTTTTGAAGGGGGGAATAAAGGGAAAATCCCACGCCTGTTCTTCTGATGTTGTGCATGAGTGTTTGGTATTGTGTGATCACTGAAAAAGGCAGTTGATAGTCATTGGTCGTAAGTCGCTAGTTGGTTGGAGGTTTAACTGGAAGCTCGCGGCTAGCGTCTGGCGACTAATCAAGGAGATAAAATGAGTAATATATCAGCAGTTGATGGATTGTTGGCGCAAATGCGTGTGGCGGCAGCAGCAGCCGGCTTGCGTCAGCCGGAACCTGCAGCGCAATCTGCTCGCGTGGATTTTTCCAATGTGCTGAAAAATACGCTCGACGGGGTGGCGCAATCTCAGGAAAAGTCAGAATCCTTGCAAAAAGCCTTTGTGATGGGAGACGATAAGGTCAGTCTGAGTGACACCATGATCGCGATGCAAAAAGCCGGTATCAACTTGCAGGCGACCGTTCAGGTGCGCAACAAGGTGGTGCAGGCATATAACGACATCATGAACATGCAGGTTTAATTAAAAGCCGCGAGTGGTAAGTAGTGAGTGGCAAGTCGCATATTAACTGCTCTTCTGGATCCAGAACTGGTACATTTTGGCAAACGTGTCGGGATTTTCGTTCTCGAAAATTTGCCACTGCGCAAGATTAATCGCCGCAAGATCGTCTGGAAAGCGTTGTTTATAGGCGTGCAACACGCATCCCTTGGTTTCAAACCCCAGAAATGTCAGCTTGTTTTCACGGATAAACGCGTCGATGCCGGCTAGCGTCTACGATGTTCCTGAACGTGAAAAAGTAAGTCGCGGCAGCTGCTGACTTAGCTGTTTGGTTTAAAACATTCCTCACTCAGAAACAGAAGCTTTAGCTCCGTTGTTTAGTGGTTCCATCATCAATGACTGCAAGCGATATATCGCTTAGCGGAAATTGAGAGGTTTTATCAAGACCCTTGCGGTTTTGCGGCATGAATCCCGAATATTACTCTTTCGTCTTTGCGCGCTGCATGGCCGTGACATAGCGTTGCAGCAGGATGGTCGATGTGCCATCCAGGTTTTTAAATTCACATCCGGCACGGCGTACCGTTTGGCCTGATGGCGTCGATAATACGGCCAGGTTTTTAACTTCTATCGTGCCGATGAACTCCCCGATTTCACGCAGGTTAATCCTGCAATTTTCATAGGTTCGTCCGGGAACCAATTCGATGTTTTCTTCCGCGCAGGTCAGCCCCACACCGCCGCCGCTGATATCCATGATCGTTACTTCATGACCCTGGCGCGCAGCAGCTTGTTCATTCGGAATAACGCAGAGCAGAGGGTTGGACACAGGCGTAATCAGGCGAAAATACTCACGACGTTGCAGACGGTAAATGCTCTCGGGCAACGCCATGAAAAATGCCGGCTCACCCTGCCAGGTCGTGGCCGTTGCATGGTCGGATACGAACTGCACCTTTACCAGTGCATGTGAGCTGACAAAAATCAGTTTTTCGCTTTCCAGTACGGGGGCGTTTTCAACGGCCGTCGGGCGTTGCTCCAGCCACAATCCGGATGCATTAACAGCCAGCAGGTGCGTCAGAATGAAGTCGTTCGTATCAGAGTAATACAATGCGATGCGCGACCCGCTTTTGACGATGTTCTGCAAAACAAATTCGATTTCCCTGGCCGAAGTGATGCGATATTGATCATCCTTGCCGCTGGAAAGGATTTCGATTTTGAGCGGGATATCTTTTTGCATGTCGTCACAGTCACGTGTTTAAAGTCGTTTCATATGATAACAAAAATATTGCTGTTATATCGGTGGAAAAGCAGGATGATCGTCATGTTCCAGACGATATAACCATGCCAGGAGCTCGGCAACGGCTAAATACAGTTGCGGCGGGATTTGCTGATCCAATTCGACCTGCATCAAAAGCCCAACCAAATCCTCGGATTCGTGTACAAAAACCCCGTTTTGTTTAGCACGTTCAATGATGGCTTGAGCGATTAATCCGCGTCCTTTTGCGACAACTTTGGGGGCGCCTGTACTTTGACCGTAAGCTAGCGCTACTGCAATCTGCTGTGGGGTTGGACTCATGCTTTTTCGACGACGGCGCTGGCTAATGGAATGCCCGCTTCGCCCAGTGTTGTGGCAAGACCCGGCAGACGGCGATTAAGCAGTGCTGCAGAGTTGACGTCCGCTGCTTGCAGGGTGAGTGTTAATTTGCCCTGACTCAGTACAAGCTTAGCATGCACATCGCCCAGAGCGGGCAGGGCGAGTTCCATTTCGGTGCTCCACTTGCGTCCATCATACGGATCCTGATGCTGTCCGGGTTGCGCCTGTTGCCGTTCAGGTTCTCCCTGGATTTCCCATTGCATCTGTTGCCCTGGCCATATCTGACCCGTCCAGGTAAGCTGGTGTGTTTCAAGAGTATGCAGTTGCTGTTGCACCATGGATACCAGTTCTTTGGTAATCGGCAAGCCTGAACCCGGTGGCGTAGTATCGGCTTGTGCGGCGGCTGCCGCCTTGTCCGGTTGTGTCGCGGTTGCCGTCGAATCGTTGTTTTTTAACAGGTTTTGCGGTTCTACTAAAAGTTGCGCAGTGCTGCGCTCGCCCCGTACCCATTGTGCCTGGTGTGATTCATAAAACAGGCCGCTATTGCCCAGCGCATTGTGCAGTGCTACGGCCAGTTGCCGGCTGTCGATGGCAGGGCCGCTAGCGGGCCATACGGGCTGGCCTGCGGCCGACTGTATCATTGTTCGCTCTCGCGGCAACTCGGTCAGATTTGAAAGAAACCGGGAGGTTGAGCTGATTTGTTCCTGTGTGGGGAGCGGATTGCTGGAAGCTACGAAGCCGAAAGTCAGGCGCGGGTTGTTTGACATGACCTGTAGCTGGATCAGGTTGCCGCTTTTGAGCTGGCCGGGTAATTGCATTTGCAGTGTTTGACCTGCGACCTCTACTTTAAACAGCCCGGGGCTTAGCTGCTCTTTGATGGTAGCCTGTATGCGCTGGCCGATTTCGAGTTTGCTGACGGGGATGTTTTCTGCAACGATAAGCGGCGTCGCAGACCGGTAGAGTGCTTGCAGGCTATTGATCAGGTTTTGGGTTTGCATGGCTTACCTTGTGATTCCTGCAATGCCTGCGACGGCGCTTAACCTGTTGCGCCATAGGTCTGATTCAGTCGCTGTTCCTGACGATTGCTTTGCATGATATTTTGCAATTGCCCTACCCAGGTTTTAGTCTGGTTGCGTATCTCGGTATTGTTCTCAAGAATGGTGCGGATGAGTTGCACGACGCGCAGTCTGGTTACATCGTCCGGAATTTCATCGGATGAATTTATGCAGGCGACCTGACGGCTATATTCCTGTTCGAGACCGATCAGCTTATCCCACTCGCTCTGGCTGGCCGCGACGCGCATTTCGCCGGTAAGTTTGGCGAGTGATTCGTAAATATGGATCACCGGGTCGGAATTCATGACTTTACCCTTTCGCGTAAAGTCGTTTATCCCCCTGATCTGCTGCCGGTGGCGGTGCCATCGTGGCCGGTTGGCGGATACTCTCCCATGCCTCCTTTAATCCGCCCAGCAGTCCCGAGACTTCATCCAAAGCTGCCGTGTCGTTATTCAGATTGGCGAACAACAGGCGCTTGATCATGTATTCGTATAATGCCGACAGGCTGTGCGCCAACTCTCCGCCTACATCCTTGTTGAGACTGGCGTTCAATCCGTCGCCTATGATGAGCATGGCGTGCGAAATGGCTTTGCCCTTTGCGGGAACATCGCTGCGCAGGATGCCGTTTTTTGCGTTGGCAATCGCCAGTAACGCACCTTGATAAAGCATGGAAATCAGTTTGTGCGGATCCGCTGCCGTAACACCCGACTCTATGCCGACTTTGTTATATGCATTGATTGCGGCGCTTGAGCTCATGATGATGTCCTATAGCCTTGAAAGTTGTTGGGTCAAGTATGTACTGGTTTGGTTCATGTTGGCCATCAAAACATTGAGCGCGCTGTACTGTCTGGTGTATTGCATTTGCAGCGCTGCAAGTTGCGAATTCATGACGTTGATTCGATCGCCGGCAGTTTTAACGGACTGGTTGAGGCTGTTGGTGCGGCTGGCGAAGGTGCCTGTCGAAGACAATACATCCGTCGCCAGATTATGGAACAGCGTAGCATAACCCGTCGTTGAATTATTAAACAAATTGGACAGGCCCGTAAAATCCGTGCTCATCGCAGTATTCAGCTTTGTACTGTCCAGTTGCATGACGCCTGCTGCCGTAAAGCTGATGCCCGCCTGACCGATTGAGCTCATTGTACCACCGGTCACGGCGCCGGCGGCGATGTTGCGCATTTGATTCATTGTGTCGCGTATCGTGGCTTCTCCTGCGAGCGGGGATATGGATTTATACGCAGAGGCCGTCTGCATCGAACTATACATCGTGTTGTACGCGTTGACAAAATTGGTGACTGCAGTGGTGATCGCAGTCGTATCGCGCGCGACTGTAAGCGAGACAGGTGCCGTTGTGATTTTGCTCAGATTCAGAGAAACGCCCTGAATAGCGGTCGTGGATGTATTGGAGGTGCTGGTAACGGCAATGCCGTTTACCGTAAAATTGGCATTTTGGGCCGCAACGGTCTGATTCATGTTCTGTACTGCGGCAGGGTCGTATCCCAGCAGTGTGTTGATCGTGCCATCTCCGCCGGCGGTGGTGATTTTGACGCTTTGATTGACGCCGGTTGCGTTGGATGTCAGGGTGAGGCGGTTGGGGGCTGCGCTGCCATCGTTGATGATGGTCGCTGTCACGCCCAGTCCGCCGGCATTGATCGCGTCCCTGATGCCGGCCAATGTGTTGTTGGTCGAATCGATGACAATGCTCTTGATGCCTGCCCCGCCGGAGGTATAAGTCGCGCCTGTATATACGCCGCCTGCCAGCGTTCCTCCGGTGATGGTGCCTAAATCAAAGCTGACTGTGGTGGCGACGCCGTTGCTGATCGCTGTCGTAGTGCTGGTCTTTCCGGCGGCAACCAGGTTTTGCGATTGGGCCAGGCTCGTTACATTCAAGGCATAATTGCCTGCGACCGCTGTGCTGTCGGCTGTCGCCGTGAAGACTGTTGTGTCCGATGGTGTCGCCTTGTATGCCTGCAAACTGCTGGCAGTCGTACTCCCCAGTGCTGCTGCCGCTGTTTGCAAGGCGGTCATCTGACTCTGGACGGTGCCGTAGGCGGAAATTTTGGACTGGTAGCTGGCCTGCTTGGCCGAGAGTGTGTTGACCGGAATGCTCGCAACCGTCATCAGAGTCGAAACGATGGAGACGACATTGATTGCGCCTGTAGCGGCGCTGGATGTTGCGGTTGTGGCTGTGGTGACCATGATTTTCTCCCGGGTTAAGCCTTTTGCGTCAATAGCAGCCCATGCTGGTACTGATCTATCGATTGTGAAATCGCCAAAGTTTGCTGGGTTGGGAATTGACGAATCACCTCACCAGTCGAGGTGTCAGTCAACTTAACGATCGGGGTTTTGGTCGCGCTGTCCACGCTGAATTCAAGGCTTTGGTTCGACTGTTGAAATGCCTGATTGATGACTTTTATCGCCTCTTTCAGTTGTGCCGGTGTCGGTTGCTGAGTTGTGGTTTGCGTATTGCTTTGTGTGACGCTTTGCGTGGCGACAACATTCGACGTGTCAGCCGCTTTTGGTACATCGCTGCCAGGCTGTATTGCAGGCTGCATAGCCTGAGGCTGGTTGTTAATAGGTTGGATGAGCATTTTACCTCTCCTTTTAGCTGTGAATTCCAGCGGGTTTCCCGGCTGGAATTGTCGTGTGCCCGTGACTCGCCACCAGCCTTTACGCTCTGGTGGCGTTGTCAGTTATTAACGCAACAAACTCATTACCTGGTTTGGTTGTTGGTTAGCCTGCGCCAGCATCGCAGTTCCTGCCTGTTGCAGAATGTTGTTGCGGGTCATGGTTGCAGTTTCTGTCGCATAGTCCGTATCCATCACACGGCTGTAAGCTGCCGACAGATTCACCGACGTGGTCTGCAAGTTGGAAACTGCCGATGCAAATGTAGCCATGTCCGCACCGAAGTTGGCGCGTGCGGCACTGACTGTGGCGATATTTGCGTCGATACCTGTAACGGTAAGGCTGGATAGTGCGGCAATCGCTGTACCCACACCGGTCACAGCGCCACCGGATGCATTGACTACGACAGAACCAGTTGCGGTCGTCAAGGCGGCGATACGTGAGTTTTCAGCTACCAGCGCCGTGGTTTCAGCACCGGTTGCAGTGCCGCCCAGCTGAACTGCGATTTCACGCAGACGTTGCAGGTTGGCAGTAATCTGTGATGCATAACCGTCGTTGGTTTGCGCGGTCGAGATACCGTCGTTGGAATTGCGAATGGCCTGATTAGAGCCGCGAATCTGGCTGTCATAACCTGTGGCTGTAACCAATCCGGTAGGATCGTCCTTGGCGCTGTTGATGCGCATACCTGAAGACAGGCGCGACATTGCTGTTTGCAGGCCGAGATTCGATTTGTTCAGCGCTTGTGCTGAGAACAGGGCTGATACGTTGGTATTGATGACTTGTGCCATTTTAGCTCTCCTTTAGTTAGGTTTTCGGCATATGCCGTTTTACGTTGGTTTGCCTTTTGCTGCCGGCTTAATCAACCGCCGTTATTCCAGTTATCGGTGCGTGCTGAGAAAACTTTAGGGCTTTTTTTAAACTTGTAGCAAGTTGGAATAACTGTTGCATCCGGCGGCAGTCGGATATTACTGCAGTACCGCTCATCGCACCATAAATATAGATTAAACTATGGACAAGGAAATATTCATGGATGGCACGATGTCGCCGCAGAAACCTGTCACAAACATACTGCAGCTTGCCATCGCATGCCGCCAGGCCGGCGATGTTCCCGGTGCAAAAGCTCACTACCTTGCCATTTTGCAGGTTGATCCTCAGCACCCTGAGGCGAACCACAATCTGGGCGCGCTGCTGGTTTTGCAGCAGCGCGCAGGTGAGGCTTTGCCCTGCTTTCTGGCAGCGCTGGAAGCCGACTCCGCGAGCGGGCAATACTGGATAAGCTATATCGACGCGCTGTATCAGGCGGGGCAGCTCGATGACGCAAGGCAGGTGTTCGCCCTGGCGATACGACAGGGGTTGGAGGGTGAGCAGGTCGATGTGTTGGCGGCGCGTCTTAACGGCGAGACACAGGGCCTTGATCGCCCCAGCAATCGCGAAATCGACGCCGTGGTGGCGCTGTTCGGTAGCGGGCGTCTGACTGAAGCGACAGGCGCAGCGCAGGCTTTGACTTTGCACTACCCCGGGCATGAATTCGGCTGGAAGGCGCTGGGTGCGATCTATAAACAGATGGGAGACACCGAGGCTGCGTTATCCCCGATGCAAAAGGCCGCAGCGTTGTCGCCTGCGGACGTCGAGGCGCATTACAACCTGGGCGTTACGCTGCAGGATCTCGGGCAGTTTGCCGAGGCGGAGGCGTCCTACCGGCATGCCTTGCTGATCAATCCGGATTATGCCGATGCGCACGCCAACCTGGGTGTCGTACTGCAGAGTCTGGGGCGATTGAATGAGGCGCAAGCCAGCTATCGTCAGGCGCTGCGGATCAGGCCGGATTTTACCGCTGCGCAATACAATCTGGGCAATGTCCTGAAGGAACAAGGGCATCCTGATCAGGCTGAATCCTGTTATCGTCAGCTGCTGCTGAGCCATCCCGATCATGCCCAGGTGCATTGCGATCTGGGGAATATCATGAAGGAGCGAGGGCTGCTGCTTGAGGCACAATCCTGTTACCTGAAGGCATTGCAGATCAGTCCGGATAATGCGCATGCGCATTACAACCT
>JBAZCE010000103.1:0-8039 GCA_041671105.1 Gallionella sp.
CAACTGGCTGGGGCAGTTTTTTGCTGGGCACAACCAGCAGGCCATTGAAGACAGGCAGACCAGCTTCATGGCCGAAAAAATGGGCTCCACTGACCGATACCTGGGCAAGGATCTGAAGATGGTACAAGAGGCGATGTACATCACTCGCGAGCTGTTCGATATTCGCCATGCCTTGCTGGATGAATCGCTGAAAGAGACCGGGGTCGAGGATGAATTGCGCGAGCGCTGGTTGCGCATCGACAGCGCCTTCATGCAGAAAATCATCAAGCCTTCCATCGAGGCGATGTATGACAACGACTGGCAATACAAGAAACCGATCATCATCCCCAAACCGGAGTGACTTTATTGTCGCGCAAACAATAAATTATTTGAGCCTGTAGCTGCTGACGTGAAAAATAAGTTATAAAGCGTAATATGCGCAAGATGACCATGCGCCCTTGAATTTCAAGTCTTTAATGACGCGACCTGCTCAGGTAAGCGCTTGCCACTTAAATAAAGGAGAGATCGTGATCAAATTTATTCTCGGGTTTTTCATGGTCATGCTGTCAGGCCTAAGCTTCGCCCAGCCCGCACAGCCATCCTCTTCCGGGCGGGATGCGCAAAGCCTGCTGTCCGCCTTTATGTCTTATACGGATTTACGCATCAACTCCGTTCAACAAAGCCTCGAAATCCTGGCCGCCACGAATGAAACCGTATCCGGCAAGTGGGAGAACATGAAGGATCTGCTGAGCGTTTATCAAAAATCGGACGGCGATCTCATCGTCTGGTATGTGCGTACCGACGGGACATACTATACCGTCGACAAAGGGCTGATGAATGTAAGCTTGAGCGACAGGAGCTATTTCCCCGCTCTGATGGCGGGTCAAAAAATCACCGGCTCGCTGGTGATCAGCAAAAGCACCGGGCAGCGCTCCGCCGTGATCGCTGTGCCCGTCAGGCAGAACGGCAAGGTTGTCGGCGCGATCGGCGCATCCGTTTTTCTCGACAGGCTCGCCGAGAAGATCAATTCCATGCTTGACCTCAGGGCTGATGCCACCTTTTTCGCCCTGGCTCCGAACGGCCTGACCACCCTGCACAGAAAGACTGAGCGCCACTTCCTGGACCCGCGCGAATTGGGCAGCGAGACGCTCAAAGCCGCCGTGAACGAGATGTTTGCCGGGACTTCCGGAGAAGTCAGCTACGAGTTCGACAATGCCATCAAGAACACCCTGTACCGGACATCCCCTGTTACGCAGTGGAAATTTGCGATAGCGTACACCGCAACTCCGAAAAATTAGCCGGTGGCAGCCCGGCAAACTTGCCGGACTGCCACCGGCAAATGAACCATCATATCTGCGCCCTCTCCCCCTAAGAGCTAATCTTTCCCGATACTGCCGCCTCGGCGAAAGTCGCCATGCCGTTGTGCAGTGCGCAAGCCAGGCGCAACAAGGGAACTGCGACCGCCGCGCCGCTGCCCTCGCCCAGTCGCATACCCAGCTGCAGTAACGGCTGCGCATCCAGCGCCTCCAAAACACGCTGATGGCCCGGTTCTGCCGAAGTGTGGGCGAACAGCAGCCAGTCGCGCACGCCGGGATTGATATGCACGGCAACCAGGGCTGCGACCGTGGTGATAAAACCATCCACCAGCACCGGAATGCCGTTCTGCGCGGCGCAAAGGTATGCACCGGTGAGCGCTGCAATTTCGAAACCGCCGACACAACGCAGGATTTCAAGCGCACCCTCACCCTCAATCTCGCCGTCCGAAGTTAACGGAAACAAGCCGTGCAGCGCCAGTGCGCGACCGATCACCCCGGCCTTGTGCGCCACACCCGCGCTATCCAGCCCGGTGCCGGGACCCGCCAGCATTTTCGGCGACTCCTGCAACAGGGCGCAGGCAATCGCCGCAGCCGACGTGGTATTGGCGATGCCCATTTCGCCGCCGATATACAACTGCGCCGAGGCTTGTTTAGCACGCAATACGCTGTCGCAGCCGGCCTTGAGCGCTGCCATCAGCTGTGACCTGGTCATCGCAGGTTCGGTCGCAAAATTGGCTGTCGATGCAGCAATGACAGCACGCACCACGGCAGGCCAGTCACCCGGGTCGTTGACCGTTCCCAGATTAACCACTTCGAGACCGGCATCCAGCGTTTTTGCCAGCACACTGATCGCGGCGCCCCCGCACGCAAAATTCTTCACCATCTCGCCGGTCACCGCCTGCGGGAAGGCGGACACGCCCTCGGCCGCGATACCGTGATCGGCGGCAAAGATGCAAATCTGTACGTGATCCAGTTGCGGCAACGGCTCACCTTGCATGGCAGCCAGGCGTACTGCTATCGATTCGAGCACGCCTAGCGCACCGAGCGGTTTGGTGAGCTGCCCCTGCCGCGCCAGCGCCTGTTCACGCACTGTTTCATTCAATGCGGCGCAAGGCTGCGCCAGACTAGTCATATCCATGATTACCCCTGATTTGTTGATTCGGGCGTAATGCCATACGCCCCTACGTTTTTTACCACCAACGGCAAACCTGCCACCGTCAAAATAACCCGCTCGCAGATAGCCCCCAACTGCTGATGCAGCCGCCCCATCTCGTCGCAATAGCGCCTTGAAAGCTCCCCCATCGGCGTGATGCCCATGTTAGTTTCATTCGAGACCAGTATGATTTTACCCGGTAAACCGGGCAACACCCGCAGCAATTCCGACACTTCCAGTAGCAGTCGCGCTTCATCGCTCTCGCACAGCAATTGCGTAAGCCACAGCGTCAGACAGTCTACCAGCACACAGCGCCCGACCGCCGCCTCGCGCTGCAACACCGACGCCAGATCGCCCTCTGCCTCGACCAGCTGCCAACCTGCAGGTCGGCTCGCCTGATGGTGAGCCACGCGCTGGCGCATCTCCTCATCGAGCACCTTTGCGGTTGCCACGTAGACGACGTCCAGCCCCGAATCCATCGCGTGCTGTTCCGCCAGACGGCTCTTGCCGGAACGCACACCGCCCAGAATTAATTCCTTCACAATTTTTCTCCCAAACCAAACAGGCTGCGTAACAAATCGCCGTCCAGATAGCGTTCCACCGCGTCGGCCAGCCTGTCGATATCGGCCTCGCGGCGAGCGCAATAATCGGGCGTTATTACATTTTTGAGTCCCGCCCAGCGCAACAGCGCATCGGTCGCCGCCTTCGACTCGAACAGACCATGCAGATAGGTGGCGAGAATCTGCCCGTCTGGTGAAATTGCGCCGTCCGGAAAAGCAGCACCGTCGCGCATCAGCCGCAGCGCAGGATTTGTCAAAGCAGCCCCCGTCGAGATACCCGCATGTATTTCATAGCCCGCAACCTGCGCATCTTCAAGACTCAAGGTGCCGCTCACATTGCGCAACTGTTTTTCGGCGTCCAGCGTCGTGCTCAATTCCAGCCATCCCAGCCCGATGCGGCTGTCTGCGTCCCCTTCGATTCCCAGCGGGTCGCAGATGGCCAAGCCCAACATCTGCATGCCTCCGCAGATGCCGATGAGTTTGCCGCCGTAACGCAGATGGCGTTCTATTGCGGCATCCCAACCGGCCAAACGCAGACTATCCAGATCGCTGCAAACCGACTTGCTGCCCGGCAGGATGATCAGATCGGCTGGCGGAATCGCTTCTCCCATAGGAACGTATAAAAACTGAACCTGAGGATGCAGACGCAACGGATCGAAATCGGTGTGATTGCTGATATGCGGCAGTACGGGCACGATCACGCGCAGCTTGCCTTCACCCTGTTGAGTGACAGAAACCGGAACCGCGTCCTCCGCTTCCAGATGCAGCCCATGCAGATAGGGCAGCACGCCGATCACAGGCTTGCCGGTGTATTGCTCAAGCCAGTCCAGCCCCGGCTGCAACAGCGCGATGTCGCCGCGAAAGCGATTGATCACAAACCCTTTAATCCGCGCCTGCTCGCTGTTTGACAGCAACGCGAGCGTGCCGACCAGATGCGCAAACACGCCGCCCTTGTCGATGTCGGCGATCAATATCACAGGGCAGTCCACCGCTTCTGCAAAGCCCATGTTGGCGATATCGCCCTCACGCAAATTGATTTCTGCAGGACTTCCCGCGCCCTCCACCACGACCATCTGATACTGACAGCAAAGCCGCAGGTGAGATTCAAGCACGGCTGCGCGCGCAGTGCTTTTGTAATGATGGTATTCGAGCGCTTCCATGTTGCCGATCGCGCGCCCGTGAATGATGACCTGCGCGCCCGTGTCGCTGTTGGGTTTAAGCAGCACCGGATTCATATCGGTGTGCGGTGCGAGTTTGGCCGCCTGCGCCTGCACCGCCTGAGCCCGTCCGATCTCGCCGCCGTCTGCGGTGACCGCACTGTTGAGCGCCATGTTCTGCGGCTTGAAGGGGACGACAGCCACGCCCTGCCGCACCAGATACCGGCACAGCGCGGCGACCAGCGTGCTTTTTCCGGCATCCGAGGTCGTGCCCTGCACCATCACGGTGTTCATCGTGGATGACCCGATGTCGGGTTAAAACCCGACCTACAATTTATTAACGCGGCATCCAGCCGCGCCCAGTTCTCTTCGCCATACGGCAGACCGAAACGCAGGCTGGCGGGCTCATCGAACAACCGCGTCAATATACCCTGTTGCGCCAGCTTTTCATGCACGCCTGCGGCATCATCGCTGCGCACCCACTGAAACAGACAATTGCTCCCGGCGGGCGTTAATCCATGCCGGGTAAGCAGCATTCCCAGACGAATACCCGCCGCAAGCAATGCGTCGCGAGTACCCTGTTGCCAGAGCGTATCTCTTAACGCTTGCGTCGCGACAAAACGCGAAGGCGCGGCAATCGGCCAGGGGCCAAGCTTCTCGGAGAGCCTGTTTAATATATCCTGCTGCGCCAGCACGAAGCCGACGCGGGCGCCGGCCAGACCGAAAAACTTGCCCACCGAGCGCAATACGATCAGCCCCTCGCGCGGACAAAACGGTGCAAGACTGTGTTCGGGTGTCGCATCCATGAAGGCTTCGTCCACCACCAGCCAACCGCCGCGTTCAGCCTGCCGTTCGTGCAGGGCAAGCAGCCCGGCGACATCGTATCTTCTGCCGGTAGGGTTGTTCGGGTTAACGATGACCACCACATCGGCCTCGCTTTGCAGAAGGTCGGCAGCGCGGATTATTGTGTGTCCGTGCGCCTGCCAGGCGTGTTCATGTTCCGCATAAGCCGGATATGCCAAAGCCACGCTGCCAGGTGCGCGCAGCGCAGGCAAAGTCTGAATCGCCGCCTGAGAACCCGCGACCGGGAGCAGTAGCGTCGTAGCGTAAAAATCGCAAGCCGCCTCAATCAGGTCGTCATCGTCCTGCGGCAGGCCCTGCCAGAGTTCTGCGGGAATCGCAGGAACAGGCCAGCCGTCCGGGTTGATCCCGGTGGATAAATCCAGCCAGTCAGCTTCGGGTATTCCATAGCGCGTTGCTGCCGATCGCAATCTGCCACCGTGTTCAAGCGCCATGTTTCGCACCCGCGACCAGCAAAGCACCCATACTGATTAAAAACAGCCACAGATACAGGGTATGCCGCACCAGTTTCACAGCACGGGGTATATCGGCAGGATTTGCGGGTTCGCCGCAGCCCAGTGGCGGGCGCTGTTCGAGTTTACCGTGATAGATAGCGGCCCCGCCCAGTTTCACCCGCAAGGAACCTGCGCCTGCCGCCATCACGGGCCCCGCATTCGGACTGTCCCAGCCTGGCGCCTGCTCGCGCCAGCATCGATATGCGCAGCTCATATTTCCCAGCAAGATGTAACTCAACGCGGTCAGACGCGCCGGAAGGTAATTCAATACATCGTCAAGTTTTGCGGCAGCCCAGCCGAATTTGTTATAGCGCTCATTGCGATAGCCCCACATCGCATCCAGCGTGTTGCTCAGCCGGTATAACACCACGCCCGGTATGCCTGCCACGACGAACCAAAACAGCGCACCGAAAATCGCATCGTTACCGTTTTCCAACACCGACTCGACCGTGGCGCGCGACACTTCTTCTTCATTGAGTTGCGCGGTATCTCGACTGACGATACGCGCCACAGAGAGCCTGGCGGCAGGCAGATCGCTGCGAGCGAAATCCCCGGACACGCGCAGCGCATGTTCGAAGAGACTGCGCGGTGCAATTGCAAAATACAGCACCACAACTGAAAACAGCGAACCGAAAACCTCGATGTTGCGCAACAGATATGCCGATAAAACCAACGGAATCACGACAATACAGACAGACAGCGCGCCGCTTGCATAGCATGGACGATAGAAACGCCCTTCGACATATTTGGCCAGATTACCAAAACCGGCGAGCGGATGGAAACGCGCAGGCTCACCCAGCAAACGGTCGAGCAATACCGCGGCAAACATCATCAACGGGAGATTCAGATTATTCAACAATTGCGCCGCCAGCATCATCATCAACATTCCAGGCTATTTTCGAACACACTCACGATTGCACCCCTGCGCACGGCACCGGCCAATTCCCCGCCTATGTCGCCTTTTCAAAAACGTCAGACTACATGCAGCCTGACTCCTCACAGCGCGGGAACTTTACCACGTTGGCTACGCTGCTCAAAACGCCAATTTACAAAATGCATGCAAATACACTTCTTAGCAATTGACTTCACAGCACTTTTCAAACTATATTAGCCCCATGGAAAACGAACTTAGCGCACTGGAGAGCAAACTTGCACAGCTGATACAAATCAGCGGCCAGTTGCGTGCGGAAAATCACCGGCTGCGCCAGGATCTGGCACAGGCCTTGAGCAGCAACCGCCTGTGCAACGACAAACTGGAGAGCGCAAAAAACCGTCTGGAAAAACTGCTGTCCACCTTACCTGAAGAGCTATCATGAGCAGCCCTAAAAACACGCTTGACGTCAAGATTCTCGATCGTGAACTGCGTGTCGCCTGCCCGGAAGAAGAGCGCGAAGCACTGTTGGATGCGGTCGCCTATCTGGACAAGAAGATGACCGAAATTCGCGACGCGGGCAAGATTGCCAGTGTCGAGCGTATTGCAATCATGGCCGCCCTCAACATCGCCAATGAATTACTCTCAATGAAAGTTGGACGCGGTGTTGACCTCTCCGACTTTACGCGTAGAATGCATTCCATGCAGACGGCAATCGATCAGGCCTTAGCCGAGCAGGAAACGCTGTTTTAGTAAAGGTTGATGCACAGAATTCGAGTTGTCCCCTGCGGTGTTCGTCAGACTCATATATTCTTTGAACCAAGTAACTACTTAGGTCGCGACTCAAACGCCGTTGTTGTGAATGTCCCTTGCGGATGATCCTGATACGGCAGGGAAGTGACCCTCTTGAACCTATCGGTTCGAGATGCTGGGTCAACGGCACAGGCGGGGGACTTTATTTCAGTGCGACCTTCGGGTCGCACTTTTTATTTGCATAACATATAATTTGCTGCCCACCGTTCAGGCCGCCAGACATTTCTCGCTGGGCAAGAAGAACTAGCTGTTCGCAGGCTCAGAACGCGCCGGCAAACGGGCTGCTGCAATTCAAAGTTTGTTCGCCACCGCAAAACTCAACGGCATCGAGCCGTCCGCTTGGCTGAAAGATACGCTGGAAAAACTCCCCGTCTGGACCATGCGGCGTATCGATGAACTCCTGCCGATTAAAGCTGCTGCATAAACTGGTTCACCTGAACATGTGGGAGGATCGGACGCATACGGACGCTTACGCACTTGCGTAAAAGTAGGTCAGAACGTTTCAAACCCACAAACAAAAAACCCGGCACTAGGCCGGGTTCTTTGTTTGTAAGGAGTCTGACGATGACCTACTTTAGCTCCAGACCATATTTAGAACTTTTGTGTCGCTGAAAGACGCGCAGGACGATGTCTTGCACGTCTTTTCACTACGTTCAAGTAGGTCAACATTAAATTCTATACAAACAAAAAACCCCCACCGTTTCCGGAGGGGGTTTTTTGTTTGTAAGGAGTCTGACGATGACCTACTTTCACATGGGTAATCCACACTATCATTGGCGCGGAGTCGTTTCACTGTCCTGTTCGGGATGGGAAGGAGTGGGACCAACTCGCTATG
>JBAZCE010000104.1:0-7975 GCA_041671105.1 Gallionella sp.
TGCGATGCATCGACCACCAGCAGCGCGCCTTCGCAGGCGGACAGCGAACGCGACACTTCGTAGGAAAAGTCCACGTGCCCCGGCGTATCGATCAGATTCAGGTTGTACACCTGCCCATCGCGTGCCTTGTAGCTTAACGCTGCGGTCTGGGCCTTGATGGTAATGCCGCGTTCGCGCTCGATATCCATGGAGTCGAGCACTTGCGCTTCCATCTCGCGGTCGGACAGGCCGCCGCACAGATGAATGATGCGATCAGCCAGCGTGGACTTGCCGTGATCGATGTGGGCGATGATAGAAAAGTTACGGATTAGCTGCATGGAATTCCAATAGAAACCGCCTCTTATGTAAATTCAAGGCACGGTATTTTCGCAAAAGGCGAATTCTAGCCGATTTAGGCGCAACACGCAGAGGAGATCGCGATAATTCATGTAGGGGCGTATGGCAATACGCCCTCCCCCTTGTAAAACCAGAGCAGGTCGGGCTGGTGCCCGCCCAGATGGCTTCCGGGTTTTAACCCGACAAGTCGGGATGATACCGCAAGGGCATTGATGAAACTACTAAACATAATCTAAGGTTTGAAAGAACCAAGCCTAAGATTATGTTTATCCCACGCAACTACGAAGCCAAGACTTCTGTTGCTGAGTGAAATCCCGACCTGCGCAGGGCGTATTGCCATACGCCCCTACGGCTTTTCGTCGCTTATAAACCCGATAGGTCGTTTCTTCTGCGGCTCAGGCGGCGTCATCAATTCCCGGATGGCGTCAAACACCTGCTTGAGCTGAACGCGCGTGTTGCGCGCAAAGGTATCGTGTTGCAAAGCCCGCACTTCGGCTGCTCTCTCCAGATCATCCAGACGCTTTGCCAATTCCGTATTTGATGCCAGCACCTCGCGCAGGCGGACAAAAGCACGCACCACATATACCGACACCTCGGTCGCCCTTGGGCTGTTCAAGATCGTTGCAGCCATGATTGCCCCATGTTCGGTAAAGGCATAAGGCAGATACTTGCGGTGCTGTCCGCGCCCGGGCTTTAAGGTCGCAAATTGCGACCTTAAAGCAGCCCATTCTTCCTCAGTCAATTGGAACATAAAATCTGCCGGGAAGCGCTCCAGATTCCGCCTGACCTGCTCATTGAAACGCTTGGTCGGCACACCATAAAGTTCGGACAGGTCGGTATCAAGCAAAACCTTTTGCCCGCGCAGCATCAGAATGTGGGGCGTAATCGTTTCCAAAGGCAACAGCGAAGGCGTACTCATTTGGCGATAGACCTGCGCATGTCATTCTCCTGGTAACAAATTTATCGAAAATGGGCGCATGCAATGCGCCCCTACAAAATCAACCCCGCTGTATAACACGACGGAGGCGATTCATGGATAGTCGGGATGATGCCGCAAGGGCATTCCCACGCAACTACGAAGCCAAGACTTCTGTTGCTGAGTGAAATCCCGACCTGCGCAGGGCGTATTGCCATACGCCCCTACGGTTTATCGTCGAGTTTGATTGCGAGATAAGATGCGAACTCGCCGCGGCGCACCAGCAACGCGACATTGCGCCCGATGGGCACCTGTTTGATGATTCCCTCAAATTGAGAGAGCGAGCGCAACGGCATATTGCCGATCGCCAGCAACACATCGCCGCGCTGCAAACCGGCGGCGCGCGCAGCCTGCCCCCTGACATCCTCGACCACCAAACCGCCTTGATTTTCCTGTTCGCGATCCGGCTCACTCACAACGACGCCGAGACGCGCGATCAGCTTGCCCGCTTCATTAGCCGGAACTGCCTGAGCAAGTTTGCCGTCGTCAGGCATTTTGGCGATATGCACCGTCACCTGTTTGGCACCACCCTTGTGCCACAAATCGACCGTCACGCTGCTGCCCGGACGTGTTGCGGCGACGATGCGCGGCAGATCTAATGAATTCGTCACCGCACGACCGTTGAACTTGAGAATCACGTCGCTTGCCTCGATCCCGGCCTTGTCGGCAGGCCCGCCCTTCTCGACACTGCTGATCAGCGCGCCATTGGCCTGAGCCAGACCGAACGACTCGGCCAACTCTTTCGTCAACTCCTGTATCGTGACCCCGATGCGGCCTCGCGTCACGCTGCCGCGAGTGCGCAATTGATCTACCACCTGGTTTGCGACATCGATCGGGATGGCAAAGGATAAACCCATCGAACCGCCGGAACGGGTGTAAATCTGCGAATTGATGCCGACCACTTCACCGTTCATATTGAACAAGGGGCCGCCGGAGTTGCCGGGGTTGATCGCCACATCGGTCTGGATAAAGGGGACAAAATTATCTTGCGGCAGACTACGCCCCTTGGCGCTGACGATACCGGCGGTGACGCTGCTGTCGAAACCGAACGGCGAACCAATTGCGATGACCCACTCACCCACCTTGAGTTTATCCGGGTTGCCGATGACGACCTTGGGCAGGTTGGCTGCCTCGATCTTCAGCAGCGCCACATCGGTGCGTTTATCTGCGCCAATCACTTTTGCAACGAATTCGCGCTTATCGGTCAGGCGCACGGTAATTTTATCGGCATGATCCACCACATGCGCATTGGTCATGATGTAACCGTCGTTGCTTAATATAAAACCGGAACCCAAGGATTTTGAATCACGCTCCTGCGGCATTTGAGGTGCGAAGCGCTTGAAGAATTCGAAGAAGGGGTCGCCTTCGGGAAGGTTAGAGAAGCCTTGAACGCTATGTTGCGTGGTGCTGATATTGACGACCGCTGGCCCTTGTTTTTCCACCAGATCGGTAAAATCGGGTAGCCCGGCCGCATTTGCCGAACTTCCGAAAACGATGCCGACCACAAAAATAACCGTGTTGATAAACTCTTTTAGCATGCAGACCTCCTCACATTAAAAAAATTAAAAACTGCTATTCTTTAAACTGTCTCGCAATAAAAGGGCGTTGGCGCGACAGGCGTTTCAACAACCATCTGGCGAACACGAACCCCGCCAGCAAGCCCGACAAGGCGCCTGCCGCCGCATAACCGTCGCGCTGTGCCTCATCTGCCGCGTAGCCGCTCGCGAGGGTCGCGGCTGCAAACATCAACACCAGCGGCAACAGATAAACCAGACTTATTCCGCGCAGCACAGCCCCCTCGGGAACGGACACGATCACCTCATCGCCGACACCGGCATTAATCCGGTTATCGACATCGAACTGGCGGGGTTTGCTGCAGAACAACTGGGTCAGCTTGCCTGACCCGCATCCTTTGCCGTTACATGCAGAGCAGCCGCTGCCTCCGCTGGCGCGAACCTGCGTGATCTGTTTATCTGCATACACGACAACTGCGCGCGTCTCAAGCATAATTAATTTCAGCCAGGCAATTATTTACCATTAAAACGCACAGAATCAAGCACTTGCATTACCGTTTTCGGCGGAACCTCACCAACCACGTTGTACAGGTGTTTATCCACGACCTTGTGATAAAGATTGACGGCTCCCCGGTTTGACATACCTTCGGCATTATCGTCTTCATCCGAATCGGCAGGCTCGATAAAAACGGATATCGCACTTAACCCATCGGAAAATACCAGTTGCGTCACAGGGGCATGCTTGCCCGGCATAGGGCGCAAAACCTCCATCGTTTTTCTGAAGCCTGAAGGCAGCGCATCAACCACCCAACCGCTGTTTATGGTCGGGGCAGGTTTGCTCAAGGCAGGCTTGACCTGCCCGATACCTGGCAACTCCTTTGTAGCACTGGACGAAGTCCATGAACGATCCACTTCCGAGCCCAGTTTCAACTGCGTAAAGGCATATTGTTCAACGACCTGATTCCTGTCATTGAGCACGGCAGATTTGAGCAGCAGACCCGAATCCGTGTGCACCCAGATTTTATGCGTGTAACGCAAATTATCTCTGGGCTGAAACAGAACAACCTGGGTGTTGAATCCCGCCACCCGCTCCACACCCATCTCTTTAACCTGGTAATTTTCACTCAGCGCGGACAACTGATCAGGCAACAGCAACGGGAACTGCCCCTGCCCCTGCTGACTGTTAACTTGCACCATTTTATGATTGCTATAGCACCAGACTTGCCCGTGATGTCGAATGATTTCATGCTTCGGGCCATCCAGACTCTCCAGCTTTTCATACTCGCCATCGACACCGACAACATGAGCCATTCTTGAAGTTTCGACATGGCTGCCGTACTGATAGATAAATACACCGCTGTAATCGGTCTGATGCCCGGCAAACGCAACCGTTTTAAGCCAGTCAAGTTTGGATCCACCCTCCGCCGCACAAACATTTGCCGCCAGCAGCAAACCACAGAAAACAGGCAATACCCTCATTATTGCTTTTCCTCTGGACGATCGGTAAGAGTGCGAATGTAGGATGCGCCGCCATTCATGTCATTGCTGGGAGAAAACTCCTGGTGCGCCATCAGGTAATCATTTGATTTGGCTTGAATCTGCATATTGACGGGACGAATATTCGATTGCTGCATCGCCATCTGCGGTGCCGCTTCAGGGCTGATCTGCAACGTCATCCAGGCTACCACGCCGACAGCCAGCAACGAAGCTGCGGCCGACAGCGCGAACACGCGCGCCTTTTGTTTCAGTGCTCGACTGCGCGGTGCCAGCACGGTCGGTTCATTCTGCAAACGCGCCCTGACAAGCGCGCTGATATCGCGATGAATATAGTCAGGTTGACGCAGCACATCGCCTATCATCTGATAAGTTGCCCAGTCTTGATGAGCATCAGGGTTGTGTTTGATCTGATCGAATACGACCCCTGCCTCATCCTCAAACAACTCACCATCCATCAACGCTGAAATTTCATGTTTCATCATTACCACCTATTATCTTTACTGGTTTCCAACAACGGACGCAGCTTCTCTGCCACCGCTTCGCGTGCCCTGAAAATTCTGGATCTCACCGTCCCGACAGGGCAGTTCATTACACCGGCAATTTCTTCATAACTTAAACCCTCTATTTCACGCAAGGTCAGCGCACTTCGCAAATCTTCCGGCAACTGCTGCAAGGCTGATTGCACGGTAGAGACAACCTGTTTGCTCATGAGTTCATTTTCCGGCGTACTAACTTCATGTAAAAGTCCGGCATCCTCAAACGACTCCGATTCTTCGGCATCGAAAGGCGTGCTGGTGGGGGGGCGCCGTTTGTTCGACAAAAGGTAATTTTTGGCAGTGTTGATACCGATACGATAAAGCCAGGTGTAAAACGCGCTGTCGCCGCGAAACCCCGGCAAGGCGCGGTAGGCCTTGATAAAAGCCTCCTGCGTCACATCTTCCGCCTCGGCCGTATCGCGTACAAAACGGG
This sequence comes from Gallionella sp., assembly GCA_041671105.1. Taxonomy (GTDB): domain Bacteria; phylum Pseudomonadota; class Gammaproteobacteria; order Burkholderiales; family Gallionellaceae; genus Gallionella. The sequence continues at coordinate 5,293 of JBAZCE010000104.1, forward strand.
AAATCAGCCGCCCGAGTTTCCGCTGATATTTTGCAACCAGCAGATCAAAGGCGTGCTTATCCCCGCGCTGTACGCGCTCTACCAACTGCTGATCAACTTCTCTATCGATCATCCTTAGATTATTCCGATTATTGTTGTACTGTGCGAAGTATAACCGCTAGCGGCCTGTTTTGACTTCAAAAACGATGTTCTTACCGACAGTACTTTTTATGCACATGCTATAGTTCGCTCATCGCAACGAGTATAACGGGATTCTAATTGCTGCAATTTGACACTCTGATTATCGGCAGCGGCTTAGCCGGCCTGACATTGGCACTCAAACTGGGTGAACATCAGAAGGTCGGCCTGATCACCAAAAAAGCCTTGAACGATGGCGCGAGCAGCTGGGCGCAAGGCGGGATCGCCGCCGTTTTATCAGGAGAGGACACGCCGCAGGCTCACATTCACGACACCTTGCTTGCCGGGGCCGGGCTGTGTGACGAAGCGGCCACCCGCCATGTGGTCGAACACGGCAGACAGGCGATCGACTGGCTGATTGCCCAGGGCGTGCCATTTACCAAAGACAGCACCAGCGACACCGGCTATCACTTGACGCGAGAAGGCGGACACGACAGACGCCGCATCATTCACGCAGCGGATGCAACAGGTCTTGCGGTCCAGGAAACACTCTCCAAAAAGGTACTCGAACACCCCAATATCACCGTGCTGGAAAAGTACATGTCGGTCGATTTGATCACCAGCAAAAAACTGGGACTGCCCGGCAATCGCTGCTTTGGCGCCTACGCGCTGGACAACACAACGGATGAAGTGATCACCATCGCAGCCCGGCACACCATTTTAGCCACCGGCGGCAGCGGCAAGGTGTATCTGTACACCACCAACCCGGACACATCGACCGGAGACGGCATCGCGATGGCCTGGCGCGCCGGCTGTCGAGTCGCCAATATGGAATTCATCCAGTTTCATCCGACCTGTTTGTATCACCCTCACGCCAAGTCATTCTTGATCAGCGAAGCCGTACGCGGCGAAGGCGGTATCCTGAAGTTGCCGGATGGCACGCGCTTCATGCCGGATCACGATGCGCGCGCCGAGCTTGCCCCGCGAGACATCGTGGCACGCGCGATCGACTATGAAATGAAAAAAGGCGGCCTGGATTGCGTCTATCTTGATATTTCGCATCAGTCGGTCGAATTTTTGCAAACGCATTTCCCGAATATCTTCGCCCGCTGCCTGACGCTGGGCATCAACATCAGTCAGGAACCGATACCCGTGGTTCCTGCGGCGCATTACACCTGCGGCGGCGTCGTAACCGACCTGCACGCGCGCACCGATGTCGATGGCTTATATGCGGTCGGCGAAACTGCTTACAGCGGCCTGCACGGCGCGAACCGGCTGGCCAGCAACTCGCTGCTGGAGTGCCTGGTGTTCGCCGATGCGGCAGCAGCAGACATCCTAAGCCAGCCGGGGGTAAACATGCCTCTACTGCCCGCCTGGGACGACAGCCAGGTCACCGATGCGGACGAACATATCGTCATCTCACATAACTGGGCTGAACTGCGTCACTTCATGTGGGACTACGTGGGCATCGTGCGCACCAACAAACGCCTGCAGCGCGCACAACACCGGGTTCATTTGCTGCAGAATGAAATCGATGAATACTATGCGCATTTTCATATCAGCTCGGATCTGCTCGAACTGCGCAATCTGGTCACCAACGCCGATCTGATTGTGCGCAGCGCATTGTCGCGCCACGAGAGTCGCGGCCTGCATTACAGCCGTGATTATCCTGACACAGCCGAACATGCACAGCCCACCATCCTTACACCACCCAATTACTAAAAAAACCTCAGGCGCACGCGTAGTTCGCGAAAAGCGTCAGCCGACATCGCGTCCCGAAAGATCACCTGGCAAACGGGACGCCGGCACCCGTTTAATCTGGCACACAGCACGACGCATAGCGGGGTTACCACGGTTTGCGGCGCAAGTTCACCGTTCAACTCGTCCCCGTTTAAGGTATTAACCACCAGATGATCTTTAAAAAGCGTGACGCTGCGCCAGGACACCCCGGCCCGCGCATGACGATAAATATGATTAAGCAGATTGAACAGAATCAGCACAAACAAACCTGATATGACCCAAAGAGGCAGATTTGCCGAAAAAACAGCAGCGAGCGCCAGCAGATGCACGGCGAGCGACATCAGGACATAAATTCCGGATGGCTTGATTGCGAACTGCACTGTCAGCGCGTGACAATCACGATGAACAGTACCAGCACCACCAGCAGCAAAATAATCAATTTGGAATTACCGCCGGCATCGACCTTAGGGGGCGTCGGCCGTCCCGGGATGACGGGGCGAACAACCGGCTTGGCTGCAACCGGCTTGGGGACACCCGGCTTTGCCACCGGGCTCATCATCTTCAGCGTTTTGGAAAATTCATCGACCTCTTCGGGGGTTGTGGTCAACGCAGCCAGACGCATCGTCGCTTCGCTCGAATCGAAAGACTTGGACAGCCCCAGGGTGGCCAATTCAGCCTCATCTGCGACCGCGTTGCGGCCGGTGACGACAATCCCGTCCAGCTTCTTTTTTTCGCCGCCGGCGTTCGGCGTGACGATCAGCTTGTCGGAACGCGGCAACGTGTCGCGACACGCGCGTAAATCCTTCGCAAAGTCCTGAGTATTCTG
>JBAZCE010000105.1:0-3455 GCA_041671105.1 Gallionella sp.
ATTCTTCATCTTCATCTTGACCACCGAACCGTTACGGCCGGAGGGGCTGTACTCTGCCTTCAGAATTACCATCGGATCAGTACCGACCATAATAACGTTGCCGGCGCGTAATTCTTGTGCTGTTTTCATGTTCACTGCTCATCAATTTCGAAGGCGCGCATTCTACCGATTTCCTGAGAAAAAGCCAGCAAATTCAACGCCAGATTGTTTACCGATAATTCGCACGCCCAAGCCTTGGCGTGCGGATTTAATTGGCCGAGCTCATTTGTAAATGCACGCCAGACTTCCACGGCATTTTCGGCGCCGCCGTTCCACATATGCCACAGGCCCTGCATTGCCCTGCACGCTGCCGGATCGAGTGTCCTGTCGTACAGATTCAAAAAGGCCTGCAGCTTGTCCCAGTGCACCGCGTCGTGCTGCGGGTAGATCTGCCATACGAACGGCTTGCCTGCCCATTGCGCCCTCACGCAGGAGTCTTCGCCGCGCACGAAGTTGATGTCGCACGCCCACAGCAACTCGTCGTAACGCTCCTGAGGGGCGAACGGCAGTATCCGCACACGCAAGTTGCCGCGCGAGTAATGCTGCAGGTCGGGATTCATCCCGACATCCTCATCAGATCGGGGTATATCCCGACCTGCAAAATAATGTCTGACCTGTGGCAGGATGCGCCCCTCCGGCACCAGACACAACACTGTTTGATCGCCGCTTGCCCAGACATCGAACAGAGCGGCCAGCGCATCATTCTCGTAGGCAAACATCGAAATCTTGAGGGGATCGGCTGCCGGCATCACCATGCCGATGGATCGCCAGAATGCCTGTTGCCGCACCGGGTCGCTCAGAAATGCATCGCGCCGCTGCAACAGATCCTGCTCAAGCAGCAAACCGCCGGTCTTTTCGGTGAAGCCGGGAAAGAAAAAATATCGGGTCAGCGGGGGCTTGGGCGAAGGCAATTTATGACAGCCCTCGACCCAGTCCTCGGCACTCAAATATTCCAGATTGATCCAGACGGTCTGCGCGGTCATCGCGGCGAGGTAGCCTGGCGGCAACGTGCAACCGAACGCATCGATCACCAGATCGGCGGGCTGTACCACTGAAAAGTCATCACCCCACTGCTTCACCTCGACCCCGCGACAGTGCTGGCTTTCCAGCGCAGCATCCGCTTCCGGGCACAGCCTGGCAAAGCTTTGCAGATCATCGACGAAGAGTCGCACGTCGAGATTGAACTCGTTCGCCAGCTGCCGCGCCAGCCGCCAACTCACGCCGATATCGCCGTAATTGTCGATCACATTGCAGAAAATATCGCAGGAAGCAGGAACACCGGTGGCGAAAAAATTCAAAATAAGTCAATTATTTAATAATTATATTAATCAAATCAACCACCCGGCAGAATATGTTTTTCTAAGCGGCGGCGTGGGATAGTCGGGCTCTCCGGCTATGCCCAGTTGCGCCGACAGCGTCGGGGTGGAAAACAGATAAAAATCGGTCGTCGCATTGCATCGGCTTTCCAGGTTGATTGCAAATTCCTGCCCGTTGCGCTGCATCGCAAGCTTGTCGAAACCGGGCAAAATATCCTGAGGCGGGAACATCAGCCCCCAGCCTTTCTTGCTATACACCAGCAGTGCCGGCTTGAGCTGATTCATGCCGGACTGAGTCCGCTCTGTCGCATTCACGGTCATCGTGACCGCTTCGGCGTAATTGGCGACGCTCTGCATGTCGATCACCACCACCTTGTGAGAGGGGCGAAAAATACGTGTCACCACGGCCAGACTGGGTCGCGCGATATCCTCACCTACGCCATAGGCCAACAACGAACCTATGCTCATCGGCGTCGTGAAACTGGTTTCCTGCGTACTCAGGCGGATCATTTTTTCGTTCTGAAACAACAAAGTCCACATGCTCTTTTCGGTCGCGATATGATCTTCTGCAAGCAATGCGGAGCGCTTGGCCAGCACATCAGCCAGCCGGTCTTCTGCCGCGAAGCGTCCCTGCTTATGACGGAGCAGGGCAAAGACTTCCGAAAAACCGACGAAAATACGCAGATCTTCGACCCGGTTTTCCTTTTCAATGCAGGTATCCTCGGCTATGCTCTCCAACCCCCTCAACAGCTGATCTGAAATAACGAAGTGCTCGGAGCCCGGCAGACGAGCAAAACGAGGGGGCATCGCAGACGCATCGCGCTTAGCCTGCAACAGGCCCATGCAATCCTTGCGAATCGGACAATTCAGCGGCTGCAAGCCGGCAGGCTGACCGCCGTAACAATATGCGATCAGCTCGTTGCGTCCTGGCTTGCCATTAACTTCATCCGTGCTGATTTGTACTGCATGCTCGACACCCTGCAAATAACCGATGATGATCCACTGCAAATGCGTGGGCCAACGCAGCATGTCGAATCTGGCAACCATCTGCAAACAGCTGAACTGCTCGTTCAGACTGACATTCGTGCGACTTCCCCCCGGCTCCAGTTCTCGCCGCAGGGTTGGCAACGGACTCTCAACATCTTCATAGCAACTCAGCACATAGAAAAGCGTATTGACGAGCTGCCAGTCTGACTCGCCCAACAATTGATAGCGCAAGGCACGGGCTTGCTGCTTGAGCAGCATCAATTCAAAAATGCGGGAAGCGCATGCAAGAACCGTATTGCGTGCTCTCGCGTATTGATAATTGCTGCCGCAATAATAGCCGGCAAACAATATCTGATAGGAAGTGATCAGTATTTGCGCAATGTCCGCCAATTGATTCAGCGTCTGCTTGCGATCCTCATCTTCAGGTATACCGCCTGTTTTGGCGTGACGTGCGATCTGCGCCAGCGCCATCGGATAAAAGAGTTTTACGATATCGTGCGTTAAGGACAGGCGCTGCCGCGTCTTCAATGCACAGCGATTGACGTGCTTTATCTCAGCCAGCAGCAGCCTGAAATACTCGGAGGGCCTGTCTTTAGCCTCATCCAGCTGACGCTGCAAATCACCGTCGCTCGAATTGCTCGCTTCAACCCTGCCCGACGCCTTCGGCAATATGAACTTTAACGATATCTCACGCGCCGGCAGATCGGTGCCGAAAAAACGATGCATCACAGTCAACAATTTCTGCATACACACCTTTCAAATTCGCCAACGCCAGAAAAGCTTATACCTCACCACATTGATTATATCTAAAATATTTAACTTATCGGCTTGCCGTAGCTGACAAACCGCACCTGCGCATCGGCGAACTCAGCAGGAGTCAGCAATACCGGCTCGCCGACGGCCAGAGTGCGCAGATAAATCTCGCTCAAATTTTCCACTTCGATCGTATATTTGAGGGCGTCCTGAAGATTTTTACCCGCCGCGATCATGCCGTGGTTCGCCAACAGACAAGCGCGCCTGTCCTGCATCGCGATCAGCGCATTGTCGGACAAGGCCTGCGTGCCGAAGGTGGCGTAGTTTGCACAACGCAGACTGTCGCCGCCCAACTGCGCC
>JBAZCE010000105.1:3465-7967 GCA_041671105.1 Gallionella sp.
AGCATGTAATGAAAAGGCGGAATGTCGCGTCTCAGACAGGCAAGCGCAGTCGCGGCCGTCGAGTGCGTATGTATCACTGCGCCGAACTCGGGGCGATCCACGTAGATATCGCGATGAAACAGCCATTCGCTCGAAGGCTGCCAGCGCCCTTGCGATTGACCCGACAGATTTACGAACACGATGTCTTCATCCGTCAGCCCCTCGGCGCCGAAACCGGACGGCGTGATCAAAAATCCTTCGCCGCAACGCACGCTGAGATTCCCGGATGTGCCGTGACTAAACCCCTGCGCATCGAGTTTTTTGCTGATAAGCACCAGCTCGGTGCGAAGTTCAGATTCGTTCATTTCATATCCTTACTGACGTAAAACCCTATCCACGAAACCGTTCTCGCGGGAATGTTGCCCGGCGGAAAGATCGGGCGTCAGCGCCTTTGCCTGAGCTACGTTCTTATTGCTTTCCGTACAGCTTGCGGCCGCGGATGCGCGCACGGTGGGCGGCGCGCTGTTCGGCTTCGGTCAGCTGACGGGGCTTCTTACCCTCGAACGGATTCTTGCTGGAGTTGAACTGAATCTTCAGCGGCGTGCCTTCGAGCCTGAAGACTTCGGCGAAAGCGCGTTCCAGATAGCGCGCGTAGCTTGCCGGAATATTGTCCAGACCGCTGCCGTGAATCACGATCAGCGGAGGATTGCTGCCGCCCTGATGCGCGTAACGCATCTTGGGCAGGAAGCGACCGACCTTGGGCGGCGCCTGTTTCTCGATTGCGCCCAGCAAGGCGCGTGTCAGCTTAGGCGTGGACAATTTCGACATCGCCGCCGCGTAAGCTTCGTCGGCTGATTTAAGCACGTTCACAATCCCGTTGCCATTCAGTGCGGAGATGTAGTGGCGCTTGGCAAAACCCAAGAAATGCAGCTTGCGTTCGATGTCGCTCTTGACCATCTCGCGCTGGTGATTGTCCAGCCCGTCCCACTTATTCACCGCCAGCACCAGTGCGCGTCCGGCCTGCAACACGAAGTCCGCGACATGCGCGTCCTGCTCGGTGATCTGATCGCGTGCATCCACCACCAGCACCACCACGTTGGCATCTTCGATCGCCTGCATGGTCTTGATTACGGAGAATTTTTCGATCGCCTCATCAACCTTGCCGCGACGACGCACGCCGGCGGTGTCGATGATGGTGTACTGTTTGCCGTCGCGCTCGAAGTCGATGTAGATACTGTCGCGGGTGGTGCCGGGCTGATCGAATGCGATCACGCGCTGCTCGCCTAAAATGGCATTCACCAGCGTGGATTTACCGACATTCGGACGCCCGACGATAGCAAGCTTGGGCGGCTTATCGTGGTTGGCGTCTTCCTCCTCAATCTCTACCGGGAAACCTTCCAGCGCGATTTCGACCACTTCAACGACATTGTCGCCATGCGCCGAGGAGATAGGATAAGGTTCGCCCAGTCCCAGTTCGAAGAATTCTGCGGTGACGCGCGCGCGCGCCATGCCTTCGGCCTTGTTGACCAGGAGCAAAATCGGCTTGCCGGTCTTGCGCAATTCAGTGGCAATAATCAGATCTTGCGGCGTACAACCGGCGCGCCCGTCGACCAGGAACAGCACGATATCCGCTTCGTCGACGGCCTGACGGCTTTGTCTTGCCATCTCGAACATGATGCCGTCTTTCGCGACAGGCTCAAGCCCGCCGGTGTCGACCACCAGATAGGGACGCTCACCTACCCTGCCGCGTCCGTAATGGCGGTCACGGGTCAGGCCCGGCTGGTCGGCGACCAGTGCATCGCGGCTGCGCGTTAAACGATTGAACAAAGTGGACTTACCCACATTCGGACGACCAACTAATACAAGTGTGGGTAACATAATGGAAACCTGAGAAAAAATTGAAAATTGAAAATTGAAAATTGAAGGGGAAGGTTGAAGGGGGAAGGGTACGCACCTTCGGTGCTCAAGGGGGAAGAGCCAACCCTTCTCCCTTCTCCCTTCTCCCTTCTCCCTACTTCCCTCTTCCCCTTATTTAATCAACAACGAATAAACAGCGCCGTTGCGGGTCTGCACCAGCAGGCCATCATCCATTTCGACAGGGGCAAGTTGAATTGCACCGTCCAGTTTGATGCGCGCCAGGAAGCGGCCGTCATCACGGCTCAAACCGTGCAGATAGCCTTCATAATCACCCACGGCAATAAAATTGTCCTGTGCGTAAGGGGCCGAAGTGTCGCGCAGCGACAACTGTTCGTTCTTCCACACGGTGCTGCCGCTGTCTTTATCCAGCGCCATGACGACACCTTTCGTATCGCTCACGTACAGATATTTACGCAATATAAACAGCCCCTTATCGCTTGATATCGGACGATTCCAGATTGCATTTCCCGAGACGGCCTCAAAACAGGCCAGATTTCCCTGAAAGGCAATGGCGCAAACCTGTGCGTCGTTTACCAGCGGATTGCTGGTGATGTCGCTGATGCGTTCCAGCTCGGTATTGCCGCGCGGTTGCGACACAGATCCTTCCCAAAGCAGCGATCCGTCCGCAACCTTGATCGCGACCAGACGGCCTCCGGCAAATCCGGCGTAGATAATGCCGTGACGGAGCGTGACACCCGCGTGACTGCGCACCACCAAAGCCGGCGTACTGCGCTCGTAAACCCACAAGGTATCGCCCTTTGCGGCACTCAAACCCGAGATATGTCCGTCGCCGCTGCGCACCACGACAACGCCATTGCCCACCTGCGGCGCACCCAGCACTTCGCTGGAAACAGTGTGCTTCCAGCGCAATTTTCCGTCCTCGCCAAAAGCCTGCACTTCGCCCTTGTCGCTGCCGATCAGCACCAGACCTTCGCCTGCACCCACGCCTGCAGAAACCGTCATATTGCTTTCAACGCGCCACACCTGGCGGCCGGTCGCGCGATCCAGACGAGTCAACTCGCCTTTGCCGGATACGCCATAAACGGCTTCCCGTGTGAGCGCCGCCTGCAACGGATTCGCACCGGGGTCGCCGAAATTGCCGTGCCAGCGCTCGGAAAATTGGGCCGCCTGGTTGAATTCGACCAGCTTGGCAGGCTGAGGACCCGTCGATGCCGATCCCATCCAACCCTTGACTGTCGAACAGCCCCCCAGGGCCAACAGCACCAACAACAGACTCAGTTTTTTCATTTTGGCGCTCCGAACGCGTCAAGCTTCATCTGAACCAGATTGCGATAGGTGCTCTTCGCATCCAGCTTGTCAAAGGCTGCCTGATAGGCGGCACGCGCCTCAACCGGCTTGCCCTGTGCGTTCAGCACATCGCCCTTGAGATCGGCAAACAGGGCATCGAATGAGGCGGCATGTTTGGCTTCGAGCAATTTCAGCGCGCCGGCATAGTCCTTTTCATCCAGCAACAGCGAGGCCATGCGCAGGCCGGCTACGCTTTTCAGGCCGTCTTCCTTGCCGTGTTCGAGCACCCATTGCAGCTGAGTCTTCGCATGCGCAGGCTCTTTTACCGATTCATTCACCTGCGCTGCGATCAGCGCCGCGCGCGGGGCATAAGGCGTCGCTGCATATTTATCCATCACGGCAGCGGCGGCATCGTTGACCCGTTTCGGGTCATTGCTCGCCAGCTGATCAACGAATTGCTGATACAACGTCGCGGCCTCGGCCGTCTGCTTGTTCTGGTAATACTGCCATCCGCGCCAGCCGCCCATTGCAACCACGACGACCAGCACCGAACCCAACACCCAAGTGCCGTTGTCTTTCCACCATGCCTTGAGCGTGTCGAGTTGTTCCTGTTCCTGCAAATCCAAAACCGCCATGTTATCTACTCCTGCTTGATTAATTCGTTTACAGTGGACAGAAGATTCTGCACGCCCACCCGCACCTGTGCGCCACCTTGCATCGGTTTGACGCCGACTTCATTCGCCGCCGCTTCGTCGTCACCGATCACCACCGCCACAATCGCACCGCTGGCATCGGCTTTTTTCATCTGCGACTTGAAACTTCCCGCACCGCAATGCAACAGCACGCGCAAATCGGCGTCTCGCAACTGCTCGGCCACGGCACTTGCAAGCCTTGCGGCCAGCTCGCCCTGATGCACCACATACACATCCAGCTGAGGTTTGGGCAGCGCCATGCCGGCTTCCTGCAACAACACCAGCAAGCGTTCGACACCCATCGCAAAACCCATCGCGGGTGCCGGCTTACCGCCGATTTGTTCAATCAGACCGTCGTATCGGCCTCCGGCGCAAATTGTGCCTTGCGCGCCCAGCCTTGTCGTCACCCATTCGAACACGGTGCGGTTGTAATAGTCCAGCCCGCGTACCAGACGCGGGTTAATTTCAAAGGATATGCCGTGCTGAGTCAATATCGCCTGCACCGCTGCAAAATGGTTGAGCGCATCAACATTCAGCTCATCCATCAGCTTGGGCGCAGCTTCAATCAGCGCCCGCATCGCCGGGTTCTTGCTGTCCAGGATGCGCAGCGGATTGCTGTGCAGACGGCGCGTCGCCTCCGCATCCAGGAGTTCCAGATTCTGCTCG
>JBAZCE010000106.1:0-2805 GCA_041671105.1 Gallionella sp.
AATTTGTATCGTGAAAGTCTCACCCGGATTTGCGTATACTTGAAGTCGTTAAGGCATCCTGAACCGCCATCAGCCCTCAAACGGGCCGATCAAAATCAATTGCGATCTATTCATAAAAATGACCCGATTAATATCTGCTGAAGCGGCCCCCGGCTTCGATCATCCGCTGCAAATGCTGCGCGCCTGCCACGAAAAAATACTGCGTCAATGCGACACACTGCAAAAACTGACTGAATATCTGATCAGCAAAGGGTGTGATGCGCAGGCCCGACAGGCAGCCCTGGGTATCCTGCGCTACTTCGATACGGCAGGACAGTTCCATCATCAGGATGAAGAGCTGGATCTGTTTCCGGCCTTACGTGCAGCAACGAATAGCGTCTTGCTTGATCGATTGCTCTGCGAACATGCGCTCATGCTGGCGAGTTGGGATGCGTTGCGTCCCACGCTTCAACTCATTGCAGAAGGACTCGATGTGACGCTGGATGCAGCCCTTACCGAAAAATTCATCGACAGTTACCGTGACCACATCGCCATCGAAAATACTGAGCTTTTGCCATTAGCCTCCGGCATGCTCAGTTTGCAACAGATGGAACAGATTGGCCGTAAAATGGCCGCAAGGCGCGGCGCTAAATTTCCCGACCCCATTGACACCTTGCGCTGACGGAAGAACAAAGACGACCTGACTATTGGTCGGAGCAGGAGCGCGCCATCGACTCTACACAGCCGGTGAATGCGATCATGCGGCAAGTCCGCGCATTCGGCGATCGGCGACGATCAACAACACGACCATATTCATCCATCGGGCAAAAGGCTGGACCGAGCCACATACAGCGTCGTCAGGCGCCGTGGTTCATTCAAGCAACCTGACACTGGTCGTCGCAGCTTGCGACGGATTCATCGCCATCACAGAATGGAGCGTCAACGCGCCAGGAACGGTTTTCTCAAACGCCAGACGCCAGGATATACGGTGTTTTCAGGCCGTTGAGTGCCGATTCCTGAAGATTAATTAACCTCTTCCACCTTGATCAAAACGCTGCGCCGCTCATTCTGCCGGGAAGTGCTGCGCGTGGTGATGGACGTGCTGTCATTGCTGCTTTGCTGCCCCACGCCACCCAGCTCGATCCATTCACCCAGATGACCCGATACCGTACTCGAGGTATTTTGTATCCGGGTAGCCATGTTCTGATTCGGCGCAAGCGAGTCGTTCTGCGTACTGATTTCCAGCGTGACGTTCTCCCCATTGATGCGCGGCAACACATAAAAACCGCTGGAAACATCCCGATATTGGGTGGTATTGATCACCTGAGTTCCCCAGGCATTCTGCACCTGCTGCACAGGCACAGACTGACCGCTGCGCACTAATGCCTTATTACCCTCCAGCACTTGCAACTGCTGGGTCTTCTTATCATCTTCGAGCGAACGGGTGCTGATGATCCTCGCACCTGCCTGCCCGTTACCTGTGCCAAGACTGGCATTGCGCCCCAGTCTGACGCTGCCTGAAACCTCAACAAGTCTGGCTGCCGTATCGCTGTCCACATCCTGCATGACGGTAATTTTCAAACGACGCGGCAGGGTATCGATACCATCGAGCAAACGTTTAATCTGTGCAATGTTGCGCGGTGAAGCGCGCAGGATGAGCTGATAATTCATACCGCTTGCCATTTCGTCCTTGTCCAGCAAAGGCCTGATGACAGGCAACAACTCCTCGGCACTGCGATGCTTGAGATTGATGATCTCAAGTTCATTGCCACATGCGTTCATTGCTGCCAACAAGCCAGATATCAATAAAATCAGTACCTTTTTCACTATTTTCCCTTTACAAACCCGGCTGCTCTACCGTAAATTAACACATATGAAATATCTCATTACATTCTTTGCACTGCTGTTATTGAATGCGTGCAGCACGCCGCGTCATGAACCGGCTATGCAAAGCCATGTTCAACCCGCGCCGACCGATGACGAAGCCCACATGAACAACCTGGCGATTTATGCGATGAGCCTGTATGACACGCCATACCAGTATGGCGGAAAATCCCGGGTCAACGGTTTCGATTGCAGCGGTTTTGTTCAGTATGTATACCAGAATTCACTGGGAGTACAACTGCCGCGCACCAGTTCCGAGATGAGCCGCATCGGCATACCGCTTGAAACTGCTCAGTTGAAGCCAGGTGATCTGGTGTTCTTCAACACCACACGCAGCCCATACTCTCATGTCGGCATTTTTATCGGTGAAAATCGCTTCGTGCATTCCCCAAAAAGCGGCAAAGCCATCATGTTGACAAGCCTGAATGACAAGTATTGGCGCGCACACTACAGCGGTGCCCGACGCATCGCACGAAAGTGATTATCAATTAATAATTGATGTTCCAATTTTTATCCCTGCCAAATTACCAACCGACAGAAAATCATCGCAATTGCTGCGGCGAAATATTTTATGATGCTAGAATAACCACCATTATGAATACCAGTATTCTGCCGTAAACAACTCAGTACATTTTGGCATTTTAAACTGACCTGCCACTACCTAAGGGAATGCAAATGGAAGAAATCGTCAAAGCGGATATCAGCGATACCTTAATCAGCAGCAAGATTAAAGAGTTTTTGAGCCAGCCTAAAAAAATGCTGATCGACGGGGAATGGGTTTCTTCCGCATCAGGCAAGACATTTACCGTTTACAACCCTGCCACCGGCTTGGAATTGGCTCAGGTTTTCGAGGGTGACAAGGCGGATATTGATCTGGCAGTGGCGGCTGCACGCGAGGCATTTGAAAACGGCCCGTGGCGCCGGATGTCGCCGCTTGAAAGA
>JBAZCE010000106.1:2815-7330 GCA_041671105.1 Gallionella sp.
TGAAAGAAGCCGGATCATCTGGAAAATCGGCGACCTGATGTACCAGCATCGCGACGAATTGTCAGAGCTTGAATCCCTCGACAACGGTAAATCCAAAGGCATCGCCAATGCGGTCGATATTCCGCTTTCTGCCGACCATTTTCATTACTACGCCGGATGGGCGACAAAAATCGAAGGCCAGACCATACCGCTCTCAGTGCCTTACGCACCGGGGCAAAAGTATCACGCCTATACGCTGAAAGAACCCGTGGGCGTTGTCGGACAAATCATACCGTGGAATTTCCCGTTGCTGATGCTGGCCATGAAGCTCGGCCCGGCATTGGCTGCAGGCGCGACCATTGTGTTAAAGCCGGCGGAAGAAACGCCGCTTTCCGCACTGCGTATGGGCGAATTGATGATTGAGGCCGGCCTGCCCAAAGGCGTGGTCAATATTGTTCCGGGTTTCGGCGAAACGGCAGGTGCCGCGCTGACAACCCACCACGATGTGGACAAAATTGCATTTACCGGCTCAACTGAAGTCGGCAAACTGATCGTCAAGGCGGCAGCGGCCAACCTGAAGAAAGTATCGCTCGAACTCGGCGGAAAATCACCCACCATCATCTTCAAGGATGCCGCGGATATCGATGCAGCCATCCATGGCGCGGCCAACTCGATCTTCTTCAACCACGGTCAGGTTTGCACGGCCAGTTCGCGCATTTATGTCGAGCGGGAAATATTTGACCGCGTCGCAAACGGCGTTGCAGCGATCGCCGACAACATCAAGCTGGGCAGCGGCCTGGATGACACGGCGGGAATGGGCCCGCTGGTATCGAAGATTCAATTTGAGCGAGTGTCCTCCTTTATCGACAGCGGTCTGGCAGAAGGTGCCAAAGCGCTGACTAAACGCCGCGCCAAAAGCGATGGTTACTTTGTCGCGCCGACCGTACTGGTAGACACCACCCCCGACATGCGCGTCGTCAGGGAAGAGATTTTCGGCCCGGTTGCCATCCTCGTACCCTTCGACGATATCGATGAAGTCATCGAAGCCGCCAACGACACAAACTATGGTCTTGCCGCAGCCATCTGGACTGCGGATCTGTCCAAGGCCCACCTCACGGCCGAACGCCTCAAGGCCGGAACGGTGTGGATCAACTGTTACCACGTCTATGATGCAGCGCTGCCTTTCGGTGGCTACAAACAATCCGGCTGGGGCAGGGAAATGGGCTATGCCGCCTTGCTTAACTATCTCGAAACGAAATCCGTGTGTATAGCGCTCTAGACTGATGAAGGATCGTTTCAAACGATATTCGTCCACCCCATATTCATGCAGCGCAACGTGATCAATATCGCGGGCTTCAAAGTCCTGGAGAAAATCTCCGGGGGCAGTCATAGCTGTGCCTATCGGGGAATCCGGCTGTCCGACGGGAAGTCTGTCATCATCAAGACGCCGACTGAAAAATTTGTACCGTTGGAGCTGATTAACCGCTTCAGAAGCGAGTTCAGCATCGGCTCGCGCTTCGACAGTAAACTCATCATAAAATACTATCAGCTGGAACCCTATCAGAATGGTCTGGCGATCATTTCAGAAGATTTCGGCGGCGTAAAACTCTCGGACCTCATTCCTGAGGATGGAATGAGCGTCGCGCTGTTTCTGGATGTTGCCATTCAGATTACCGAAGGCCTGGGCATCATACACGGCAAGAATGTGATCCATAAGGATCTCAAGCCGGGCAATATCGCCATTTCGCCTGAAAATCATGCGATCAAATATCTGGATTTCGGGATTTCCAGCCAGGCAGAACTTGAGTCTTTTCAGGGTATCGACCTGGCGGCCTCCGGCGGCACCATTGAGTACATCTCCCCTGAACAGACCGGTCGCACGAATCGCCTGATCGACTACCGGAGCGACCTTTACTCTCTGGGGGTCACCTTGTATCGCATGGCGTGTGGCAGCGTACCCTTTGTATCCGATGATCCGCTGGAACTCATCCACAGTCATATTGCCAAAACGCCCTCTCCCCTGGCCGCGCACAGACCCGATATTTTCCCGGCAATTTCGAATATCATTATGAAATTGCTGCAAAAAAATGCCGAAGACCGCTACCAGAGTGCTGAGGGTGTCAAAGCCGACCTTGAAAAATGCCGGGATCAGTTTACCGCCGGCGGCGTTATCCGCGAATTTGAAATCGCAAAAGCCGACTTTTCCGGCAAGTTCAAGATCTCCCAAAAACTTTACGGCCGAGAACAGGAAACCCGGCGGCTGTTAACCGCGTTTGAGCGAGTGATCAAAGGTAAATCGGAACTGATTCTGGTGACGGGCTATTCGGGTGTCGGCAAATCCGCCGTTATCGGCGAACTGCAAAATCCCGTTGCGAGCGGACACGGTTATTTCATCTCGGGTAAATATGACCAGTTCACCCGGGGAAGCGCGTACAGTGCCATTGTTCATGCCTTTCAGGGCTTGATTCACCTGATTCTGGGAGAACCCGAGGCTCGCATAACAGTGTGGCGGGAAAAACTGCTGGCCAGTCTGGGAGAAAATGCCCGGATCATCATCGATATCATCCCGTCGCTCGAAAAAATAATAGGTCTGCAACCCGCCACCCGTGACTTGGGACCAGTGGAATCCCAAAATCGCTTCGACCTGACATTCGGCAAATTCATTCGCGTGTTCGCAAAAGCGGAACATCCGTTGGTCATGTTTTTGGATGACATACAAAACGCGGACTTCGCCAGTATCAAGCAGATCAAACAGTTCGCCACCGATCCTGAACTGAATCATTTCATGCTGGTATGCGCTTATCGCGATAATGAAGTGGATGGCTCGCATCCCGTGCAATCAGCGCTACACGAGATCGAAAAAATTCGCGGCAGTATCGGACGCATCGCCTTATCTCCACTCGACGTTGACAACACCGGCCAGCTTGTAGCCGATGCACTCGGCTGTGCAACCGGGGTTAGCCGCCCATTGGCAGATGAAATTCACCGTAAAACCGGTGGCAATGCATTTTTTGTAAAACTGTTTTTGCAGACCCTGTATGAAGATCAACTCCTGAAGTTTGCATCCCCTGCCGGTTGGCAGTGGAATATTGAAGACATCCGGGAGATGCAGGCCACCGACAACGTAGCCGACCTGATGCTCAGGAAATTGAACAGTTTCCCGGAAGATACCCGCGCCACATTGAAACTGGCAGCCTGTCTCGGCAACACGTGGGAAATAGAAACGCTCGCCCTGTCCACCGGCCATACGCTGGAACAAGTCCGCATGGATCTCCTGCCGGTGCTCAACATGGGCATGATTATCCAGGGGGGGGGCAGCTTCAGGTTTGTACATGACAAGATTCATGAGGGCGCCTACAGCCTGATCCCTGAATCGAAAAAACCAGCCGTTCACCTCCATATCGGAGAAATTCTATTAGAGCACCTGACAGACGAAAATGATATCAAGGCCGTTGTCAGTGTCGTCAATCACCTGAATATCGCAAGCGCACTCATTTCGGATACGCAGAAAAAAATGCGGGTCGCCCGTTTAAACCTGTTAGCCGGCCAGCAATCGAAGAAAAATACCGCCTATGCGACCGCACGGCAATACTTCATCGCCGGCATAGCGAACTTACCCGAACTGTCATGGGAAGTTGAATGCAAACTTTGCTATGCGCTTCACAAGGAGTGGGCCGAAGCCGAATATCTCAACGGAGATTTCAACAAATCCCAGAAAATCATCAGCAGGCTGCTGGATCGATCCGACTCTGTCATCAGCAAGACTGAACTCTACAGCATGTTGGTCTACCAATATACCGTCACCGCCGATTACCAAAAAGGAATTGCCACCGGACGGGAAGCGCTGAAGCTCCTGGGCGTCAGGCTGCCGGACAACAACCTGGAAGCTGCGTTACATGCAGAGATACAGCAGGCGAAGCATAACCTGGGAAACAGGGAAATAGATACGCTGATCGACTCACCGGCGATGGTATCGCCGGCACACCAGGCCGCCATGAGAATACTCATGGAAATGCAGCCGACCACCTACATGTCGGACCCTGCGCTCTACGGTGTGATCGCCGTCATGATGGCCAACCTGTCTCTGCGTTACGGGCACACACATGAATCGGCAAAAGCCTATGTGACTTATGCCAATGTCTTGAGCTCTGTGCTCCATGAATACCATAGCGGTTATGAATTCTGCAGGCTCGGCCTGAAAATGAGCGAACGCTATAACGACCCGGTGCAAAAATGCCGTGGCAGCTTCATCCATACGGCATTTCTGTTGCACTGGACCCGCCCCTTCCGGGAGGGAGATGCCGCCTTTGAGGAAGGCTACCAGACCGGAATTGAATGTGGCGATTTCCAGTATGCAGGTTATACAGTGGGTTTTGGCACGGCGAATCTCTATAACAAGGGGATGCGCCTTGAGCGCTTATCGAAAAAACTCGACAGATTCATGAGTTTTGCCAGGAAGGCAAAACATCAGATGCCGATCGACACCATTCAGGGATTTCAGCTGGCCATCGGCAATCTCAGGGGGGATACCGATGG
>JBAZCE010000106.1:7340-7888 GCA_041671105.1 Gallionella sp.
GAGGGAATGACAGAAAATCAGTTTATTGAGGACTGCAAGTCACGCAGTATCGTTGCACTCTGTTACTTTATGGTGCTCAAGGCACAGCTGCTCTATCTTCATAAGAATCATGAAGCCGCACTGTTGTGCATACTTGAAGCGGAAAATAATCTCGACCACATTCGGGGCACCAGCACAATTGCCGAATTCAACTTCTACCACAGCCTGATTCTTGCAGCCCTCTATCCATCAAGAGGCGAGCGCACGCAAAAAAAATATCTTGAGCAAATTGAAGAAAATCAGCATCAGATGAAAATATGGGCCGACAATTGCGCGGATAATTTTCTGCACAAATACCTGTTGGTAGAAGCCGAAAAAGCCCGGATAACCGGTAACGATATCACCGCGATCAGAACCTACGACCTTGCCATCAGCAGTGCCGTCAAGTCCGACTTTATCCAGAACGAAGCGCTGGCGAACGAATTAACCGGCAGATTCTGGCTGGCATTTGGCAAAGAAAATTTTGCAAACATTTACCTGCACCATGCCTGTCAGTGCTATTACCATTG
>JBAZCE010000107.1:0-7829 GCA_041671105.1 Gallionella sp.
CAGCCGCCCAGTGTCGGCCCGAGAATGGGCGCGACCATCACGCCCATGCTCCAGATCGCCATCGCCTTGCCGCGTTGCTCGCCGGGAAATACCTGCAGCATGATGGATTGCGACAACGGCACCAGCGATGCGCCGAATACGCCCTGCATGAAACGGAACAGTACCATCTGGAACAGGGAATCCGCCATCCCGCACAGTGCGGAACTGACGACGAATCCGGCGATACTGATCAGCAGGTAGCGGC
This sequence comes from Gallionella sp., assembly GCA_041671105.1. Classification (GTDB taxonomy): domain Bacteria; phylum Pseudomonadota; class Gammaproteobacteria; order Burkholderiales; family Gallionellaceae; genus Gallionella. The sequence continues at coordinate 245 of JBAZCE010000107.1, forward strand.
GCTGTCCCAACCGGTCGGTGAAGTAGCCGGTCAGCGGCATGAAGATCGCCGAGGCGATCAGGTAGGAGGTGAGCACCCAGCTGATGTTGTCGGGCGTCGCATCGAGTTGTCCCGCCATGTTGGGCAGGGCCACATTGATGATGGTGGTGTCCAGCACCTGCATGATGGTGGCAGCCATCACGGCGATGCTGGTTAAGACCCGGCGGCTCATGCCAGCAAACCCAGTTGTCCACGAAACACACGAACAAACACGAACGGTTTTAGCAGGGATATTGCCCGGTGGGCGATAACTCGCAACAAATTCAAATGCATAATACGATTGGTCGCATCACCCAGTGGGAGAGTTGCACGCCTATGTAACCAGTTGATTTAGTCGCGAGCCACCATGTGGCTTGCCTGTTTAATCCGTTTCGTGACTTTCGTGACTTTCGTGGATAAAAATAGGTTTTAAGGCTCATGCGGCTATTCCAGGTGTACGCTCACGGTCGTCGTCGCACCGATGCGCAGCGGATGATCGCTGTCCGTCGGGGCAAGCTTGATGCGTACCGGTACGCGCTGTGCGATCTTGACCCAGTTGCCGGTCGCGTTTTGCGCGGGCAACAGCGAGAAAGCGGTGCCCGTGCCGCCGCTTAAACTTTCCACGGTGCCCGTGAAGTGCACTCCCGGATACATGTCGATCTGAATGTCGACCTTTTGTCCCGGGCGGATTCCCGGTAGCTGCGATTCCTTGAAGTTGGCATCGATGTGAAAGCTGTTGTTCGCGATGAGTGCAAACAGCGGCGTGCCTGCGCCTATCATCTCGCCCTCCGTGAGCGTCAGGTTGCTGATCTGCCCGTCCTGCGCCGCTGCGACACGGGTGTGCGCCAGATTGAGCCTTGCCTGTTGGATTGCCGCCTTTGCTTTTAATACATCGCCGCGCTCATCGCTCTTTTCCGGTGCGGAACGCGCCCTGGACAGTTTCGCTTTCGCCTGTTCCAGCGATGCCCGCAGCCCCTGCACGCGAGTCTGCGCATCATCCTGGGTTTGCTGAGACAGAAAATGTTGCGCCACCAGCTTTTTGTCGCGCGCATCGATGCTGAGTGCGTTGGCAAGGTCGCTTTCGCTCTGCCTGATCTGCGCCTGTGCGAGCCTGACTTCCGCGTTGTCCTGATTTGCGCTCTGCATCGCTTGCGCAAGTTCCGCTTCCGCTTTCGCCAGTGCGATCGCATAAGGCTCGGGATCGATATCGAACAGCGCATCGCCTTTATGAACGTGCTGATTGTCCGTGACATGCACTTTAGTAATGCGCCCCGCAACCTCGGATGCCACGTTCACCACGTCGGCATTGAGGTAGGCATTTTCGGTGCTGCGCGTGGCCGGGGTCAGGTAATACCAGGCGACTCCGCCTGATATGGCAAGCAGCAGAAATACGACGATAACAGGCTTTGTGAAGATAAGTTTCATGTCGTGGTGATCCGTTCGCTGGCGATGATGCGGTAAATTACGCTATTTGTCGATAGTGTACCCTGAGTAAGCCGGTTGACTCAATCAGTCGACTGACTTAATATTCTCCGCACTTGATTTAAGGGTGTTTTGGCGATGAGTCAATCAGATACGCGGTTCAGGCTGTTGCAAGCCGCGACGGAAGTTTTTTCGGAAGTGGGATATCGCGCGGCGAGCACGCGGGAGATCAGCCGCCGCGGGGCTGTCAATCTGGCCGCCATTCACTATCATTTCGGCGACAAGGCGAATCTGTATCGCGAGGTGTTTCGTTCGACCGTCGCGCAAAGATTTAACGCGTTTGCGCTGCTCGATATCGACAGTGTTCCCCTGAAGGAGGCACTGGATTGTTTTTACCGTTCGATGATTCCCCCGACGGCTGAAGACGGGCCGCTGCATCTGAAATTCATGCGCCTGCACGCGCGCGAGGAGGCCGATCCGAGCGGGGTTCTGGAAGGCGCCTTATCCGAAGCGATCCGGCCCAATCACGAAAAGTTGCAGCGCCTGCTGTGCCGCGAACTGGGTGTGGCGAGTCCCGGTCTTGAAATCAGCCGGCTGGCCTTTTGTCTGTTCGGCATGATCAGCGTGTATATGCACGGGCGCAGCGTGGTTGAGACGCTGGCCCCTGCGCTGATTTGCGATAAACAGGCGAACGAAGTGATGATCGCCCGTCTGGTCGGTTATGCAATCGCGTTGATTGCAGCCGAGCGTGCAGGAGCAACTCATGCGTAAACTTGTCTGGGCGCTGTGTGTGTTACTGCTTGCCGGTTGCACCCTGGGGCCGGATTTCGTTCGCCCCGAACAAAAAGATCAGGCCTGGCATGCACCGCTGCCGCATGGCGGCAAGCTGGAAAATCTGGCGAACTGGTGGGAGCAGTTCAACGATCCTTTGTTAAGCGGGTTGATCGTCGATGCGGAACGCGACAATCCCACGCTGGATCAGGCGCTGGCGAAGGTCGCTGAGGCGCGCGCCAATGTTGAGGGCAGCACGGGCGCTTATTTTCCGGGTGTGGGGGCGACGCTTTCGACTACGCAGAGCAAGTCTGTGTTCGGTCAGCAGCTGATGCGTCAGCGCATGGACAGGGCAGGATTCGACGCCAGCTGGGAGCTCGATCTGCTGGGCAAAAATCGCCGCACGGTCGAAGCCTCGCGCGCGAGTCTGGGTGCGAGTGTCGCGAACTGGCATCAGGCGCGCATCTCCCTGGCGGCGGAAGTGGCCGATGCCTATGTCAGCCTTCGTCAGAGTGAAGCAGCGTTGGCGATCAATGAGCAAACCAGTTTGTCGCGCACCAGCACGGCGCAGATGGTATCCGTCAAGCAGTCGGCGGGGCTGGCATCGATGGTGGAGGCGGCAAGGGGGGAGGCCAATGCTGCTGATAGCGCCTCGACCTACGCGGCAAGGCAGGGCGATTATGCGCGGGCGTTAAATAAACTGACTGCACTGACCGGGCTCGATGCGCAGGGGCTGCAGGCGCGACTGGCCGCAAAGCGCGGGCAGATTCCACTGCCGAATCTTATCGATGTGAGCCGTGTGGCCGTGCGTGCGCTGAGTCAGCGGCCGGATGTGGCGGCAGCAGAGCTTGAACTCGCCGCAGCCTCCGCACAGATCGGTGCCAAAAAGGCGGAGCTGTTCCCCAGTCTGACGCTTGTGGGTTCGATCGGCATCAATCGTCTGCATGCCGGCGGCGCAAATCTTCAGGCGTCGACCTGGTCTTTCGGCCCCAGCCTGTTCATCCCGGTGTTCGATGCGGGCAGACGCAAGTCGGTTGTGGCGGCGACCCGTGCGCGTTATGACTATGCACAGGCGGGCTATCGCAAGACGGTGCGCGAGGCGGTGCATGAGATTGAGGATGCGTTGGTGCGTCTGGACGTGGCGAACTCCCGTCTGGCAGAGAGTCGCCGCGCGCTGGCGCAATATCAGCTGATCTATAAGGCGGCGCAAACACGCCGCGATGCGGGTATGTACAACCTCCTCGATCTGGAAGAGGCGCACCGCAATGCGCTTCAATCTCAGGAGAATGAGGCAAGTTCCGGGCGGGAAGCCGTGTCCGCCTGGATTGCGCTGTACAAGGCATTGGGCGGTGGCTGGGACGGGACCGTAAATCAGGAAAGTGTCGCCGCCGGCGATTCAGGAGATAAGAGTGGAACGTAAAAAAGCAATTGCCGCAATCGGCGTAGTCGCAGTCGTCGTGCTGGCGGGCGTGATCGGGTTGCGCGGCAAAAAGGCTGTGGTGGCGGTGGCGGCAAAACCCGCGCTGACGGTGCTTGTGGTTCGGCCGGAAGAAAAAGTCTGGGCTGAACGGATCACCGCCTCGGGCGGCATACAGCCATGGCAGGAAACCATCGTCGGTGCGGAACTGGGCGGTCTGCGCCTGGCCGAGGTGTTGGTCAACGTCGGCGATAGAGTCAGGAAAGGCGATTTGCTGGCGCGTTTTGCCGATGAAATAAAGCTGGCCGAATTAAGCCAGCAGCAAGCCTCGTACGATGAAGCGGGCGCGCATTTTGCGGAAGCCTCGGCAAATGCGCAGCGTGCATTGAAAATCAGGGATTCGGGCGCGATGAGCGAACAGGAATTGCAGCAATTGGCTACCGCGGCAGACATGGCGCGGGCGCAGATGCAGCTGGCCGGGGCGCGGCTCGATGCAGAAAAACTGCGCTATCGCTACACGCGGGTGACGGCGCCCGACGACGGGCTGATTTCGTCGCGTACCGCGACAGTGGGTGCCGTGGTGCAATCGGGTGCCGAACTGTTCCGGATGATACGCAGAGGCAGACTCGAATGGCATGCCGATTTGCCTGCCGACGCGATCCAGCGCGTGCGCATCGGGCAAAAGGTGCTCGTGATGTTGAGCGGGGGCGAGAAAATCAGCGCCGTCGTTGCGCGTATCTCGCCGGTGATCGATGCGCAAAGCCGTAACGGAAAAGTCTATGTCGAACTGCCGGCAAACAGTACGCTCAGAGCCGGCATGTTCGTGCAGGGTGAATTCGACCTTGGGCAGACGCATGCGCTGACCGTGCCGCAGAGCGCGGTGGTGATCCGCGACGGATACGCCTACCTGTATCAGCCGGGTAATGAAAATCACGTCGCCCAGATCAAGGTGAGTACGGGCAGGCGCGTTAAAGATCGAGTTGAAATTACCGGCGGCATTAAACGGGATAGCGCCGTGGTGGCGAGCGGCGCCGGTTTTCTGAACGACGGCGATCTGGTCAGGATAGCGCCTGCTGAGGTTGCGCCGCGATGAATTTCTCAGCCTGGGCGATCAAGAGTCCCATTCCTTCCATTTTGCTGTTCGTCCTGTTGACGCTGGTGGGGCTCAACAGCTTCCGCGAGATGAAGGTGCAGGATTTTCCCGATATCGAATTGCCGGTGGTGACCGTGACCGCGACGCTGGAGGGGGCCGCTCCCGTCCAGATGGAAACCGAAGTCGCGCGCAAGATCGAGAATTCGCTGGCAAGTCTGGGGCAGGTCGAGCATCTGTATTCAAAGATTACCGACGGCTCGGCCACCATTTCGGTGGAATTCAACCTCGAAAAGGATGTGAGCGAAGCGCTCAACGATGTGCGCGACGCGATTGCCCGGGTGCGTTCCGATCTGCCGAGCGACATGAAGGAACCGGTGATCAGCAAGATCAACACTTCGGGGCGTCCGATTCTGACCTATAGCGTGATCTCCGCCAAACTCGACGATCAGGATATCTCGTGGTTCGTGGATAACGATATTTCAAAGCGCTTGCTGTCGGTGCCGGGGGTGGGTAAGGTACACCGCGTCGGCGGGGTGGAACGCGAGATTCGCGTCGAGATCGATCCACTCAAGGTGCAGGCGCTGAACGTGTCGATGGCGGATATATCCCGTCAAATTCGCCGCATTCAGAAGGAAGCCTCCGGCGGGCGCACCGACGTGGGCGGCGCCGAGCAGTCTTTGCGCACCATCGGGACGGTAGAGACCGCAGACGCGCTGGCGGCGATGGATATCGTGCTGCCGGATGGCAGACGCTATCGCCTGAACCAGCTGGCAAATGTGCGCGATACGGCAAGCGAGAAGAGTTCTCTGGCCCTGCTCGACGGCAAGCCCATCATCGCCTTTGAAATCACGCGCTCCAAAGGCAGCAGTGAAGTGACCGTGGCCAAGGAGGTGCGCGCCGCGGTGGCGAAACTGAATGCCGAACACGGCAATCTTGTGATCCGCGAGGCCTTCAACAACGTGGCCGCCGTGGAGGAGAATTTTGCAGGTTCCATGGATCTGCTCTATGAGGGCGCTATCCTCGCGGTGCTGGTGGTGTGGTGGTTTCTGCGCGATTTGCGTTCGACTTTCGTTTCCGCCGCCGCCTTGCCCTTGTCGGTGATACCGACCTTCATCGGCATGCACTATCTGGGTTTTTCCCTCAATACCGTGACGTTGCTGGCGCTGGCGCTGGTGGTGGGTATTTTAGTGGACGATGCGATTGTCGAAATCGAGAACATCGTGCGTCATTTGCACATGGGCAAGTCGCCGCTGCAAGCCGCGCTCGATGCAACCAGCGAGATCGGTCTGGCGGTGGTGGCAACCACGTTTACGCTGGTGTCGGTGTTTTTGCCGACCGCCTTCATGAGCGGGATTGCGGGTAAATTCTTCAAACAGTTCGGCTGGACGGCGGCGCTGGCCGTGATGGCCTCCCTAGTGGTGGCGCGGTTGCTCACGCCGATGATGGCCGCATTTTTCTTAAAACCGATTGCTGAGGAGGTGCGGCAAAGCCGGCTGATGACGCGCTATCTGGTGTGGATGCGCTGGTGTCTGACGCATCGCGTCAAGACTTCGCTGATGGCCGTGGCGTTTTTCATCGCTTCGCTGATGTTGATTCCGTTGCTGCCCAGCGGTTTTATTCCGACCGCCGACCGGGCGCTGACCCAGGTGAGTATCGAATTGCCGCCCGGCTCGCGTCTGGCGCAGACCACTGAGGTCGCCGAGCAGGCGCGTCAACTGATCATGCAGGTGCCGGAGGTGAAGCAGGTGTTTACGGCGGTGGGGCAGGGGGCGACCGGCGATATGTTTTCCTCGGGCGGGGACGCGGATGTGCGCCGTGCGAATCTGACCGTGATGCTGGTGCATCGCAGCGAGCGCAAGTTGAAGCAGAGCGAGGTGGAAGTGCTGCTGCGTCGCAAGATGGAGGCGCTGCCGGGCGTGCGCGTGACGGTGGGCACCGGGGACTCGGGCGAAAAGCTGCAACTGACCCTGTCGGGCGAAGATTCTGTTGCGCTGGCGGGGGCGGTGCGCAATGTCGAACGCGATTTGCGCACGATACCGGGTCTGGGTAATGTCTCGTCGAACGCGTCTTTAGTGCGTCCCGAAGTCACCATACGCCCTGATTTCGCGCGCATGGCGGATCTGGGGGTGACGGTTGAGGCGGTGGGGGATGTGGTGCGCATCGCGACAGCGGGGGATTACAGCGCGCAGCTTGCCAAGCTGAATCTGCCGCAGCGTCAGGTGCCGATCAGGGTCGAGATGCCCGAATCCGCACGCGAAAATATGGAGGTACTGTCGCGCCTGCCGGTTCCGGGAAGACAGGGCAATGTCATGCTGGGAAATGTGGCCGATATCGCGATGAGCAGCGGCTCAGCGCAGATCAACCGTCTGGATCGCAGCCGCAATGTGACCATTAACATCGAGCTCAACGGCCAACAACTGGGGGATGTGTTTGCAAAAGTGAACAAATTGCCCAGCCTGAGTGCCTTGCCGCCGGGCGTGAAGCGGGCGGAGTCGGGCGATGCGAAACGCATGCAGGAGCTGTTCGGCAGTTTCGGTCTGGCGATGCTGACCGGCGTGATGTGCGTGTATGTCGTGCTGGTGTTGTTGTTCCGCGAATTCCTGCAGCCGGTGACGATCCTCGCCGCCTTGCCGTTATCCATCGGCGGTGCGTTTGTGGCGCTGCTGGTCACGCACAGCAGCTTCTCCATGCCGTCCCTGATCGGCCTGCTGATGCTGATGGGGATCGTGACCAAAAACTCCATTTTGCTGGTGGAATATGCGATCACCGCGCGCCGCGAGCACGGCATGAATCGTTTCGATGCGCTGGTCGATGCCTGCAGCAAACGCGCGCGCCCGATCGTGATGACCACCATCGCGATGGGC